>DXBX01000022.1 GCA_019116285.1 Candidatus Bacteroides merdigallinarum
AAACGAGAATTTTTAAAAGGGTAAAATAAAATTGACCCCCAACACCAGGACTTTAAAGGGTCAATCATATTGTAGCCAAAGGTGGGCAAATCCTGTTTGGCCAAGAGGGTCAAAGTCGCGTGGCTTTTCCAGGTGGTTATGAAATACGCAATCCTTATCATAAAGGATGTATTGCGCCGAAAGCCGTGTCGTTCTTTTCCCATGGGCAAACAGACAGCGTGTGCCTGTTCGAGGGGTTCATGGACTATTTGTCATTCCTCACCTTGCGGAAAAAGGAACGGTTGTCCGTACCCTGTTATGGCGCAGACTTGTTGGTGCTGAACTCGGTGAACAATCTGCCCAAGGTGTTGCCACGGCTGAAAGCCTACAAACACCTCTATTGCTATCTCGACAACGACGATGCCGGGCGGCGTGTGGTGGACATGATCCGGGAACTCAAAGGCGATGCCGTGCATGACATGATGGAAGCCCATCCGTTGTACAAAGACCTCAATGACATCCTTGTCGGGAAGAAAAAGATGCCGTAGTAAAGGGGGGATAAGAGGCGAAAATACCATTTGATATTTTGTACAATGATTATAATTTAGTATTTTTGCATCGTTTTAATAGGTAATTAAATTGATGCAAAACCAAGAGATTGACATAACGATTACAGGAAGAACAATCCAGTTGAGGATGCGTAGCAAGGAGCGGTTGAAAGGCATTTCCATAGGAGACACCCTTGCCTATCGGTTTTACGATGGCGAATACCATGGCATGCGGTTACTGTTTGCTGAACCCAAAGGGGCGGTGGCATCGCCGCGCAACCTTGCCCTGACAGCCGACAAAATCTCCGCCTCACTCGGGCTTCCTGTCGTTTACCTGTTGCCCTCCGCCCCGGCATACCAGCGGCAGCGGCTGATAGACAGGGAGGTCTATTTCGTTGTGTCAGCCAAATATGCCCATCTGCCCATGCTCGTGGCCAACGAACGTGTCCGGCACAAGAAAGCAGCCAAAGCCCTGTCTCCCGTGGCACAGTACATCCTTCTCTATCACTTGCAGGTGGAAAGCCTTGAAGGATTGTCGGCCAATGATGTCAAAGGTAAGTTGCCCTATTCATACGCGAGCATAACCCTTGGCATGACCTGTCTTGAAGACCTGGGCTTATGCGAGAGAATCGCTGACGGCTCCAAGAGAAAGGTACTTCACTTCCATCGAAAGGGGATTGAACTGTGGGAGCAGGCCGGGTCGGTGCTTGCCAGTCCTGTCGAGCAAAAAGTATATTGCGACGGCCTTGACACGCAAGAGGTTTATCCTGTTTGCGGCATCAATGCTCTTGCCCATTATACACGCCTCAATCCCGACCCGGAGCGCATGGTCATGATGGAAGCAAGACTGTTCCGGTCATTGTCTGAGGCAGGATCAATAAAGAACCCGAACGACTATGACGGCGATATCGTCATAGAAGTCTGGAAATACCCGCCGATCACAAGTCATGAGACAAAGCCCATGTTTGTTGACAGGCTATCGTTGGCCCTCTCGCTGCGTGACGATACCGACGCGCGGGTAGAGGGCGAAGTAGAACAATTAATCAATGAAATGGAATGGAAGGATTAGAAAAATTCCGGGAAGCTTTTGAGGCTTATTCCGACAACTATGTCATCATAGGCGGCACGGCCTGCGAAATGGTCATGTCAGGCACCGTGGTGCGGCCACGCGCCACCCATGACATAGATATGATAGTAATTGTGGAGAAAATGTCCGCAGCCTTTGCCGAAAGATTCTGGCAATTTATTCGGGAAGGCGGCTATCGTCCTGAGAAAAGGAAGCCTAAAGAGGGAGAAACGCCACGATACGAGTTATACAGGTTCGTGGATGGCAAGCCCGGTTATCCGGCAATGATTGAACTTCTTTCCCGACATCCCGATACCCTTGGGGCTCCGAAAGGTCTTGTCATAGAACCATTGCCCATGGATGCCGAAGCGTCGAGTCTGAGTGCCATCATCATGGATGATGACTATTATCACTTCACCGTTGCGCACAGCATATTGACGGACGGCATCCGCCATGCCTCCCCGGAAGCCTTGATAGCCTTGAAAGCCCGTGCTTACCTGAACTTGATGCAAGACAAGGCCGTCGGCCGGCATGTCAACAGCAAGGACATCAAGAAGCACCGTTCTGACGTGTTGAAAAATGTGGCCATCATGGAAGATGCGCCAGTGGCCGCCTCCGATGCCATAGTGTCTTGCGTAAAGTCTTTCGTGGCCTCTGTCAGAAGTGAATGGGAAACATTGGCGGAGCCTCTTGCCAAGTCTCTGGGGCAGGATGCGACATTCGTGGAGGGATTGTTGGAGGTGTTGGACGGACTATTTATTGCTGAAGAGCCATGAAGATACAATATGCGTCCGACCTCCATCTGGAGTTTGCCGACAATTGGCGGTATCTAAAAGCGAATCCGCTTGAAGTGGCCGGGGATATACTCGTCCTCGCTGGGGACATAGGCTATCTCGGCGATGAGAACTATTCGATGCACCCGTTTTGGGACTGGGCATCTGACAATTACAAGCAGGTGATTGCCTGTATGGGCAATCACGAGTTCTATAAGTATTACGACATTGGCACGTTGGCTGACGGCTTATGCCTTGAAATACGCCCCAATGTACACAGCTATTACAACAGTGTTATCCGCATTGGCGACGTTGACATCATAGTTTCGACATTGTGGGGCAAGATTCCTTTGGAAGAGGCGTATTTCACCGAGCAAGTGATAAGCGACTTCCGGCGTATCTTGTATAAGGGGGAACTCCTTACATTCACAGACTTCAACCGTGAACACGAACGGTGTTTGTCTTTTATTAAGGAGGCTATCAGGTCAAGTACCGTCAGCAAAAAGGTGGTCGTGACCCACCATGTGCCCTCGTTCAGGATGCAATGCCCCAAGTTTGCCGATAGTAAAGCAAACGGGGCATTCATGATAGAACTGGAAGACTACATCAAGGGATGCGGAGTGGACTACTGGATTTACGGCCACTCCCATTACAATGTTGATGTGCAGATTGGCGAAACATGGTGCGTCAGCAACCAATTGGGCTATGTATTCCATAACGAGCATTTGACCTTCGACCCTGGGAAAGTTTTTGAAGTATAAAGGGGCTTGGGCTGGAACCAACAGTACAAGCAATTTTTGAGAAAAGGACAACCGCCCCACCCACATATGGAAACGGCTGTCCTTTCTTGTTCTTTGTGCCTATGCCGGTCTGCGCCCTCTGACTTTCCAGCCGTAGACGTCGGCCACGTAGGGATAGAGTGAGCGTGTGAGCTTGCGGAAGCCTTTCTCGTCAATTTCAAGGTTGTAAATCTTGTCGGCTATCCGCTCGGCGTCCTCCCGGCTTTTCGCCACCCGGTAAAGTACATAGTTCGTGCCATCGTGGTGAGCCATGCGACCACGGATGTTATAGCTGTCGCCGTACCATTCGCAATCCTCACAGGAACTGTACAGGATGTCCGCAATGTTGCTGCCCAAAATCTGATACCCCTGCCTGCGTCCCCGCCACAAGCCCAAGTCGCCAAAGGCGATTATCACACCGTCCACCTCCTTGTTAAGGTTAAAGCGTTCATCGTCCAGCCAACTGTTGACCTCCTCGCCCCATTCCTCGTCACTGACCATGTAGCTGTCATCTTCCAACTGTTCCCGCTGGAAATTCTGGTAATGCTCCCGTGCCTCGTCGTCTATCCGACTGTCGTTTGACCAAATAATCTGTTTCATTGTTACAAGTTTTGATGTTACACTTCTTGTTCCTTCCCTGCCGTCGGGCTTGCACCCGTCCACAGGGACTTGTTTTCATGTGCAAGATTAAGGCGGAAAGGCGGGAACGAATGCAAGGAGGAAGCTGGCCGCCCCGGAACTGCGCCTTGCAGCTTCCCGACCGCCTTACCTTCGCACAACGAAAACAACGACCGGGGGATGCGCACGGTGGATTATGCCTATTAGCCGATTGAGAAAAGGGAAACAAGAGCTGATTAAAAAGGGGAATTGCGGGTTTGAAGTATGATTGACAGTATGATTTTCTCGCCCGAAGAAAATTCACGTTAAAATCGGACGATATTTCGGCCCGGTCTTTCCCACATTGTCTTTTCCACCATTCTTTTGCAGGCAAAACGAATGTAAAACCCAGCAAAAAGACAACGCATGAGTCCATTTATGATATTCGCCTTGGTGCTGACGATAGCTTACGCCATTTACTACGCGGTGGTCATCGCCAAGGACTTGCGAGGCAAGAAAGGACAGGCCAACCCCGCCGAGGAAGTGTTCGACCTGGACGGCATGGAGGAAGAGGAATCTGTCTTTTGCTTTCATTTGTTGACTTTTCTTTGGGGAGTCAACCTTTTCTAAAATAAGACACGGTCTCTTTTTGGTCTCTTTCGGAAAGAGAGAAAGATGAGATGCACAAGGGAACAGAGATAAGTTAATAAGAAAGGTGTTTATACAGAAATAAATCATTACATATTACATAACATAAAGAAGAAAAATGATAATTCAGATGAAACGTCTACGGTAACTCATTCCCCTCCTCCGACACACTCCTTCCCCACAAAATCCTCGCCGGGATGGGAGCTGTTTTCAAAACTTTTGTGTAGTTTTGCAGTGTTAGTACTAATCCGACAAAAACATCTTCAAACAATGAAGTCAATTAAAGAACTTTACCGCATCGGCACAGGACCCTCGAGCAGCCACACGATGGGGCCCCGCAAGGCCGCACAAATCTTCTTGGGACGCCACCCGGAAGCCGCCTCCTTCCGCGTCACCCTCTACGGCAGCCTGGCCGCCACGGGCAAGGGACACATGACCAACACGGCCATCATCGAGACCCTGGAACCCGTCGCCCCCGTGGAAATCGTATGGGAACCGAAAATCTTCCTCTCCTTCCACCCCAACGGCATGAAATTCGAGTCACTGGACAAGGATAAGCACCCGACGGACGAATGGACCGTCTTCAGCATCGGCGGGGGTGCCCTGGCCGAAGAACACGATGGCGACACGTCCATCAACACACCCGAAGTCTACGAGATGAGCCACATGACAGAAATCCTCGACTGGTGTGAACGCACGGGAAAGAGTTATTGGGAATACGTGAAAGAATGTGAGGAAAGCGATATCTGGGACTACCTGCACGAGGTATGGAAGACCATGCAGGAGGCCGTCCGGCGCGGCCTGGACGCGGAGGGTGTATTGCCCGGCCCGCTCAACCTGCGCCGCAAGGCTTCAATGTATTACATCAAGGCGTGCGGATACAAGCAGTCCCTCCAGTCGCGCGGACTGGTGTTCTCCTACGCCCTGGCCGTGAGCGAGGAGAATGCGTCGGGAGGTGTGATTGTAACGGCTCCCACGTGTGGTTCATGCGGCGTGGTACCCGCCGTGCTCTATCACCTGGCCAAGAGCCGCGACTTCAGCGAGATGCGTATCCTGCGCGCCCTGGCTACGGCGGGCCTCATCGGCAATGTGGTGAAGACCAATGCCTCCATTTCGGGCGCCGAGGCAGGCTGTCAGGCGGAGGTGGGGGTGGCCTGCTCGATGGCATCGGCCGCAGCCAACCAACTGTTCGGCGGCACGCCCGCACAGATAGAATATGCAGCCGAGATGGGCTTGGAGCATCACCTGGGCATGACGTGCGACCCCGTGTGCGGCCTGGTGCAAATCCCCTGCATCGAGCGCAACGCTTATGCAGCCGCCCGCGCCCTGGATGCAAACTTGTACTCCTCCTTCACCGACGGCATACACCGCGTGTCGTTCGACCGCGTCATCGAGGTGATGAAGGAGACAGGCAACGACCTGCCTTCGCTCTACAAGGAAACGGGCGAAGGAGGCCTGGCCAAGGATTATCACCCGATGTAAGGAGAAGCCCTCATCAATCATCAACCTTGATGAGCTCTCCCTTCGCATTGAAGGTCAGAGACCAGTCGTTGCTCAGGTCCACTTCCACTTCCCGGCGCTTGCGTTCAATCTTTACGACGTAGGCGTCGGGATAGTGGCTCTTGAGATACTCCGTCACATAAGCAGGTATTATCCCCATGGGAACAGGAGCCTCATCGCAATCTACTTCCAACCATTCCCCTTTGCGGTCGAAGTCTATCTCCGTGCGGTCGGTCAAGAGAACTTCATACTTCTTGGTCTGAAACAGCTCGCTCTCGATTTTTATGTGAGATACTTGTGCCTTCGTAAAGTAGGTGCTGATGAACGTGCGTGCCGCCGCCGGCAACTTCTTCGTATCATGGGTGATGACATCACCGGCACAAGCCGTCTGGAATACCAGGAATGTCAGCAACAGAGCGGATAAAACATTTTTCATATACAACAATTTATATAGGTTTACGATATTCCTTTTCTGCAAAAGACGGGAGCAATCTTGGAGATTTTCTGGATTCATCCCTCTTCTTTTTCTTTTTTATTTTCTTTAACCAAACGGAAGACGTGCATGCCTTCTTCCCACACATAGTCCAACGTCAAGGAAGCGGACCGGGCGATGGTGCGCGCAATGGCCAGTCCCAGGCCGTTGGAGTCCTGTTTTCCCGTGATGGAATGATGGAAGCGGCGGAACAACTTCTCCGAATCCAAGGGTGCATCGCCCGAATTCCTGACCAGCAAGGCGTCCGGCGTGGTCACGACTTGCAAAGTTCCCCCATCCAGATTGTGCAGCAAGGCATTCTTCAACAGATTGGACACAAGAATCTGCGCCAGCGAAGGATTGCACCGGATGATGAAAGGCAGCTCTGCCCGTTGGCGATCCAGGTGTATGTCCTTGTGCTCGTAGATATCCATCAAATCGGGCAAAAGACCATCCACAAGTTCATCTACATCCACCTCTTCCACCTCGGAGAACTGTCCGTTCTCGATGCGCGAAAGCAAGAGCAGGGACTTGTTGAGCTTCACGGCACGCCCCAAAGTGGAATAGATGGCGTCCAGTTCCTTCATCTGGGCTTCGGAGAGGCTTTCGCTCTCGGCCAGCAACTCCACCTTTCCACGGACAATGGCCAAGGGAGTCTGCAACTCGTGGGCGGCATTCTCGATGAACTGCTTCTGCTCCTCGTAGGCCTTGTGGCTTCGTCCGGCCATGTCTTCGGCGGCATCACTCAACTGACGGAACTCACGAATTTGGGTGGGATTGTCCAAGGGAGGTACAGGTTTGCCCGGCTGGATGCGCTGGAGCCACTGCAACAACCGGTGCAAAGGCCGGAAGACGCCCTTCAACACCAGGCGTATGCCGATGGAAGTGCAAATGAGCAGCAATAGGAAGAGAATGCCGAGATACCACAGCATGGCCTCCCGGAGGTCATCGCGCTCCATGGTGGATACCATCAGTGTCAGCTCGTAGAATTGTCCGTCGGATGTGCGAAAGGCAGTCTTCATGGCGCGCACAGGCTCGTACTCGCCTTCCAGTTCGATATAGAGAGAAGAGTCGTAGAATATCTCGCGATAATTCACCCCTTCCTCTTCCGTCAGGGGGCGGAAGGAGTAGACAGCCATCAGATTGCCTTGTGTGTTGAGGGTAGAGGGGTCGCGCAGTGCCTGCTTGATGAGGAGATAGGCATAATTCTCCAGGGTGTCGTCTGTCTCGTCCACCACCTCGTCGACGATGGCGTAGTAGAACAAGACTCCCCACGTAGCCATCAGCGCAATGAACAGCAACGAGAGTTTCCGATAGGTATAATGCAGGAGTTTCATACCTCGGACAGTTTGTACCCGAAGCCATAGACAGCCTTCAGCTCCACGGTGGCCCCGGCTTGCTTCAGCTTCTTGCGGAGGTTCTTCACTTGCGAATAGATGAAGTCCAGCGAGTCGGCCTGGTCGATGTTATCGCCCCAGACGGATTCGGCCAGGCTCATCTTATTGATGACGCGGTTGGGATTGACCACAAAATAATAGAGCAGGTCATACTCCTTGCGGTTGAGCTGAAGGGGAGTGTCGTCCACCTGCACCAAGTGCTTGTCGGGATCCAACGTGAGGTTGCCCAGGGAGATGGTCAGGTCGCCCTTCGCCACACGACGGCGGATGAGGGACTTGACACGCGCGTTGAGTTCGGCCAGGTGGAAAGGCTTGGTGAGGTAATCGTCAGCCCCCAGCTCCAGTCCGTCCACCTTGTCGTCCAGCGAGTCCTTGGCGGAGATGATGAGCACGCTGTCGTTCCTCCGAAGCCGCTTGAGCTCGCGCAGCAGGTCCAGTCCGCTTCCGCCGGGCAGCATGATGTCCAGCAGGATGCAGTCATAGTCGTAGTCGTTCACTTTGTCCAAGGCCGAGAAATAGTCGGCCGCGGTCTCGACCACGAACTTCTCTTTCACCAGCGAGGCGCGTATGGTCTCGCGCAGGTCTTGTTCGTCTTCTACAATCAATATCTTCATGCGGCAAAGATAGGGGACAAATCTGAAAAGAATCTGGAATCCACGAGGTTATTCACCGCCGTCCGTATAAGTATCCAACAAATCCTCCGTCTCCATGGCAATGTGTCCGCCCGACGTAAGGGTCAGTCGGATGGGTACGTAGAGGTCGGATTGGGGATAGCTGACACTGGCAGCAAACACCACTCCTTGGGAAGTGACAGTATCATAGACCAATCCCTCGAAAATGGAGTGTTGCAGGAAACGCGGCTCTACCACCGAGGCGAAATTGTCCTTGGTGAAAGAACGGTCCACCAACGTCTTACCCTCACTGGTGATGCGAAGCGTGATGCGATTGTCCACATATTCGTTGCCCTCCTCATCCTTCACGCGGGGCAGGGTCTCGTCGGGCGTACGGAACACCTGGGCTTCACAGGGTTTTCCGCGAAACCGGAAACGGGTGGTCACGTCGGATATGGGCATGCGCTCGGAAGATTTGTCCTGCATATCCGGCTTCGCCACCACATGCAGGTCTGTACGCTCCGCCTCTCCGCTCTTGGCATCGGACTTACAAGACAGGCATGCCAAGAATCCCAAGAGACATAAACAAGTAGATATTTTCATTCGTCATTCTCAAAAAAATCACGCAAAGGAACGAAAAGCGAACGACATATACAAGTGTACGGAAAGTTTTATTTACCACCACGACATTCTCTCGCGGATAATGGCTATCTTTGCGGGGTGAAGGCCAACTAAATGACTTTCCTAAATTTTCTATAACCTATGAACACATTATCCAACTCCGCATTGACACTCCAAGTGTCTCCGCACGGTGCCGAACTGTGCAGTATCGTCCACCAAGGCCACGAATATCTGTGGCAGGCCGACCCGGCTTTCTGGAAGCGTCATTCGCCCGTGCTCTTCCCCATCGTGGGCAGTGTTTGGCAAAGCCAGTATCTCCACCAGGGAAAGGCCTACACAATGTCTCAACATGGCTTTGCCCGCGATATGGACTTTGAACTGATACACGAATCGGCCGACGAGCTGCGCTATCGCCTGACGGATACCGAAGAGACGCGGAAGAAGTACCCCTTCCCCTTCGTGCTCGAAATCGGCTACCGCCTGCAAGGAAGATGCATAGAGGTGAGCTGGCAGGTTACGAATCCCGCTTCCGAGGACATGTATTTCCAGATAGGCGCGCATCCCGCCTTCTACTTCCCCGACTATAGCCCGTCCGATCCGCGCCGCGGCTTCTTCGGCTTCGACCGCACCGAAGGCTTGAACTACATCCGCATCGCAGAGAAAGGATGTGTAGACACCGACACGCACTATCCCCTGGAGTTGACAGACGGGCTCCTGCCTCTTGACACCCATACCTTCGACATCGATACCTTCATCCTGGAGGATGGACAGGTGCGCAAGGTCACGCTCTACGACAATGAACACCGTGCAGTCCTGGCTCTTCACTTCGACGCGCCCGTCCTCGGCCTCTGGTCGCCTCCCGGCAAGGATGCTCCTTTCGTCTGCATCGAGCCGTGGTATGGCCGCTGCGACCGCGCCCGCTATGCAGGTGAATACAAGGATCGAGATTGGGTGCAACATCTGACACCCGGCGAGGTCTTCCGGGGCGGATATACGATAGAGATTATGGAGTAAAACCGAGGCGGCTGCATCTTAGTGTAATTGTAATTTCGGTGTCATACGAATGCAACATGCTTTCCGCACCTTTGCAGTGCAAAATTTATCAAGGAGGACACAACTATGGAACTGACAAAAAACGATTACACACTGGAAGCGGCCGCCGGCGGAGGATTCTTTGCTTACTACAAGGACAACCTGCTGTGCAGTGCCTACGGAGAAACGCCCGATGAAGCCTACGAGAACCTCGAGCGGGTGATTGACGACTTTATCAGCGACATGTACATGGTGGAAGAGTATGTATGACATACGCCCCCCACAGAGAGTAAGGAACTTCTTACGTAATATTCCATAAATTCTCTTCGGAACCGTGCCCGCGGGATGCAGGTACGGTCTGATTTGTTTAAAGACATTACATCATTTATATATACAACATAATGGCTAAGAAGACAACAAACAAGAAAGACATGCTCGAAGAAGCCTATATCGACCGGGACCTGAGTTGGATGTACTTCAACCGGCGCATCCTGCAGGAAGCCACCAAGCCGAACATTCCCTTGCTGGAGCGGCTCAGCTTCTTGGGCATATACTCGAACAACCTGGACGAGTTCTTCCGCGTCCGCATGGCCACGCTGAGCCGCATCGCGGAGTACGAGGACAAGAGCGTGCGCAAGGAGAGCGAACACGCCGCCCAGCTCATCAAGCAAATCACCAAGCTGAACAACCGCTACGCCAAGGAATACGAGGCAGCCATCCACGAGGTGACGGAATGCCTCCGCCGGGAGAACATCTTCCTGCTGAAGGACAACGAGCTGAGCGATGACCAGCAGGCCTTCGTGCGCCAGGTCTTCCGCCAGAAGCTCAGCGGATTCGTCAATCCCGTCTGGCTTTCTGCCGTGAAGGAGCTGACCGAGGCCGCCGACGACAACATCTACCTGGCCGTGAAGATGCACGCCGAGGGGAAGAAGGCCGCCGAATACGCCCTCATCGAGATGCCCGTGGCCGTCTGCGGACGTTTCATCCACCTGCCGGACAAGGACGGGAAGAGCTATCTGATGTATCTGGACGACGTCATCCGCTTCTGCCTGCCCATGATATTCAGCGGCATGGACTACACGCATTTCGAGGCCTACGCCTTCAAGTTCACCAAGGACGCCGAGATGGAGATAGACAACGACCTGCGCAACGGCTTCCTCCAGAAGATTTCCAAGGGCGTCAAGAGCCGCCGCAAGGGTGACGCGCTACGCGTCATCTACGACTCCGGCATGCCCAAGGACCTGCTGAAGCGCGTGATGAACAAGCTCAACCTCGACAAGCTGGACACGGTGCTGGCCGGAGGACGCTATCATAACCACAAGGACCTGATGTCCTTCCCCGACTGCGGACGCAAGGACCTGAAATACCCCACGTGGACACCCATCATCAAGCCCGAGCTGGACGAGAACGTCAGCCTGCTGAAGCTCATCCAGCAGCACGACCGCTACATCCACGTGCCCTACCACAGCTTCGACTACTACATCCGCGTCCTCCAGGAAGCTGCCATCAGCAAGAACGTGAAGAGCATCAAGACCACCCTCTACCGCCTGGCCAAGACCTCGAAGGTGGTGACCGCCCTCATCAACGCCGCAAGGAATGGCAAGAAGGTCACCGTGGTCATCGAGCTGCTGGCCCGCTTCGACGAGGCTTCGAACATCTCGTGGTCCAAGCTGATGCAGGATGCAGGCATACACGTCATCTTCGGCGTGGAGGGGCTGAAGGTGCACAGCAAGATCACCCACATCGGCATGAAGACGGGCAACGACATCGCCTGCATCAGCACGGGCAACTTCCACGAAGGCAACGCCCGCATCTACACGGACTTCATGCTGATGACCGCCGCGAAGAACGTGGTGGGGGACGTGGCCAATGTGTTCAACTTCATCGAGAAGCCCTATACGCCCGTCCGCTTCCGCGAGCTGCTGGTGTCGCCCAACGAGATGAAGAAGAAGTTCCTCCGCCTGATAGACGACGAAATCAAGAACAAGCTCTCCGGCAAGCCCGCCTACATCCGGATGAAAATCAACCACGTCACGGACCAGGTGATGGTGAAGAAACTCTACGAGGCATCCGCCGCAGGCGTGCCCATCGACATCGTGCTGCGCGGCAACTGCTCGCTGGTGACGGGCCTCCCCGGCATCAGCGAGACCATCCACATCAACGGCATCATCGACCGCTACCTGGAGCACTCGCGCATCTTCATCTTCGCCGCCGGCGGCGAGGAGAAGTGCTTCATCGGCTCGGCCGACTGGATGCCCCGCAACCTGGACAACCGCGTCGAGGTGATTACTCCCGTCTACGACCCTGCCATCAAGGCCGACCTGCGCACGGTGGTGGACTACGGCCTGCGCGACACCTGCCAGGGGCGCATCGTGGACGGACGTGGCGAGAATCTGCCGTGGCAGACGGACGAGGAACGTCCTTTCCGGTCGCAAGAAGAATTGTACATGCATTATCTTGAGTTGGAGAAAGGCAGCCAGGACAGTCACAGTGACCCTTCGTCAAGGGTATCAGATACCCTTGGCTGACAGTATCAGATACCCTTAACCAACAGTATCAGATACCCTTGACCAACAGTATCAGATACCCTTAACAGTCTCCCGACAAGAGGATTTTTAAGAACAACCAATATCATAAAGAGAATTTATGGGAAAGAAGTGTTACGCCGCCATAGACATCGGCTCCAACGCCGCGCGGCTATTAATCAAAAGAGAAGAAGAGAACGAAAACCTGATGAGCCGGAAACTGGCCAAGGTATTGCTGCTGCGCGTGCCGCTGCGCCTGGGCTTCGACGTGTTCGCACTCGGCAAGCTGTCCGACGAGCGCATGGAGAAGATGCTCCGCCTGATGAAGGCCTACCGCCAGCTGATGAAAATCTACGAGGTGACGGACTACCGAGCCTGTGCCACCTCGGCCATGCGCGATGCGAAGAACGGCAAGGCCGTCATCAACAAGATACTGAAGGAGACAGGCATCCACATCGAAATCATCGATGGCCAGGAAGAGGCTCAAATGATCTACAACAACCACGTGGAAGACCTCCAGGACCGCACGGGCAACTACCTCTACGTCGATGTCGGTGGCGGCAGCACCGAGGTCAACCTCATGGTCAACGGTGCACTGGTGCAGTCATTGTCCTACAACGTCGGCACGGTCCGCATACTGAGCGGCGCGGTCAAGTCCGAGACTTGGCTGACAATGAAGGACGACCTGATGCGCCTCACGCAGGGATTCCCCGGCATCAACATCATCGGCTCCGGCGGCAACATCAACAAGCTCTACCGCATGGCCAAGGACAAAGACAAGGATAACCAACGCCTGCCCGTCGCCACCCTGCAGGCCCTTTACGACCAACTGAAGCCCCTCAGCCCCGAGCAACGCATGAAGGACTTCGGACTGAAGGAAGACCGGGCGGACGTCATCGTGCCCGCCGCCGAGATTTTCCTGACCATCGCCAAGATTGTGAAGGCGGAGTATGTGCACGTGCCCGTCATCGGCCTGGCGGACGGCATCATCGATGCCCTCTACCTGCGCGACCAGGAGAAGAACAAGAAGAAATAAGCCGGCAGCATCCCCCCGGCACATATAGCAATCGGGGCAAGAGAGGTCTCCCCTCTCCTGCCCCGATTCTTTTATACGGGAAGTCATTGATTTACTTCCGTCCACGCTCTTGCCAGAGGCGGGTCATGTCCTCCAGCGTCTTGCCCTTGGTCTCAGGCACGAGCCGCCATACGAACAACGCTGCCAGCACGCAGATGCCTCCATAGAGAGCATACGTGAACCAATGCCCGAAGTGCGGGTCGCCGGCCGTCTGCATGTTGAACATCGGCACGAAGGTAGAACTTACAATCCAGTTGAATATCCATTGGAAGGCAACCGCAATGGCCACCGCCGCTCCACGGATGGTGTTGGGGAATATCTCGGCGATAAGTACCCAGCAGATGGGTCCCCACGACATCATGAACGAAGCGCTGTAGACCATGATGCTGAGCATCGTCACCATCTCCATCCCGGCCTGTCCGAACGTGAAGGACACGCCGAAGGCACCCACGGCCATGCCTATCGAACCCGTAATCAGCAGGGGCTTGCGTCCCCACTTCTCCACGGTCAATATCGCCACGAGGGTGAAGAGGATATTGACCACACCCATGATGATGGTCTGCATCATCGGGTTCTCCATGCCCATGTCGCCGAAGATGCGCGGCGCGTAGTAGAGCACGGCGTTGATGCCCACTGCCTGCTGGAAGACGCTGAGCATGATGCCCACGAAGATGACCAGCACGCCGTAGGTGAAGACCTTCTCCGTCTTCTCCGTGATGGTATTCTTGATTTCATGCAGGATGTTGCGGCCTTCCGTCTGCCCGTTGATACGGCTGAGGACGGCCAGTGCCTTGTCATCCTGTCCGGCCATGACGAGGTAGCGCGGCGTCTCGGGCACGAAGCAGATGAGCAGGGCAAACAAGCCTGCCGGCACGGCCTCGCTGCCGAACATGTATCGCCAGCCGGTCTGTATGGTCCACGGGTCACTGCCCGGAGCCACGGCATTGACGCCCTGACCGATGGACTCAATCACCGGGTTGGTGTGATCGCCCAGGATGAGGAAGTTCACCATATACACCACCAACTGGCCGAAGATGATGGCAAATTGGTTCCATGACACCAACGTGCCGCGGATGTGGCTCGGCGCCACCTCGGCAATATACATGGGACAGATGGCCGAGGCCAGTCCCACGCCCACGCCACCGATGACACGATAGACATTGAAGGCGATGAGCAAGGCATAGTTGGGCACTCCGTGCTCGAAGAACAGGAACTCCGGCTCCATCGAACCCAAAGCGGAAATGAAGAACATGATGCCGGCAAAGATGAGCGAACGCTTGCGCCCCCAGTTGGAGGCCAGGTAACCGGATATGGCACTGCCGATGATGCACCCTATCAGGGCACTGGCACAAGTGAAGCCGTGCCACCCGTCGGTATAGACAAAGTCTTCCGCCCCGAGGAAAAAGGCCTGCAGGCCCTTCTCGGCACCGGAGATGACGGCTGTGTCATAGCCAAAGAGGAGGCCGCCCAATACCGCCACCAGCACAATGGTAAATAGGTAGGATTTACTTCCGTTTTCTATGGTAGTTTGTTTCATGGTTGGTAAAATAAGAACCCCTCCCAAGCTCTCGTCGAGAACGTGGAAGGGGCGTTGATGTTTATGCGTACATGTTCACGATAGCCTCATACAACTCCTGCTTGCCGCTGGTCTGCTTGGGCTCGCCCTTGGTCTTGGCGTAGGCCACCACATCTTCCAGTGTCAGCTTGCCTTCCTCGAATTCCTTGCCCTTGCCGGAGTCGAAGGAAGCGTAACGGTCGGCCAGCATCTGCTTGTAGGGCGACTCTTCGAGCAGGCGGGCAGCGCTCTCCAGGGCACGTGCCATAACATCCATGCCGCTGATGTGGGCGATGAAGATGTCCTCCAGGTCGGTGGAGTTGCGGCGGGTCTTGGCGTCGAAGTTCGTACCGCCGTTGCCGAAGCCGCCGTTGCGGATGATCTGCATCATGGCCTGCGTCAGCTCGTAGTTGTCGATGGGGAATTGGTCCGTATCCCAACCGTTCTGGTAGTCACCGCGGTTGGCGTCGATGCTGCCCAGCATACCGTTGTCCACGGCCACGGCGAGTTCGTGCTCGAAGGTATGTCCGGCCAGGGTGGCATGGTTCACCTCGATGTTCACCTTGAAGTCCTTGTCCAGGCCGTGCGTCTTCAGGAAGCCGATGACGGTCTCCGTGTCAGCGTCATACTGGTGCTTGGTGGGTTCCATGGGCTTCGGCTCGATGAGGAAGGTGCCGGTGAAGCCTTTGGAGCGTGCATAGTCGCGGGCGATGCGCAGCATGATGGCCAGGTGTTCCTTCTCACGCTTCTGGTCGGTGTTCAGCAAGGACATATATCCCTCGCGACCGCCCCAGAATACGTAGTTCGTACCGCCCAGTTCGATGGTGGCGTCGATGGCGTTCTTGATCTGCACGGCAGCGCGGGCCACCACGTCGAAGTCGGGGTTCGTGGCGGCACCGTTCATATAACGTGCGTGGCCGAAGACGTTGGCCGTGCCCCACAGCAGCTTGATGCCCGTCTCTTCCTGTTTCTTCTTCAGGTAGGCGACAATTTCCTTCAGGTTGGCTTCGTACTGCTCGATGGTGTCGGCCTCGGCGCAGAGGTCCACGTCGTGGAAGCAATAGTATTCGATGCCAATCTTCTGCATGATTTCAAAGCCGGCATCAGCCTTGTGCTTGGCAGCCTCCACGGGGTCGGCGCTGTCGTTCCACGGGAACTTCTTCGTGCCGCCGCCAAACTGGTCGCCGCCCTCGGCGCAGAGGGTATGCCACCAGGCCATGGAGAACTTCAGCCAATCCTTCATCTTCTTGCCCAGGATGACCTTCTCGGGGTCATAGTAGTGGAAAGCCATCGGGTTCTTACTCTCTTTTCCTTCAAACTTGATCTTTCCAATCTCGGGGAAATACTCTTTTGTTGCCATAATGATTGATTGTTTTTAGGTGTCCCGAAGGACACGGGTTATTTTATTTGTAAATTATTCTTATTACACCCATTCCGATGCCCGTCAGCCCGTTTTTTCCCTGCCGACCCCCTCCAGAAGCCCTTCTGAGGGGGTTTTTAGGGGGTGTTGACACTTAGCACAAGTATCACCGACACTTAGCACAAGTATCGCTGACACTTAGCACAAGTATCACTGACACTTGTGCTAAGTGTCAACCACCCCCTTGGGAGATACCTTTGGACAGGTCCTTATTGTCAATATGTATTATCTATTTCTCTTATTATCCCATCCAAGGCGTTCCGCCAGCGTGCATAGGCATCGACGTATGCCTGCCGGTCGGCCTCGATCGGCTCTATCACTTCCAGCTTCTCCAGCGTGGCGAAAGCCTCGGTGTTGTCACGGTAGATGCCCGCGCCAATGCCTGCGCCCTTGGCGGCACCCACCGAGCCGTCGGTGTCATACAGTTCGATGGTGGCGCCCGTCACGCCCGCCAATGTCTGACGGAAGATGGGGCTGAGGAACATATTGGCATGTCCGGCATGAATCTTCTTCACCGTCATGCCCATCTCTTCCATCACCTCGATGCCGTACTTGAAGGAGAAGACGATGCCCTCCTGCGCGGCGCGGATGAGGTGACGGCGGTCGTGCACGTTGAAGTTCACGCCGTGGATGCTGCAACCCGTCTCACGGTCTTCCAGCACACGCTCCGCCCCGTTGCCGAAGGGCAGGATGCTGACGCCCGCGCTGCCGATGGGGGCCTGTGCGGCGAGGTCGTTCATGTCGTTGTAGGAAATGCCGGCGGGAGCGACGTTGCGCTTGATCCATGAGTTGAGGATGCCCGTGCCGTTGATGCAGAGGAGGACGCCCAGGCGGGTCTGCGACGTGGTGTGGTTGACGTGGGCAAAGGTATTGACGCGGCTCTTGGGGTCGTAGTTGACGGAGCCGTTCACCCCATATACCACGCCGCTGGTGCCGGCCGTCGAGGCAATCTCGCCGGGGTTGAACACGTTCAGCGAGAGGGCGTTGTTGGGCTGGTCGCCGGCGCGGTAGGTGATGGGCACGCCTGCGGGCAGGCCCAACTCTTGTGCAACCTTTGCACTGACACGGCCTTGCTCGGCAAAGGTGGGACGGACGTCGGCCAAGATAGATTCGTCAAAGCCATAGTAATCCATCAGGAAACGGGCCACGCGGTTCTCGCGGAAGTCCCAGAACATGCCTTCGGACAAGCCGGACACCGTGGTACAGATCTCACCGCTGAGGCGCATGGCGATGTAGTCGCCGGGAAGCATGACCTTGTATATCCGGGCGAAGATGTCCGGCTCGTTCTCCTTCACCCACTTCAGCTTGGAGGCGGTGAAGTTGCCGGGCGAGTTGAGCAGATGGCCCAGGCACATGTCCTTGCCCAGGGCTTCGAAAGCCTGCTGACCGTAGGACACGGCGCGCGAGTCGCACCAGATGATGGCAGGGCGCAACACCCGCTGATCCTTGTCCACACACACCAACCCGTGCATCTGATAGGAGATGCCGATGGCCTTGATGTCCCTTGCGTCTGCTCCCGACTCGGACAATACGGCCTGCGTGGCCAGTTTCAGGTTGTCCCACCACATTTGCGGGTCTTGCTCGGCCCATCCCTGCCGCACGGCGATGATGGGCGCCTCGGTCTTGGGATAGAAAGCCGAAGCCACACACTTGCCGGTCTCGGCATTCACCAGGCTCGCCTTGACAGACGAGCTTCCTATGTCATAGCCTAATAGATACATGATGTTATGATATTAATAAGATATATGGATTATTTTCTCAGACGGTTATAGATTTTCTTGTCGAAGCGGTAGAAGCGGGCTGCACGATGGGCCACACCCTGCTGGCGTTCTTCCAGCGGGATGACATACTCCATCATGGCTATCTTCTTATGGAAATTACGGACATCCACCGCCTTGCCATAGACCAATTCGTAGAGCGTACGAAGCTGGGAGGCCGTGAACTTACGTGGAAGGAGGTCGAACAAAGCGGCGGGATTGGTATCCACGTATTGACGGATGTAAGTCTGTGCCTCACGGATGATAAGGTTATGGTCGAAGGCCAAATTGCCGATGTCCTGCAGGGCTACCCAACAGGCTTGGTAATTCTCCAATCCCTTATTCAGCGCGCGGTCTATCTTCACCAGCGAAAGGTAGGCAATGGTCACGATGCGCTCCACCTTCGATTTCATGGCCCGCTCCAGCCAATGCACGTCCCGGGGGTCTTTGGTGCGGTCTTTCGAGCCAAAAGCCTTGAACTGCACCAGGCGAACATTCTTCAGGCCGGTCAGTTCGTTCAAGACACGGGCCGCGGCCTCGTCCAGGTCTTCATCCATATAGATAAGACTGCCGGGCAGCTTCATGTCATGAAACACTTCCCCTTCTTCTTCGCCCATACGGCGTATCAGAAGGACTTTCAGCTGTTCGCCGTCAAAGCCCATCACCACACAATCCACCGAGATGTGATTATTGGCTAAAGGCTGATTGGTTGTATTCTCTTTGTTCTGCATGGCGGAATTTGATTTTCACGCCGCAAAGGTAAGGAGCAAATTTGGAATACGCAATAGAAAACGACCGTTAGATTATATGTTATAAAGCATTATTTTCCAAACATCTATATATCATATCTTATACAATTACATATATCATACATATTACAATATATACATATCATACATAATACAATATACACCCGGCATTCACATCGGCATCTTGCGTATCCGCCACTCCTGGGGATACAGATTATTGGCCCGGTTTCCGATATTCTTCACGAAGCCCAAGGGTAAATCATGCCACGTCAAAAGGACAAAGCCACGGGGAGCCTCCTCCGGCAGGACGATGGCCTCCCGACGCAGGTAGGCAATGGCTTGCTCATAGGCCACCTCCACCCGGGGGAAAGCATCCGGAGCCAAAGCCGTGCTCATGGCCAAAGCATGGTGAGGCAAGAGGTCGCGCCCCTTGATTTCTCCCACGGGGCTTCCCGCCTGCAAGACGCGGACAAAAGGGCGCAAAGCCTCTTCCAATCCTTGGAGAAGCCGAGGCATGGCCGTCAGCGTAGTACCCTGCAAGGTACAGGTGTAGTCTTCCGGTGCCTTTAGCCAAGCCGATGCCCGGAGAAGCGCCTCCTTGGGCACGACCTGCGGACGTTCTTTCTTGCTTCCTTTTTTACGGACATTCTCCGACACTTCCGCATCCTCCGGCTTACGCATCACAGCCAGGAAGAAGCCCTCGCCCCGTGTGCGGTGAGGCAGGAAACGATAGACAGAGAAGTCCTCGCCGGGCAAGAGATTGCCGGTGATGCCCCACTCCGGACGCACATCGGGCACGGACAGGATTTCCATCCCCCACTCATCGCGCAACCAACGCACATTCTCCTCATTCTCCTCCAGGTTATACGTGCAGGTGCTGTACAATAGAAGACCACCCGGCTTCAGGCAAGGCAGGATATCCGTCAGGATGCGCCGCTGGCGACGGACACATGCCCCGACATTTTCCCGGCTCCATTCGCTGATAGCCACCGGATCCTTCCGAAACATGCCTTCGCCCGAACAGGGAGCATCCACCAGGATAATATCAAACACAGAGCCTAGGGGTGTAAAATCGGCTGGGTCACTATTCGTAACTACTACCCGGGGATATCCCCACTTGGTCAGGTTCTCCAGCAACACCTGGGCACGGTTGCGCACCACCTCGTTGGCCACCAGCAGGCTCCCCTCGGGCAAGGCATCGCAAGCCAAAGTGGACTTTCCACCCGGCGCGGCGCAAAGATCCAGCATCCGCACCGGCTCTTCGCAAAGATGCCGCAGCACCCACGCCACAAACATGGAGGAAGCTTCCTGCACATAGTAGCCTCCGGCATGCAAGGTGGGGTCGAACGTGAAAGAGGGTCGTTCGGACAAATAATAACCTCCCGCACACCAAGGAACAGGATTGTCGGACATCGGTGCATCCGGAGTTTTCCGCCCGTTCAAACGAATGCTGACAGACGAATCGCCCATCAGCGCATCCAAGAAAGAAGGCGCTTCGGAAGCGCCTAAAAGTGTATGAATCTGAGTGATAAAATCTACAGGTAGGGTCATAGTCAGTTATTGGCCGCCATATTCTCTTGTAAACGTTTATGCTCTTCCAGCAATTTCATGTTTTCCTTTGCTTTTTCCAAAAAATCCTTCACCAGCGGATTGTCCTTGAACGTGAGAGGAGCCGTACGCATGATGTCTTCCACCTGGTCGGTCATCACCGGATAGGGCAACGTACTGCACATCATCATGAAGATGCTGGGGCCTAACACATTTTCATAATTATCTACAATAAACTGACGGACATAGTCGTTCATTTCCTTCAGTTTCGCTTCTCCCTGCGAAGCCAATTCCTCGTGGATATCATCAATATTGGCTCCATCCAGCACCATGCGGGCCTCTTTCCGCTCCAGTTCTTCGATAGCCTGCTCCATGGCATTGCGCCGTTCGATAAAGTCATAAAGTTTGTCATTCAAGGGAGTGCCGGAGGCTTGGAAGCTGCCCGGAGCAATATTGACCTTCACCTTGCCATTCTCCAACACCAGCGGCATCAAGGCATCATTATTCAGATATAGCGTCACCATGCGCACAGAATCCACGGAGCCTTTCATCTTAAAACAACCATGCACCACTTCGGATGAATCCACCGGCACCCACACCCCGTCTTGTAACATTTTCAAATAGAGCACTTTCCCGTCCAGATTAATCAGCGAGGAATTTCCCTCGATACGATATTTACGGTTGCACGAAGTCAGAAGCATTGCCAGCAGGAGGAAAGGCAACCATGTAGTCACACCTATTCTATACATATAGAAACCTATTAATGAATTAGTCTGCGGCAAAGGTATTAATATTCCTTATAAACGGAGCGGGAAAAAAGGTATTTTCAGGTGGTTTACGTATTTTTGCACAATCATTCCCCGGACGGAGAATGGGATTGTTTAATTTAAATAAGACTATCATCTAAGAAGCGATTTATGAACGTAAAGAAGTACTTTGTGGCGGCCTTTGCCGCCCTCATGACCTGCGCGGCCCAAGCCGACGAAGGCATGTGGCTGCTCCAACTGCTGAAGGAGCAGAATTCCATCGAGCTGATGAAGAAACAAGGCCTCAAGCTGGAAGCCGACGACCTCTACAATCCCGGCGGCGTGTCGCTGAAGGATGCCGTGGGCATCTTCGGTGGCGGATGCACGGGCGAGATCATTTCGCCCGAGGGACTTATCCTCACCAACCACCACTGCGGCTACGGCGCCATCCAGCAGCATAGCTCGGTGGAGCATGACTATCTGACGGACGGCTTCTGGGCCATGAGCCGCGCGGAGGAGCTGCCCACGCCGGGGCTGAAGTTCCGCTTCGTGCATCGCATCGTGGACATCACCGACCTGGTGAGCCAGAAGATCAAGGCCGGCGAGGTGGACGAGACCACGGCCATGACCTCTCCCTTCCTGCGCAAGGTGGCGCAAGAGGAGCTGGTCAAGAGCGACCTCAACGGCAAGCCGGGCATCGTGGCACAGGCTCTGCCTTTCTATGCCGGCAACAAGACCTACCTTATATATTATAAAGTATATAGCGACGTGCGCATGGTGGCTGCCCCGCCTTCGAGCGTGGGTAAATTCGGCGGCGAGACGGACAACTGGATGTGGCCGCGCCACACGGGCGACTTCTCCATCTTCCGTATCTATGCCGACAAGAACGGCGAGCCCGCCGAGTATAGCGCGGACAACGTGCCCCTGAAGACGCCCAAGTTCCTCCCCATCTCCATCAAGGGATTGAACGAAGGAGATTACGCCATGATCATGGGCTTCCCCGGCTCGACCGAACGCTACCTCACCCAGAGCGAAGTGCGCCAGACGATGACCGCCCAGAATCAGGCTATGATAGACATGCGCACCGTCTACCTGGATGTGTTGAAGAAGTACATGCGCGAGAGCGACAAAATCCGCATCCAGTATGCCAACAAGTTTGCCGGCAGCAGCAACTACTGGAAGAACTCTATCGGCATGAACAAGGCCATCATCGACAATGACGTGTTGGGCACCAAAGCTGAACAAGAAAGGAAGTTCGCCCAGTTTGCCAAGGGAAAGCCCGAATATGAAGGCGTAGTGGAGAAGATTGATGCCATCGTGGAGAAAGCCACGCCTGTAATGCGCCGCTACATGTACATCGCCGAAGGCCTGCAACGCACCATTGAGTTCGGTTGTCCGCCGGCTATCATGGACAAAATCAAGGAAGCCATCGAGACAAAGAATGATTCCCTGCTAGAAGCCAGCAAGGCACAACTGGAGAAAATCTACGATGATATCTACAACAAGGATTACGACAAGGAAGTGGACCGTCAGATTGCCTTGGCTATGATTCCTGCCTTAAAGCACGCACTGGGCGCGGAGAACATTGCTCAGCTGGACCAACTCATACAGGACAAATACGACGGAGTGTTCAACAAGTTCGTTAACGACATGTTCGATAACTCTATTCTTTCCAGCCGCGCAAACCTCGACAAGTTCTTGAAGAAGCCTACTATCAAGGCCATTGAGAAAGATCCTGCCACTGCCTATAGCCGCGCCAAACTAGCTTTGCTGCAAGAAGCGGCTAAAGAACTGGTAGCAGCGACTGAAGGTCTTGACCTGTTGCACAAAGCCTACATCCGTGGTCTGAACGAGATGAAACTTCCCACTCCCTCCTACCCCGATGCCAACTTCACTATCCGCCTGACCTATGGCAACGTGAAGTCCTACGACCCGAAGGACGGCGTACACTACAAGTACTTCACCACCACGGACGGTATCCTACAGAAGGAAGATCCCGAAAATCCCGAGTTCGTGGTGCCCGCCAAGCTGAAAGAACTGATTCAGAAGAAGGACTTCGGCCGTTACGCCATGGCCGATGGCACGATGCCCGTCTGCTTCCTGACCACCAACGACATCACGGGCGGCAACTCCGGCAGCCCCGTTATTGATGGTGAAGGCAACCTCATCGGCTGTGCTTTCGACGGCAACTGGGAATCGTTGAGCGGCGACATCAACTTCGACAACAACCTGCAACGTTGCATTGCGCTGGACATCCGCTACATGCTCTTCATCCTCGACAAGCTGGGCGGTTGCAAGCACTTGATTGATGAGATGACCATCATCGAATAACGGGCAGGCGTCCTCACACAAAAGGTTTCGGGCGGATGGACCGGGAATTTTCCCGAAGCATCCGCCCGATGTTTTACACAAGTAGAACTGCAATAACTAATGCAGTAAATCTGCAATGACTGATGCAGTAAAACTGCAATAACTGATGCAGTAGAACTGCAATAGCTGATGCGGTATACCTTTAGCAACTTCTGTCAATTGGTATTGTTGCTTCTGATGCTTGGGGTGATTGGGGTAAAGTCGTTCAAGCATTCTACTATCCAGTGCAGGCGTGATATAACTTTCTCGGAAATACTTCAGATCTTTAATATTGCATACTTCTTCCATTTCCTTCAAAGTCATATAAGAATTGCCCATCTTCTGAATTAGTAATTCTACTTGGGGGTACTTAGAGGGCACTTAGGGGGTACTTGAGGGTTTTCTTCTGCTAAATCAGTTTTCTGATGATGCAAAAAAAAACAGGTAAAAACTTTTAGGAATAGCAATATTTCCGTATTTTTGCCACGTGCAGTTTCATGGCGATGCGACTGCACATATATTTATTGGTATTGTAAGAAGCGTGTGCTTCATTCTTGTTTCTGAAAACCTAGGAAATTTTCAAGAAAGTACAAGAATGGCACAGTCGGTTCCTACGCTGGTTTCCGGCGTGGGTCTGCTGTCTATTCATTAGTGTACTTTCGGGTTTTCCTAGGACCTTCAGAAACATTGGATAGCACGCAGTTCCACGCTTTCTTTTTTGTAAATTCATTATAGGACTTTTAGGGACTGGGAAGCCACAAATTAGTGATTGATGTATTATGAAAAAGATTCATTTGCTGCTTGGTTTAATGCTGCTGCTTTCTTCTTGCGCCAAAGATTATACTCAAGCTCTGTCGCAATTACGTGAGGAACTGAAGCAGACAAACGACACTGTTTATGCTTATAGCATGGGAAACCACTATGCTTTGTGGATTCATACGGACCAGCCGAACACGCAGACAGACGGGCCGAGCGATGGCGTTTATTCTTTGTACTATTATGATTTGGAAACCAAAACGAAAGAAAAACTGTTTACTACTGGCAAGGATTCGTTGACCTTAATGCCCGCCAATGAGAAACATGTGGTGTATAATCCTGTCAGATTGAGTTTTTCGGAAGACAGCTGCGCTTTGATTATTCAAGACGGAACGTATGTTACATCTAACTTCATTGCTCTTTACCCTTTGGTGGATAGCGATCGCAAGACGCTTTATTTTCTTTCTAATAGTGAATTGCAAGATGTCCGACAGGCTCCCAATCTGTATAAAGGCCGGGAGTATGCAGAACTTTCATATGGTGACTTCCAACCTTATATGCAACTCAGAGGCGCAGACATCAGTTGGCCGCCAAGTTCTTGTTGGCGCAACGTTTATTACAATACCAAGGGAAAAATAGATTCTTGTGATACCGTTTATTATGCCAAATATGGAAACTATGCTATGAGGGAATTCAAAGACATTCCCATCCGGGCAAGCATGCTTCACAATTCGGCATGGCTAGCACAATACGTTATTTCTACCAAAGCGTATACGATTGATAAATTATATCAGCTGTACAATAATCGAATTCAATTCAATCAGCTTTTCGGCAAAGCTTCAGATGGAGAAGATAGTAAGCAGGAATATTTCGTTTTGGACGTACTTCAGGTGGAAGAAACTAAAATGAATAATGAATCTTTTCTATTAGTGAAAGGGGATGATTTTACTATCATAAGTCAAGATTTAGGATTTGCAGACTTGACTTATCCTACTGAGGTCGTTATCCGGGCGACCTTGACCAGCATGGATAGCTATCGGGAGGTGTTTTCCAATCCGTATGCTTCTTATATGTTCTCTTTGTTTGGAGAATTAGATCCAGGGTTGATATCTTCACTGTCAAAGCTGGAAGGAGATTTTGTTTTTAGAAATGGCGAATTGTTGTTTTATGACTAAAGATATTACGCTTATACATTGGTAGCCGAGTATACAAAATTATTTATATTATTTTGTTATGAGATTTTCAGTAAATATCTGCATCATTTCGATGCTTTGTTCCCTATTCTCTCTTCCTTGTCAGTCACAGGGAAACTTACAAAGCAATCTTAAGGGGCATGTCGTTTCTGTAGTAGAAACTGAATATTCTTTTAGTTCTAAATTTGGAGAAGATGAACGAGGTGAAAAAAAAGTAAGTTTTCAAGAGTTCTATGATGAGTACGGCAGAGTTTATAAGTGGATAAAACCCAATGGGGATTTAGTTTTTTATTCTTATAAGCCTAATAATGACACTGTGTCAATTATAACATATTCTTTAAGCCAAGTCCAATACCAAAGGCAGTCAACTAATAATTTTTTTGCAAAGCACAATAAATGGATATTAGGTTCGGTTTGGAACAAGGAGGTGGAAAAGGAATTTTTGTATAACAAGGACGGAACTTTGAAGGAAATCAATGAGTACAAATACCGTGATGGTGAACCTTCCTTGATCGGGAAAGATAAATATTCCTATGAGTCGGGAAAAACGATTATTGATTCTTATTATGGTTGGGGTGGGCTGAATGACCACAGAGTTATTTCTGTTCAAGGAAATACTAAAACTGAATTAATTTATAATTCCGGTAATTATTTAATAGAAAAGAATGTATATAGTTATAGCTCATCAGGTTTATTACTTCAAAGCCTAAAATCTGTAATTACACCGAGTGGATTAGCCCCTCAAATACCGATGAAGTATAAGTACAATGAATATAATGATATAACTCAAATACCCGACCGTTTTGGCATTATTTATCCCTGTAAATATGAATATGACTCCCAACATAACTGGATTGTGAAAAAGATATTTGAATTATGGCGTGGAAAAGAGCACATGAAATCTTGGATAGAACGAACCTATCAGTATGTAGGTTCTCAAGAAGAAGTTGCAGCTATGAAACGCACTGTTTGGGAAAATGATTCGTTGATGATACATTTAAGTAAAATACAATGGGAGCAGCAGATAGATAGTATTCAAAGACTTGATTCTTTAAAAAAAGTTTTAAATGAAATAAGTGAAAAGCATTTAAGGAAAAATGAAACTTTATATACTGCGATGGCTTGCGTCCAAACTATTAAGAACTTATCTATTTCAGAACCGAACACTTTCATTTTTATGGAAAAAAACGGTGCGGAATTATTTTCTCCTATATCTTTTCAATATCAAATGCAGTTAGACAGAAACTGTATTGCCTATTATACGGATAAAATGGATTATATTATGATTATCCCTGTAGAACAAGGTTCATTGTTTAAGAGCGGATTGCTGATATGTTTAGGAAATGACAACCGTGCTTATAAACCTTATGCTTTTAGCAATAAGGCCATATCAATGATAGTGAGAGGACTTAGGAAAGATAAATTGATAGAGATTCAGTAATCTTATACTAAACGTTTATGCTCAGCGCACTACAAATCCTAATGACCTAGATAAGGAAAAGACGGAGCGTTGTATTAGGAAAATTTGAGACAGATTACAGAAGCTGTAGACAAACTTAAACAAGAATACAGTGCTATTTATCCCCCTTTGCAGGAATCATTTAAATTTATAAACTAAGCAAATATGGAAACAGAAAGAACCGAACTTTACAACCGCTGGGTAGACAAGGTCTGCCGCTATATCGAGGAAGTTGGCCCACGTATCAACTGCACCAGCTGCGCTTTCCAGTCCAAACCTGTGTTGGACAAATCGCCCGAAGTCGTATTCTTAGGATACAACGCCCACGAGCCTTGGGGTTATGCCGGTGTCAATCGGGAGCGTTTCTATGAGGGCAATCCGTCCTTTTATGCCGACCGCGACAATCCTGCGTGGAAGATATGGCACAAACCTTACGAAGCTTTTAAGTGGGCCGGTTATGTGGAGCCGATGACAGACGGGAACTTTGTCTTTATGAATGTCGTTTATTTCGGTTCGGATACTATCAAGGACTTTCAAGCGAAGCCGGGCTGTGCGGAAGTAGCGGTGCAGTGCATGGACTTCACGGCAGAGGTGATACAGGACATTTTCCGCCCCAAGTGTGTGGTGTGCTTCTCCATTAATGATTGCTTCCGCCCGTTGGAGCAACGTTTCAACTTCGCGGAGGTGGAAACCATAACTCCGTTGATGGTCAATGGGGATCCGGCCCAACACAAGGTAGTTAAAGGCTTGTGGAAGGAGTTGCCTGTATATGGCATTCCCCATCCTTCGGGGCGAATAAGCAATGATGACAGGGGAGCCATTGCCCTGTATTTGAAGAATGAAATGACAGTTTTATAAATCAAAACCTATATGGAACAATATCGGGTAAAACCGTTGAGCAAATGGTGGTATGTGGGGCTTGTCGCACTGATTGCGTGGTATATTTATACGAAATTGAACGTAGCCGGTGCTGTCATCCTAATTTATGTCTTGTGTTGGGTCATGGCTATGTTGATCAAGATGCTGAAACAGTCTTATGCTAACCATAAGATAAGGAAGGTGGCCTATAGACTGGCAGATGTGCAGACAGTCAGCGAGTTATCTAAAGCCATGCATTTCTATCCTAAAGCCAAAGGCTCCTTGAAGCGATACCTGCTGAACATGGCGTTGGAAAAATTGTCAGAGATAGGCATCGTCGGCACGAAGCTTAATCAGGTTGTGGCCAATGGCAGGGTATGTTATTTCTCCAGCCATGGTTGGCAGGTGCCACAGAAGAAGCAGAATGGTGAACTTTACTACAATTGGGATGATTCGAAAGAAATCACCTATTTTGTCTTTCCCAACAATTTTGAGTGGTTGTCGGGCAATGCCCACCAGGCTATTCCCCTGAAAAACATTATTGAAATGAAGTTGGACGCGGACAATGACATGTTTTCCATCATCAAGCGTGGAGGGGGCACATTGTATTTTCACGGGAAAGACATCGTATTGCTGAAAGCTATCATAACAGCCTTGCAACCCAAATGAATATGACCATGGTAGTTCTCGAATGGATTTTATACGGTGTATGCGTGGTCATCGCCTATATTGTTTTCCGCTATAACTGGTGGTTTTTTCCCAAGAAATTGTCCCGGTGGAAGAGGAATAGAATGAGCGAATATGATTTTGTGTACAACCGGGTGTTAACAGCTGTCTGTGCAGGGGTAGTATCCGGTGGGTTCTGTGCTTACATTGTATATGCATTGTTTCACATGGAGCCTTCTGTGCCTTCTCCCGTTGAAGTAAAACTGGAAAAAACGGAAATTGAAGAAACACAGGGAAGTGAAACCCTGCCCGAAGTGACACGGATTGTCCGTCAATGGGATGAAGCGCACAATGAGAGGAATTATGCTCTGTTCGATACCCTTTATATGGATTATGTGGGTTACTACGGGAAGGAAATGAGCAAACAGCAATGCGTGACAGACAAGAAACGTTTGTTTCAGACCTATCCGGATTTCTCCCAGCAAAGCAAGCATATCCGTTTTGAAAAGAAAGAAGAAGGGCTTGTCAAAGTATATTTTGGGAAGCAAGTGCATTATGCCGGAAAGTCGCGGGCGTTTCCTTCCTACTTGTTGTTGAATCGAGCTATGGGCGATTGGAAGATAGAGATGGAGAGTGATGAAGTGACGGATGCACATCTGAAAGAAACCTCAAAGTAGGGGGCAACCTATCTCCCCAAACAGAGACCGCTACGCCTATCTCTCGCACGAGACACAGGCATAGCGGTCTTGCTATTATCCCCAACAAAGGGGAAAAACTTTATTCTTCTTCCGCCGGCTTCATATTCGTGTAAACCGTCTGCACGTCGTCGAACTCTTCCAGACGCTCCACCATCTTGTCGATGGTTTCCCGGTGCTCGGGAGACACTTCCTTCAAGTCGTTGGGGATATAGGTGAAGTCACCGCCGACATCCTCAAAGCCCTGCTCTTCCAAGTGCTTCTGGATGGCAGCATAGCTCTTCGGGTCGCCGTAGATGGTGATGGTGCCTTCTTCGTCGTCCTGCTCGTAGTCCTCGTCCACGTTGTAGTCGATCATATCAAGCAAGAACTCGTCCATATCCATGCCGTCTTTCTTCTTGAAGGTGAACACACACTTGTGGTCGAAGAGGAAAGCCAGCGAACCCATCGTGCCCAAATTTCCGCCGAACTTGTTGAAGACGGAGCGCACATCGGCTACGGTACGGGTGGGATTGTCCGTCAAGGTATCCACGAATACGGCAATACCGTGAGGGCCGTAGCCTTCGTAAGTCATACCCTTGTAGTCGCTCTGGTCCTTACCCATGGCGTTCTTGATGGCGCGCTCAATGTTGTCCTTCGGCATGTTCTCGCGCTTACAAGTAGCGATGATGGAGCGCAGTGCGGGGTTGTTCTCAGGCTCGGGGCCTCCTGCCTTCACAGCAATAGCGATTTGCTTACCCAGGCGGGTGAACGTCTTGGCCATGTGGCCCCATCTCTTCAGTTTGGTAGCTTTTCTATATTCAAATGCTCTTCCCATTGGATTGTTGTTTTATGTTATTGTTTAATTGTTGATGTTATCCTTCTTAGCGGAGCTTGGCACCCAGCTTGTTCTCCAAGTTGGCGATCAGCTTCGACATGATCTTGTCGATTTGCTTCTCGTTCAACGTAGCGTTCTCGTCCTGCAGCAGGAAGCTGACGGCGTAGCTCTTCTTGCCTGCCTCCAGGTTCTTGCCCTCGTAGACGTCGAACAGCGAGACTTCTTTCAGCAACTTCTTCTCCGTCTCGTAGGCAATCTTCTCGATCTCGGCAAACTGCACCTTCTTGTCCAGCAACAGAGCCAGGTCGCGCTTCACGGCGGGGAACTTGGAGAGTTCGCGATAGCTGACCTTCACATTGCGGATGGCCTTCAGCACTTCCTTCCAGTAGATGTCGGCATAGTAAACATCACGTTCGATGTCGAATGCTTTCAACAGTTTGTGCGTCACTACACCCAGGGTCGCCAGCCGCTTGCCGCCTCGTGTCTGGATAGAGAGAGCGGAAGCGAAGATATCGTCGTTCAAAGTGCCGATAACCAAGTCGTGCATCTGCAAGCCCAAGCGTGCGAAGATATTCTCCACATAAGCCTTCAGCTCATACACCGTAGTGTCCTCGTCAGGATGAGCCCAGGAGTTCACCACCTTCTTACCGGTTATCCAAAGACCCAAGTGGCTCTCCTCGCTATAAGCTGCCAAGACACGCTCGGGGTCTTTCTTCTCCTTATTATAATGATAGCAGTTACCAAACTCGAAGAATTTCAAGTCAGCATTCTTGCGGTTGGTATTTCTTGCGATGCTCTCCAAGCCACCGAACAGCAACGTCTGGCGCATGGCATTGAGGTCAGCGCTCAACGGATTGAGCAGCATCACCAGGTTTTCGGAAGGATAGGTGGTCAAACCGTCATAATAGGCGGCGCGCGTCAGGGAGTTGTTCAGGATTTCGTTGAATCCGCAACCCACCAATTGCTCTGATACAAGATTCTGAAGGCGGTTTGCCTTGTCTTCCTCACCCTTGGTCGTCAGGCTGGAGTGCAAGGTTGTGGGGATTTCCACATTATTATATCCGTAGATACGCAGGATGTCTTCCACCACGTCGCAGGGACGCTGCACATCCACGCGGTAGGGAGGCACGTCGAGAGTCAGACCTTCGGCAGTTTCGTTCACGATGTTCATCTCCAGGCTACGTACAATGCTCTTGATGGTCTCCACCGGGATGGTCTTGCCCACCAGGTCGTGTACATATTGATAAGGCAACTCCACGCGGAAGTTGGGGAACTGGGCGTTGCATACGTCCTTGATATCCATAGCGATGGTGCCGCCGGCCAGTTCCTTCACCATCAGAGCTGCCAACTTGAGGCAATACAGCACATTGTTGGGGTCGATGCCACGCTCAAAGCGGAAGGAAGCATCCGTGTTCAGGCCGTGGCGACGGGCCGTCTTGCGCACCCAAGTGGGATGGAAGTAGGCGCTCTCCAAGAATACATCCCTGGTCTGCTCCGTTGATCCGCTGGCCAAACCACCGAATACACCGGCGATGCACATAGGCTCTTCGGCATTGCATATCATCAGGTCGCGCTCGTTCAACTTGCGCTCTACACCATCCAAGGTAACGAACGGAGTACCCTCGGGCATCGTCTTGACAATGACGTGGTTGCCCTTGATCTGATCGGCATCGAAGCAATGGAGCGGCTGGCCGAAGGCGTGTACGATGTAGTTGGTCACGTCCACCACATTGTTGATGGGGCGCAGGCCGATGGCGTTCAGCTTGTCCTTCAGCCAGTCGGGACTTTCCTTCACGGTCACTCCCTTCACGGTGACGCCGGCGTAGCGGGGACAAGCCTCGGTGTTCTCCACCGTCACTTGGATGTCCAGGTCATTGTTTTCTACGGCAAAGGCATCCACGGAAGGACGGTGCAAGGCAGTTTGCTTGCCATTCTGTACGAGCCAAGCATAGAGATCGCGTGCCACACCATAGTGCGAGCAGGCGTCGGCCCGGTTGGGCGTGATGTCCACCTCCAGCACATAATCACTCTTCACATTATAATACTCCTTGGCGGGAGTGCCGACTACGGCCTCTTGCGGCAGGACAATGATGCCTGCGTGATCAGTGCCGATGCCAATCTCATCCTCTGCGCAAATCATTCCATTGGACTCCACTCCGCGCAACTTTGACTTCTTGATTGTAAAACATTGGTCGCCGTCATACAATTTGGTGCCCAGCGTAGCCACCACTACCTTCTGCCCGGCTGCCACATTGGGTGCACCGCACACAATCTGTACGGGTTCTCCCCCATTGCCCAGATTGACGGTAGTGACGTGCATATGGTCAGAATTGGGATGAGGCACACAAGTCAGCACCTCGCCGATAACCAGCCCTTCCAGGCCTCCTTTGATTGTCTCAACTTCCTCCACGCTGCCCGTTTCCAATCCGATGGAAGTCAGGGCGGCCGCCACCTCGTCGGGGGTCAGGTCGAAGTCTACGTATTCCTTAAGCCAATTGTAAGAGATATTCATATCGTATGTTTAGTTTAGTAAGAATTGGAGGCGCATGATTTTCCGCCCTTTCTTCTCTCATTTTTAATTGTCGGCAAAGATACGAAGTTTTTCGGTAAGTAGGGAAAAACGAGACTGAAAATGCCTAAATTTGCATCCGGAAAGACAAAGAAACAAAGCTATGAATTTCTACAAGACTGGCCTGATGGCTCTGATACTGCTTTTATCCCTCCTGCCTGCCCGAGCCGGAGACTTACCCGTTGTCCACATCACGACGGAGGATGGCACTCCCATTACCTCCCGCGAAGAATGGAGAAAGAACACCCTCGTGTGCATCGTGACTCCCGATGGAGATACCCTCTACCACTCCCCCAACACTTCGGTCAAGTCAAGGGGGCACTCCACCTTCAGCAAACCCAAGAAACCCTACACCCTCAAGCTGGAGGAAGCGAGCCCGCTGCTGGGCATGCAGCCGCACAAGCGTTGGGTATTGTTGGCTAACTTCATGGATCATAGCCTGTTGAGGAACAGTCTTGCACTAGCCATCGCCCGACAAACGTCCTTGGATTGGACACCGGACAGCCGCCTAGTGGATGTGGTAGTAAACGGCCGCTCTCAAGGCTGCTACCTGCTTTGCGAAGCCATCCGCATAGACAAGCACCGGGTAGACATAGATGAAGAGAGCGGTTTCCTGCTAGAGATGGACAGTTATCCGGACGATGCCTACCGCTTCGAAACCAAGCACCGACATCTGCCTGTCAACGTGACTTCCCCCAAAGATCCGACCGACGAACAAAAGAGATACATAGCCAACTACCTGAATAAAATCGAAGAACTGCTTTATAACGGCTCGGCCAATCTGGACGTGCTCTATCGCGACTACCTGGACATGGATTCGCTCGTTGACTGGTGGCTCATCCACGAATTGACCCAAAACGCAGAGCCTAACGGCCCGCGCAGCTGCTATATGTACAAGGATAAAGACGGATTGCTGAAAGCTGGCCCCGTATGGGATTTTGACCTGGCCTTCATTTCCGTAGGGCTGGACAAAGGAGGTGACCTACGTCCTTCACGCCTGAATCGCACAGATGTCATCCGGCTGAACGGAGACAGCCTCTACAACCGGAAAGCCTTGTGGTATGATCGTCTGCTGCAAGACCCCACATTCGTCCACCGCATCCAAGCACGCTGGAAGCAATTAGCACCCGGCTTTCGTGCCTTGGTTGACCAATTGGATGCCTGGCAAACACTCATAGAGCCATCCGCACTGGCCGATGAAGCACTATGGAAAGGACAAGATCCGGCGCGCTTTGATATTTTTACGGAGTGGAGATCGTCTGTCGCCAATTTGAAGAAAGTATATGCCTACCGCATAGAGCGTTTAAACCAATGGTTCACCTCCCAAGAATAACAAGAGCAACTCTCATTACGGGCATAAAAAAAACGAGCAAGTTCTCACGAACCTCTCGTCCCATAAAGAAAAGCCAAATGGCTTTTCTTTTCTTAACATCCAAACGTTACCTAAAATCAATCTTTACTTGTACCTTTAAAAACAAACTTCAATTACCTAATTTCGAAAACTTCAATCTTTACCTAATTACCTATTTTATTAGCCTATGAAAAATACTTTATGTATCTACTAGCAATTTCCCAATTGCGATGCAAAGGTATGTCTTTTCCGGAAACCTGCAAACATCCGGGCCTACTTTCTTATGTTTTATAACATAGTTTTTAATTTGCACGGGACTTCTTTACATTCGCCAACACATTATCCTTGCCAATGATGTTCTTTTTCAACTCCTTCTAACCTCGACAGATACACGCCACTAATGAACATATCGATCCCCCAAATAACAGAAAAGTAAAAAAACAAGGAGCGAACTATTGCAAATATCAAAATAATGCGTACCTTTGCAGCCGCAAAACGGGTAAGTCCTACACGGCCAGCTCCCTGTGAATCCTCCAGGGCTTGACCGCAGCAAAGGTAACAGGTCGTAGCGGCGCGATGTAGTAAGCTTACCCACCCGCCTCTTTAGCTCAGCTGGCCAGAGCACGTGATTTGTAATCTCGGGGTCGTTGGTTCGAATCCGACAAGAGGCTCAAAATTTCCGATAGCAAATCTGCCAAAAACAATCTCTCCTTATCTTATAAAAAGCAAAGAGGGTGTTTAGCCTCTCTAAAGAGGGACTTTAGCATCCTAAACAGGGACTTTAGCGTTCTAAAGAGGGACTTTAGCGTTCTAAAGAGGGACTTTAGCCTATCTAAAAAAGGATTTGGAAACAAGCCCGCAAAATAGAAGCACAATCTGAAGTTTTTTCCGTATCTTTGTTGTTCGAAATACAACTACAACAAGCATTATGTCAGATTTAGCTCCCTTGATATCCGACTTGGCCCTCATCTTGATTTGCGCCGGCCTGATGACCTTGATTTTCAAAAAATTAAAGCAGCCCTTGGTATTAGGCTATATTGTAGCCGGATTCTTGGCCAGCCCACACATGCCCTACACGCCTTCCGTCATGGAAAGCGCCAGCATGAAGGTATGGGCCGACATAGGCGTTATCTTCCTACTCTTCGCACTAGGACTGGAGTTCAGCTTCAAGAAGATAGTCAAAGTGGGAGGCCCGGCGGTAATTGCTGCCTGTACGATCATTTTCTGCATGATCATGCTGGGCGTAGCAGTAGGCTCGGCCTTCGGATGGAGCAAAATGGATTGTCTTTTCTTGGGCGGCATGATTGCAATGTCCTCCACCACCATCATCTACAAGGCATTTGATGACTTAGGACTCCGGAAAAAACAATTCACCGGACTGGTGCTCAGCGTATTAATCTTAGAAGATATATTGGCCATCGTCTTGATGGTGATGCTTTCCACCATGGCCGTACGACATAATTTCGAAGGGACACAGATGTTGGAAAGCATTGCCAAACTGATGTTCTTCCTCATCCTATGGTTTGTAGTGGGCATCTACCTCATCCCGCTTTTACTAAAAAAATGCCGGAAACTGATGAGCGACGAAACGCTACTGATTGTGGCTCTGGCAATGTGTTTCGGCATGGTGGTACTGGCCGCACGAACCGGATTTTCACCGGCTTTCGGTGCTTTCATCATGGGTTCCATCCTGGCAGAAACGGTAGAGGCCGAACACATCGAAAAGTTGGTGATGCCGGTCAAAGACTTGTTTGGAGCCATCTTCTTTGTATCTGTCGGCATGATGGTAGACCCCGCCATGATTGTGGAATATGCCGGTCCTATCATAGTTATCACCTTGGCAGTCATTGTGGGACAAGCCCTGTTCGGGACATTGGGTGTGTTGTTGGCAGGCCAACCCCTGAAGACTGCCATGCAATGTGGCTTCAGCCTTACGCAGATAGGTGAATTTGCTTTCATCATCGCCTCACTGGGTGTTTCCCTACATGTTACAGGACACTTTCTCTACCCCATCGTAGTGGCTGTATCTGTCATCACCACTTTCCTGACACCCTATATGATTCGCATAGCCGAGCCGGCCTCCAACTATGTAGACGCCCACCTGCCCGAACGATGGAAAAACTTCCTGGCACGTTACGCCTCCGGTTCGCGTCCGGTCAATCACGAAAGTTTATGGAAGAAACTGATTGTTGCATTATTGCGCTTCACGATTGTCTACTCCATCGTTTGCGTGGCCATTGTGGCCTTGTCTTTCCGGTTTATCATCCCCTTCTGCCGGGAAAGCCTGCCGGGCATCTGGGGTTCACTGGTAGCAGCCGGTGTGACCATTTTATGTCTCTCCCCTTTCCTGCGGGCTATCATGATCAAAAAAAATCATTCCGTCGAATTCACGACCCTTTGGAAAGAAGACAGGAGCAATCGCGCACCCTTGGTGGCCACCATTGTCTTGCGGGTATTGTTGGCTGTAGGGTTTCTGATGTTTGTCATCTCCGGATTGTTTCAAGTATCCGTAGGATTGGTATTGGGCATTGCTTTCCTGTTGGTGGTACTGATGATACTCTCACGTCAACTGAAGAAACAATCCATCCTGATAGAACGTCGTTTCTTCCAGAATCTACGTTCACGCGATATCCGTGCAGAATATATGGGAGAGAAAAAGCCCCAATATGCCGGCCGCCTGCTATCGAAAGACTTGCACTTGGCCGATTATATCATACCCGGTGAGGCCTCTTGGGCAGGGAAAACCCTTGCCGAACTGAATTTTGGCAAACAATACGGTGTCCATGTAGTTTCCATTTTGCGCGGGAAGAAGCGTATCAATATCCCCGGTGCTTCTGTACGCCTGTTTCCGGAAGATAAAATCCAAGTAATTGGTACAGATGCCGAGCTGAATGTCTTCGGGGAGGCCATGAACCGGGCTTGCACTTTGGAAGATGATGTGGTAGAGAAGAGTGAGATGATTCTGCGCCAATTCCGCATCGAAGCAGACTCCCCCTTCCTACACAAGAGCATCAAAGAATCCGGCATCCGCGACAAATACCATTGCCTGATAGCCGGCGTGGAGCGTGAAGAGAATACCCTCCGTGCTCCCGACCCGAACGAACCTTTCCTGGAGGGCGATGTTGTCTGGATTGTAGGAGAAAATACGGATGTTTACCGACTGGCGGGGCAAGATTCCTTCAATGAAGAATAAGGTCAGATTTTGCCCAAGATTTTATCCATCACCCAATTGGTCAAGGTAGCACTCTCACCATTGCAGGTACAGACGGATTTGCCCAACAAGTGATCCACCACGGCCTGAATCAGAGGCTGTTGCACATACGTAGGGTTCTCCACACTGATTTTCTCGCATCCTTTCTCCGTATGCAAGGAAATTGGCTCATACGTAAAGATGGAGAAACAAAGCATCCCTTTGTCGCCGATCACCTCAATGCGGTCTTCGCGTGCGGAATCATCGGCCACGAAACACCATGAGCCACTACCTACCAACCCACTCTCAAATTGGAAGCAGGCACTCAGGGTATCCTCTGCCGGATACAATCCACCCCGATTGCTCTTGTAGCCACTGGCTTGCAGGATACAGCCGAAAATCTCTTGCAACATGTCCAACTGATGAGGTGCCAGGTCATAGAAATAACCGCCTCCGGCAATATCGGGCTGCACACGCCAAGGCAGGTTTTCTTTATTATAATCCAAATCGCGTGGAGGTTGGGCAAAACGTATTTGGACATTGATAACATTTCCAATACTCCCTTCTTCTATCAACAATTTCACTCGTTGAAAGTAAGGAAGATACCGACGATAATAGGCCACGAAGCAAGGAACTCCCGTCTCGTGCGAGACACGATTAATGCGGCAACACTCCTCATAAGTCACCGCCATAGGTTTCTCAATATACACCGGCTTGCCCGCTTTCATGGCCATGATGGCATAGGTGGCATGCGACGAGGGAGGGGTGGCGATATAGATGGCATTCACTTCCGCATCGTCCACCAGAGCCTGCGCATCGTCATACCAACGGGGGATGCCACGCTCTTCAGCATATTTCTGGGCCTTTTCACCATTACGGCTCATCACGGCCACCACTTCCGAATTCGCTATCTTCTGAAAGGCAGGGCCGCTCTTGTATTTAGTTACTTCCCCGCAACCGATAAATCCCCACTTGATTATTTTTTCGTTCATCATATCCGTTTACTCCTCTTCATCGAAATCAAAATCAAAGTCGAAATCATCCATGAATTCCGGCGTAGTAAACTCCTCCAGCTCCCGGCGGTCTTTCTTGGTGGGACGACCCGTACCTTTGGCACGATTCACAAAGCCACTGATCTTGCTCATCTCCAGCAACTCATACTGATCCGGCGTCGTCACATTCTCCAAGACTTCAGGCACCAGCTTGGCACCCACCCGCTTCTCGATGGGCTGCAACACCTTGAAGGAATAAGTGATGGGGGGCTTGCGCACCTGCACCACATCGCCCGGTTTCACCATCCTCGCCGCCTTGGCTTGTGCACCGTTGATGCTGACACGCCCTTTCTTACACGCCTCGGCTGCAATGCTCCGCGTCTTGAAGATACGTGCTGCCCACATCCATTTGTCTATCCTTGCCTCGCTCATTGCTTCTTATGATTGAATTGATTCATCGTAATGTCCAAACCTGCCAGGCAAAAACTCCGGATGATTTCTCCGGCTGTCTCCAGCCGTTCGGGCATCAACTTATACTCCTCCTCAGTAAAAGGACTCAACACATAGTCAATCTGGCCTCCGCGCGGGAAGTCGTTGCCAATCCCGAAACGCAACCGGGCATACTCCTGCGTGCCCAGCGTAGCGGCAATGTGCTTCAAGCCATTATGTCCGCCGTCGCTCCCCTTCCCTTTCAAACGCAAGGTACCGAAAGCGAGGGATAAATCATCCACCACCACCAACAGATTCTCCATCGGTATATTCTCCTTCTGCAACCAGTAGCGTACGGCATTTCCACTCAGATTCATATAGGTGGAAGGCTTCAGCAGCACGACCTGCCTCCCTTTCAGCGAGAGGCGGGCGGTGAATCCATAGCGCCCGTCGGAGAACGTCGCACCGGCTTTTTCCGCCAAAGCATCCACGGTCATGAATCCGATGTTATGCCGCGTCTCGTGATATTCCGGGCCGATATTGCCCAATCCTGCAATCAAATATTTCATAGTCAATGCGTCGGAAAACAAGGAACGCGAATTATCGCATCTGCGCTAACCCGCGTTCCTTAAGTATATGAGTTTAATTGGACTCTGTATCGTGTTGTCCGGTTTAGCTGTTGGCAGCAGCGGCGGCAGCACCTCTGGCGGCACGAGTCAGCTTAACGGCGCATACCACAGCCTCCTTGGCATTCAGCAGCTCCAAGCCTTCGTAGCTCAGTTCGCCTACCTTCACGGTCTTACCCAGACCCAGGTGAGACACGTTGACAACCAGTCTTTCGGGAATCACATTGTACAGAGCTTTCACTTTCAGCTTGCGCATCTGGAGAGACAGCTTACCACCGGCCTTCACACCTTCTGCCAAGCCTTCCAGCTGAACGGGCACTTCCATCACGATGGGCTTCGACTCGTCGATTTCATAGAAGTCCACGTGCAGGATGTTATCCTTCACCGGGTGGAACTGGATATCCTTCATGATGGCATTGTATTTCTTGCCGTCGATAACGAGGTCAACCACGTAGATGTGGGGCGTGTAAACCAAGTTGCGCAGACCGTCTACGGTAACCGTGAAGTGCACCACTTCTTTTCCGCCATACAATACGCAGGGAACGCCGTTGTTCTTACGGATAGCCTTCAAAGCTCTTGCCTGCTCCGAAGAACGCTCTGCAATGGTTCTTGCAGTACCTTTTACTTCGATAGATTTCATTGTCTTAAGTTTTTTGTGTTACTCTAAATTAAGTTGTTCTCTTTGCTTAATTCACCATCACACGATGCAATCCCGCCGGAATTGCCTGATGCTGTAAAAAGCGGGTGCAAAGGTACGCTTTCTTTTTCAATCCGCCAAACTTTCCGTTCAGAAATCAATATCAATATTGATAGGCTGATTCATCAGGGGAGTTTCTTCTGCCTCTGTCTTTTCCTCGCGAAGCGGCTCACTATCTTTTGCAGAGGCCTCGCCTTTGCCTTGCTTTGTCCGGATGAAGCGGATACTCTCCTGCAGGCTCTTCATGAACTTGTCGAAATCTTCCTGGTAGAGGAAAATCTTGTGCTTCTCGAAATTCACTTGCGAGTCAACGCCCTCCCCCATGACAACCTTCTTGCTTTCGGTGATGGCCAGGAACAATTCATCCTTGCGGTTTTTCTTCACATCCAGGTAATAAATGCGCTTACCTGCCTTGACGGCTTGGGAATACACGATATCTTTATCCTTGTCGCGCGCATCGGCATCAGTTCTCTTTTTAAAGTCTTCCATTTCTGTTAAGTTTAGAATCAAGGGCAAAATTGACGATTTTTTTTATACTTTCAAAAGAAAAACGAGGTATAATCGCCTTCTTCTGCAAAAAAATGTATTTTGATTGTGTCGGGTCAACAAAAATGCCTACTTTTGCACCCCGTTAGAACGAAACACTATTACCCTTTTATTAATGTTATGATCAACAGAGTTCTTATTCGTCTTAAGATTATACAGATTGTATATGCGTATTATCAGAATGGCAGCAAAAACCTGGATGCGGCCGAGAAAGAATTGTTCTTCAGCCTCTCCAAGGCATACGACCTTTATAATTACCTGCTGATGCTGATGGTCGCGGTGACCAACTATGCACAAAAGCGGATAGACGCGGCCAAATCAAAACTGGCTCCCACGACCGAAGAACTGTATCCCAACATGAAATTCGTGGAGAACAAATTCATCGCACAACTGGAGGTGAACCAGCAACTGACCGAATTCATAACCAACCAGAAACGCTCCTGGGCCAACGAAGAGACGTTCGTCAAGGGATTGTACGACCGGATCACGGCCTCTGATATATATAAGGAATATATGGCCTCGACGGACAACAGCTATGATGCCGACCGCGAGCTGTGGAGAAAGCTGTACAAGACCTTTGTCTTCAACAACGAGGCACTGGACACGCTGCTGGAAGACCAAAGCCTATATTGGAATGATGATAAGGAAGTGGTGGACACCTTTGTCTTGAAAACCATCAAGCGCTTCGACGAGAAGAACGGAGTCAACCAGCCGCTCCTGCCCGAATTCAAGGACGAGGAAGACCGCGAGTTTGCCCGCCGCCTCTTCCGCCGCACCATCCTGAATGCCGATTATTACCGCCATCTCATCAGCGAGAATACGCGCAACTGGGATTTGGATCGCGTCGCCTTCATGGATGTGATTGTCATGCAATGCGCCTTGGCCGAAATCCTGAGCTTCCCCAACATCCCCGTCAGCGTCTCGCTGAACGAATATGTGGACATTGCCAAGGTGTACAGCACGCCCAAGAGCGGAAGCTTCGTCAACGGTACACTGGATGGAATTGTTAATCAATTAAAAAAGGATGGTAAGTTGACGAAAAACTGATATTTTTGTCGCGTATTAAACATTAAAAACTGAATATTTTATGAATCTTCTGACAATTTCTTTGTGGCAGGCTGCTCCTGCCGCGGGTCCTGACGGTAGCCTGATGTGGATCATGCTGATAGCCATGTTCGTCATCATCTATTTCTTCATGATTCGCCCCCAAAACAAAAAGCAAAAGGAAATCGCGAATTTCCGCAAATCCCTGCAGGTGAACCAGAAAGTAATCACCGCCGGAGGCATCCACGGTGTCATCAAGGAAATCAATGATTCCGATGTCATCCTCGAAATCGCTTCCAACGTAAAAATCCGCATAGACAAGAACTCGATCTTTGCAGCTGCTGCCGACGCCAACAACTCACAAGCCAACGCAGCCAAATAAATATCCATAGCTAGCGCGAAAATGTTCGATCGTAGGAACATAAGGCAAATCTATGCAAGGATAAGCAAGCAACTGAAGGACTTCCTGCTGAGCGAAAAGAGCAGGGAGTTCTTTATTTTTTTATTCTTCTTCTTCGTTGCAGGAGGATTCTGGCTGCTACAGACCTTGAACAACGACTATGAGACGGAGTTCTCCGTCCCTGTCCGACTGCGGAAGGTGCCTGAAAATGTAGTCATTACCTCCGAGCCTGTCTCCAAGCTCCAAGTCCGGGTCAAAGACAAAGGCACCGCCCTGCTCAACTACATGCTGGGCAAAAGTTTCTACCCCGTCACCATCGACTTCCCCGACTATAAAGGGAAAAACAATCGTGTGCGGATTTATGCCTCCAACTTCAGCAAGGAAATTGCCGGCCAACTGAAAGCCTCCACCCAACTCTTATCCATCAAGCCGGACACGCTGGAGTATATCTTCTCCACGGGAGTATCCAAGAAAGTACCGGTCAAGCTACAAGGAGACGTCAAGGCAGGAAGACAATATTACTTCCCCGACACCCTCTTCCAGCCGGATTCCGTCTTGGTTTATGCACCCGAAACAATGCTGGACACCATCCAAGCAGCCTACACCCAATATCTGACGCTGGACGAAGTAGCAGACACGGTGACACGTCACCTCTCCCTGCAAGCAGGAAAAGGCGTGAAGTTTGTCCCCTCCACCACCCAGATGACATTGCCGGTGGATATCTATACGGAGAAGACCGTGGAAGTTCCCTTGCGCGGCATCAACTTCCCCGCCGACAAGGTGTTGCGTGCGTTTCCTTCCAAGGTGCAAGTCACCTTCCAGGTAGGCGTAAGCCAATTCCGTCAAATCACCGCAGAAGATTTCCACATCAATGTTTCCTATGAAGAACTGCTGGATTTGGGAAACAACAAATATACGGTGAAACTCCGGAGCATCCCGAAAGGCGTGAACCATGTACGTTTCAACCCCGAACAGGTGGATTTCCTCATCGAACAAGTATCTCCCGGCTATGGCTATTAAGATAGGTATCACAGGAGGCATCGGAAGCGGGAAAAGCGTAGTTGCCAAGCTGCTGGCGTGGATGGGCATCCCTGTCTACCAAACCGATGCGGAAGCCAAGCGGTTGATGCTCTCCGATGCAGACATCCGAAGGGAGCTTACAGCACTGGTAGGAAGCAATGCCTATAACGAAAAAGGCCTGAACAAAGCCTTGTTGGCCTCCTACGTCTTTGGAAATCCGGAGCATACGAGACAAGTAAATGCCATCGTCCATCCAAAGGTTCGCCATGATTTCAGAAAATGGGCCGGAGACAACGGCCGGATGATGGTCGCCTTGGAATCTGCCATCCTGCTGGAAGCCGGATTCAGAAACGAAGTAGACAAGGTCGTAATGGTATATGCACCGCAAGAGGTACGCATAGAAAGAGCCATCCGCCGGGATAGCGCCACACGCGAACAAATAGAAAAACGTATCCGAAGCCAGATGAGCGATGAAAGCAAGCGGGAGGCAGCCGATTTCGTGATTGTCAACGATGGTGAAACCCCGTTAATCCCGCAGGTTTTGAGCCTGATTTCTTCCTTATCCCGAAATCATTGATTACCTTTGCGGATTGAAAAAGTAAAATTATCAATAATCAAACATTTGAACTTATTATGTTGAAGACTGTTTTGTCCATTTCCGGTAAACCCGGATTGTATAAACTCGTATCTCGCGGAAAGAATATGCTGATAGTAGAATCTCTGTCAGACAAAAAGCGTTTCCCGGCTTATGGCAATGAAAAGATTATCTCCCTGGGCGACATATCCATGTACACGGACGAAGAAGATGTTCCCCTGGCAGATGTATTCTCCGCCATGAAGAAGAAAGAAAACGGCGCCGCCGTATCCTTGGATATGAAGAAGGCAACTCCCGATGACCTATATGCCTATCTGGGCGAGGTTTTGCCTAACTTTGACCGCGACCGCGTACACGTATCCGACATCAAGAAACTGATTGCATGGTACAACTTGCTGGTCGCAAGCGGCATGACCGATTTCGAAGAAAAAGAAGAAGAAACAACCGGCGAAGAGGCAGGAAAAGAAGCTGAATAACCTGCCATACGCAGGGAAATCCCGCCGCATCCGAACGATCTTATTCTATACGGGCTGATTCCATAGCATGGGGTCAGCCCTTTTCGATTCCTCGTTTCTGACTTTTCCACCTATCTTTTTCAATTAAAATTTGCGGAATATCAAATATTATCCCTAACTTCGCAACTAAATAAATATCGGGAAAACATATCACATAAAATAGAATGCATTATGGAAACATTGAACCTGATTAAAAACGACCCGTGGCTCGAACCGTATGCCGATGCCATCAACGGACGCCACCAGCACGCCATTGACAAGGAAAAGGAACTGACGGGCGGGGGCAAGAAAAGCTTGTCGGACTTCGCCACCGGCCACCTCTACTTCGGCCTGCACCAAACGAAGGACGGATGGGTATTCCGCGAATGGGCACCCAACGCCAAACAAATCTTCCTCATCGGAGACTTCAACAACTGGCAGGAAGTGAAGAAATACGCCCTCAAACCCAAGGCCAACGGCAACTGGGAAATCAAACTCCCCGCCGACGCCCTTCACCATGGCGACCTCTACAAGCTGAAAGTATATTGGGAAGGCGGATGTGGCGAGCGCATCCCCGCATGGGCCACCCGCGTGGTGCAGGATGATCAGACGAAGATTTTCAGTGCACAGGTTTGGGCACCCGCCAAGCCCTACAAAATGAAGAAGCGCGTATTCCGCCCCAACACCGATCCGCTGCTCATCTATGAGTGCCACATCGGCATGGCGCAGGATGCCGAGAAGGTGGGCACCTATCGCGAATTCCAGGAAAACATCCTCCCCCGCATCGTACAGGACGGATACAACTGCATCCAGATCATGGCCATCCAGGAGCATCCCTACTATGGCAGCTTCGGATACCACGTATCCAGCTTCTTCGCACCCTCCTCGCGCTTCGGCACCCCCGATGAACTGAAGGAACTGATAGACACCGCCCACAAGATGGGGCTGGCTGTCATCATGGACATCGTACACTCACACGCCGTGAAGAACGAAGTGGAAGGCTTGGGCAACTTTGCCGGAGACCCCAACCAATACTTCTATCCCGGCGACCGCCACGAACATCCGGCATGGGATTCCCTCTGCTTCGATTATGGCAAAAATGAAGTGCTGCACTTCCTACTCTCCAACTGCAAATATTGGCTGGAAGAATTCAACTTCGACGGCTTCCGCTTCGACGGAGTAACCTCCATGCTCTACTACAGCCACGGATTGGGCGAGGCTTTCTGCAACTATGCCGACTACTTCAACGGACATCAGGATGACAATGCCATCTGCTACCTGACGCTGGCCAACCGCCTCATCCACCAGGTGAAGCCCACGGCCATCACCATCGCCGAGGAGGTATCGGGCATGCCCGGCCTTGCCGCCAAGTTTGAAGACGGAGGCTACGGATTCGACTACCGCATGGCCATGAACATCCCCGACTATTGGATAAAGACCATCAAGGAGAAGATTGACGAAGACTGGAAGCCCTCCAGCATGTTCTGGGAGGTGACCAACCGACGCGCCGACGAGAAGACCATCTCCTACGCCGAGAGCCACGACCAGGCATTGGTGGGCGACAAGACCATCATCTTCCGACTGATAGACGCCGACATGTACTGGCACTTCCAGAAGGGAGACGAGAACTACACCGTGCACCGCGGCATCGCCCTGCACAAGATGATACGCCTCCTCACCGCCAGCACCATCAACGGCGGCTACCTCAACTTCATGGGCAACGAGTTCGGACACCCCGAATGGATAGACTTCCCGCGCGAAGGCAACGGATGGAGCTACAAATACGCACGCCGCCAATGGGATCTGGTGGACAACAAGAACCTGGATTACCACTATCTGGGAGACTTTGACCACGCCATGCTGGAGGTTATCAAGAGCGTGCGCAAGATTCAGGCTACCCCGGTACAGGAGATTTGGCACAACGACGGCGACCAGGTACTAGCCTACATGCGCAAGGACTTGGTATTCGTCTTCAACTTCAATCCCAAGCAATCCTTCACTGACTATGGTTTCCTGGTGCCCGAAGGCTCGTACGAGATTGTGCTGGATACGGACAATCCCGCCTACGGAGGAAACGGGTTGAACGATGACACCATCACCCACTTCACCATGCCCGACCCGCTCTATAAAAAAGATAAGAAAGGCTGGATGAAGCTCTATCTGCCCGCACGCACGGCACTGGTGCTGCGCAAGCAGAAAAAATGAGGTGACAAATTGATAAATCGACAATAAAACAAAGGGATGAGGAAAACAAGTGAAAAGACTTGCTCCTCATCCCTTTTTCTATTTTGCTAATTGTGATTTGTGATTATTGTGATTGGCGATTATTGCAATTGTCAATTGTCATTTGTCATTTGTCACAATTGTCACGCGTCATTTGTCAGAAGGGTACGGAGTCATTGGCAGGCGCATCGAAGGGATTGCCCTGCATCGGCATGTCCATAGCAGAGGGAGGAGGAGGCACGGAAGGCGCACCGATGGGCGTATTCATGCTGGAGCCACGCATTACTCCCCCACTCTCACCGGGAGGCGGGATACGGTTGTCATCCGTATTCTCGAAGCGGGTGTACTGTCCGATGAAGCGCAGGCGCACATCGCCCACCGCACCGTTACGATGCTTAGCGATGATGATCTCCGCCAATCCGCGCAAGTCGGTACCGTCCGCCGAAGTGTAGATTTTGTAATACTCCGGACGATGGATGAAGCACACCATATCCGCATCCTGCTCGATGGCACCCGACTCACGCAAGTCGCTCAGCTGTGGACGTTTGCCCTCCTCACCCTCGCGATTCTCCACGCCACGATTCAACTGGGAGAGAGCGATGATGGGGATATTCAGCTCCTTGGCAAGCCCCTTGAGCGAGCGCGATATGGTGCTGACCTCCTCCTGACGGTTGCCGTAAGACATGCCGCTGGCGTTCATCAGCTGGAGGTAGTCGATGATGATGACCTTCACGCCATGTTCGCGCACCAGACGTCGTGCCTTGGTGCGAAGCTCGAAGACAGAGAGCGAAGGCGTATCGTCCACGTACAGAGGAGCATCCAGCAAGTCGCGCAACTTGTAATCCAGTTGTTGCCACTCATAGTCAGCCAGCTGACCGCTCTTGATTTTCTCACTGGGAATCTCGCATACGTTGGATATCAGACGGTTGACCAGCTGCACATTGCTCATTTCCAATGAGAAAAGAGCCACAGGATTGTGAAAGTCCACCGCGATGTTCTTCGCCATGGAGAGCACAAAAGCCGTCTTACCCATGGCGGGGCGGGCGGCGATGATAATGAGGTCGGAGTTCTGCCAACCGGAAGTAATCTTGTCCAGCTTGCGGAAGCCGCTCTCCAATCCGCTCAATCCGTCGGTACGCGCGGCGGCCTTTTGGATTTGCTCCACCGCCTGGGCAATGACAGGATTGATTTGCGTATAATCCTTCTTCAAATTCTGCTGGGAGATTTCAAAGAGCTTTCCCTCCGCCTCCTGCATCAGATCGTCCACGTCCACGGTCTCGTCAAAGGCCTTCGTCTGGATATTGCTGGTATAGGTGATGAGCTCGCGTGCCAACGCCTTCTGAGCGATGATGCGCGCATGATACTCAATATGGGCGGAAGATGCCACCTTGCCGCTCAGCTGAGCCAGATAGAAGGGACCTCCCACCTCCTCCAGTTCTCCGCGCTTGTTGAGTTGCTCCTTGACGGTGAGGATATCCACCGGCTTCTGGTTGATGGCCAGGTCGGTGATGGCCGCGTATATCAGCTGATGCTTGTGTTCGTAGAAAGACTCCGGGCGTAGGATTTCGCTCACCAACGAATAAGCATCTTTCTCGATCATCAATGCGCCGAGCACGGCCTCTTCCAACTCCGGCGCCTGCGGCTGGATGCGGCCATAATCCGTTACGGGTTGCACCGCCTTGCTGCGCGGTGTACGGCTTCGTCTGTTATTTGTACTGTTTTCTGCCACGTGCTATTAGTTTATATCAATTCCCCTTTTACTCAAAAGGGGGACAAAGATACGGATTTTATTCGGTTTTCCGATAGGGATAGCAAAAAGAATAAGAAGGAAAAAGTTGGAAGATGTTGATTAATTCGTTACCTTTGCAAACAAAAGACACCATGCGAAAGAATCAAATAAAACCGCTCAGAACGTTTTTTGTCTATAAGGATTATTTCAAGGAGTTCAAGAAAACGCTCACAAGAACTACTTTGATAAAAATGTATCAAATATTTCTTTATATCATGACACTTGAAAAAATTCCCGAACAATATTTCAAGGCAATAACTTCTGTCAAGGGATTATTCGAAATACGCATAGAAGAAGGCGGAAACATTTACCGCATCTTCTGCTGCATGGACAAAGGCAATATAGTCGTATTGTTTAATGCTTTTCAAAAGAAAACACAAAAAACTCCCGCCAACGAGATTGAAAAAGCAGCACGACTCATGGAAGAATATTTAAAGGAAAAAGAAAGGAGACAGCATGATGACAAATGAAGAAATGAAAGCATTGGGATGCACCCCCTTGGAGGACTTGATTACAGAAGATTTCGGAGCACCCGGTACCCCCGAACGCGACGAGTTCGATCGAGACGCCGAGGCCTTCATCCTGGCCGAACGCCTCAAGGAAGAACGCAAGAAAGCCGGATTGACCCAAGCACAGCTGGCCGAAAAGATAGGCACGAAGAAATCCTACATCTCGCGCCTGGAGAACGGACACGCCGACATACAGCTATCCACCCTCTTCAAGATTTTCCAAGGACTCGGAAAGCAAGTCAGCGTGCGCATCCTCTGAGTTTTTTCCGCCCAAAAAACGACGAGGTACGTGATTTTTTCATAGCTTTGCCTACTGATAAGCGAAAAAGACTTTATTCACTATTTAGTATCACAAAAGTTATGAAAACATCATGCAGACTTAAAGCGGTTCTTCTGCTTGCCGTTGCGCTGCTGGCCCTGCCCACCTTCGGACAAGGACTGAAAGCGTTCAAGCTGAAGAACGGTCTTTCCGTATATATATGGGAAGACAACACCAAATCAGACGTGTTCGGCATCGTGGCAGTGCGCGCAGGCTCCGTCAACGAACCGGAGGAATACACCGGCCTGGCGCACTACCTGGAGCACGTCATGTTCAAAGGAACCGACCAGATAGGCGCCTTGGATTGGGCGAAGGAGAAGCCTATCTACGACCAGATCATCGCCAAATACGACGAGATGGCCGCCACCTCCGATCCTGCACAGAAAGCTGCCATCGGACGACAGATCAACGACCTCACCGTGGAGGCCGGGAAAATCAGCGTCTCCAATGAATTCTCCGACCTCATGGAGAGCATCGGCGGGAAGAATCTCAACGCAGGCACCAGCTACGACCTGACGTACTACCACAACTCCTTCCCCGCCTACCAGATCAACAAGTGGCTGGAAATCTCCTCGCAACGCTTCATACACCCCGTCTTCCGCACCTTCCAGTCAGAGCTGGAGAACGTCTACGAGGAGTATAACATGTACCAGGACAACCCCGGCAACCAGCAGGCCAACTTCCTCCGCTCAAAAGCGTTCGAAGGCCACCCCTATGCAAGAGATATCATCGGCCTGCCCGAGCACTTGAAGAATCCGCACCTCAGCAAGCTCATCGACTTCTACAACGAATGGTATGTGCCCGAAAACATGGTCCTCATCCTCGTGGGAAACGTCAACGCACAGCAGATAGCCGGACGTATCGCGGGAACCTTCGGGCGACTGGAAGCGAAACCCCTGCCACAGCGCAAGACGTATCCCGACCTTGAAATCAAGGGACGTACCCAATACTCCGCCAAGGTGGGCATCTACCCCAGCGTATGCCTCATCTACCCCGGCGTACCCGCGGGGCACCCCGACGAGCTGCCGCTGGAGATAGCCATGTCACTCCTGAGCAACGGCGATCACACCGGCACCCTCGACAAGCTGACCTTGGACGGAGAGCTGACCGATTGCGGAGCCTCGCCCATGACCATGCGCGAGCAAGGACGAAACCTCATCCAGTGCATCCCCCTCTACGACGAGAACCAGCGCCGCTTCGAATCCAACAAGAGCACCGAGAAGAAAGCGCTCGAAGCCATCCGCCGCGTGGCCAACGGTGAATTCGAGGACTGGAAGGTGGAAGCCATCAAGATGAACCTCTGCCGCGATTTCGACGTGCAGATGGAATCCAACACCTTCAAGGGACAACTCCTGATGGATGCCTTCATCAACAACAAAGACCTGGCCAAGGTGTTGAACTACAAAGACGAAGTGATGGCCGTCACCACAGACGACATCAAGCGCGTCGTCAAGCAATACCTGGGCGACAACTACCTGGCACTGTATATCGAACAGGGAAAGGCCAAGAAAGGCGAGAAGATACAGAAACCCGGCTACAAACCCATCGAACCGCCCGTAGGCAAGGAATCGCTCTACGCCATGCAGTTCAAGCACATGCCCATCGGACAAGTGGAAGAGAAATTCATCGACTTCAGCGACGTGCAGGTGCAACAGCTCAACGACCGCTCCAAGCTCTACTACACGCCCAACACCGAGAACAATGTCTTCTCCCTCACCCTGCGCTACGGCACCGGCGAGCGCGAGTTCCCCAAGCTGGGCATCGCCGCCGAGCTGATGAACAACGCCGGCGTGATGGGTGCCTACGAACCCCAGCAGCTCAAGGAAGAGCTGAGCCGCCTCAACGCCACCTGCCAGGTATGGGCCTCGGACGACTACCTCTACATCATGATGCGCGGCTATGAACAGACACTGCCGCAGGCCTGCCAGCTGCTCTCCCGACAGATACTCATGCCCCAGCTGGACGACAAACAACTGAGCCGCCTGAAAGGCTCCGTCCTCGGCTCGCGCCAGCAACGCAAGGACAATGTCAGCACCCTGGCCGACGCACTCTCGCAATACATCCGCTACGGCGAGAAATCCGACTACATTGACGAGCTCACCGACCAGCAGATGCTGGAACTGCAAATCTCCGAGCTGACGGGCGACATCAACCGCGCCGCCAACTACGAGGCAGAAATCTTCTACTGCGGCACCCTCCCCTTCGAGCAAGTCGCCCAGGTGCTCAGCACCAGCCTCCCGCTGGTGGCCAACGAACGACCCAGCCTGTCGCCTCAGGACAAGCCCCTTGCGCCCGTCGCCGAGAACACCGTCTACTTCCTGCCCAACAACGACGCCGAGCAGGCACAAATCTTCTTCTACCTGCCCATGGGCGCGTATGACAAGCAGGATGACGTCCTGCGCGACGCCTTCAACCAATACTTCTCCGGCGGCTTCGGAGGCCTGGTGATGAACGAAATCCGCGAAAAGCGCTCCATGGCCTACTACGCCGGCGCAAACGTGCTGACACCTGCTCTCCCCGGCAATCCCACCTACATGTACGGCCACCTGGGCACGCAAAACGACAAGGTGAACGATGCCGTGGATGTCTTCATGCGCCTGGTCAACGACATGCCGCAGAACCCCTCACGCCTGGACAACATCAAGTCCTACCTGCGCCAGGAGGCACTCAGCACCCATCCCGACTTCCGCAGCAAGGCGCAATACCTGCGCACCATCCGGCGCATGGGCTACACGGATGACCCCGCCAAGGTCAACCTTCCCAAGATCGATGCCCTCACCTTTGACGACATCACCAAGTTCTATCGGGCGAACATCCAGGGCAAGCCCTACGTCATCGGCATCATCGGCAACCCCAAGATGATAGACACGGACAAGCTCGCGAAGTATGGCAAGGTAGTAAAACTCAACGAACGAAAGCTCTTTAACACGAAAGACGCGCTGTTCTGAGGAAATTGAAAATGGAGAATGGAGAATGGAGAATTTTGTAGACGCGGATTTAGCAGATTTAACGGATTCTCAATTCTCCATTTTCTCAATTCCCTATTTTCAATTCTCAATTTTCTCATGTCCCTTGAGTATCGGCAGGCAGATGTTGTACTTCACCGAGAGGACACGCACCACGAACACCGTAACGCCCCCCGCCACCTGGCACACCACGGCATCCGCCCCGCACACGCCGCACAGCCAGTAGACCGTGCCGCCCACGACGCACGCCATGGCGTAAATCTCCTTGCGGAAGATGAGCGGCGTCTCGTTGATCAGCACGTCGCGGATGACGCCTCCCGCCGCGCCCGTGATGCTGCCCATGATGATGGCCACCCAGAAGGGCTGCCCCAGCGCCAGCGCCTTGCCGCAACCCACCACCGTGAACAGCGCCAGGCCGATGGCATCGAACGTGAAGAGCGTGTTGTTCAGATGCACGATATGCTTGCCGAAGATGATGACCCACACCAGCGCCAGGCCCGTGCAGAGCAGATAGATGGGATCCGTCATCCACGCCGGCGTCACGTCCAGCAGGACGTCGCGGATGGTACCCCCGCCCACGGCCACGGCAAAGCCGCACACGTAGGCACCAAACCAGTCGAAACGCTTGGCCGAAGCCAGCCGGATGCCGCTCACGGCAAAGGCAAAAGTGCCGATAAAGTCGAGAATCTGAACGAATGTAGGCATAGTGTCTGTTGAGTCTTTTTAATTTTATGGAAAATCCGCGCAAAGGAACGAAATTTCGGGCAAATATCGCTCGCTTCACGCGGATTTTATTTTCGTCAGCCGACACATTTGCAGCGGCGTCAGCCGATGCAGCTCACCATGCCCAGCGTGGTGCCGATAGCCGTCAGAATACTGATCAGCGTCTGAAGAATCATCTTCCAGGTATCTTTTTTGCTCATAGGTCGATTAGTGGTTAATGGTTAATGATTAATTTTCTGACGCGATGGTATCCAAATTCCCCTCCTCCGGGGAGGAGGGGAAAATAAGTTACCTCTGCGTCTAAAAAATCCTTATCCGTAGGTGCCTTCCTCACCTTCCCCCTCGCCGCCCGGCTCAGAGGGGTCAGGTTCCTCCGTGCCCGCACCCTCCTGCTCCTGCAAAGCGGCATCATAGGGGATCCACTCGAGGTCGGACGGCACCAGCGTCCGCGTGGCCGTGCTGCCCTTGGTCATGGCACCCTCGCGCTGCGGCACGAACTGCACCCTCACGGCGCGCACCTGCTTCTGGAAGTCGAAGTCACTCTCCGTCTCCACGCCCTTGCTGTCCAAGGTGTAGCGGAACGTCCCCAGGCCGTCCAGGCGCACCGACTTACCCTGCCCCATGTAGTCGGCCATCACGCCCGGCAGCTCGCCCAAGACCGCCATCACGTCGGCATACGTCACCGTACACATCTGGCTCAGGCGCTTCGCCACCTTCTTCACGGGCACCGGCTGGCCCATCACCACGGCGCTGGGATACCACACGCCGAACTTCTTGTTGTAGACTTTTCTGTAGAAACTCATAGTTAGAAAATTAAAATTAAAAATTGAAAATTGAAAACGCTGGGAATGGGAGTCGAAAAGCGAAGCATGCAAAACGGTGCGCGGTCGTTTTTCATTTTTCATTTTTCATTTTTCCATTTCCTATTGCGTTGTCTCGGCCTTGACATTGCAAAGGTAAGGGCAATGTTTGGGGCAAGCAAATTTCAGGGTGCGGCGAGGGGCTGTTTTTCTGTAAGGATTTTAGAAAAATGATTTAGGCATTGTGAGACAGCCGGTTACACGCCTGTATAGTTTATATGCAGGGGGCAAACATTCCTTTGCTTATGACAGGGCATTACATTACAGTCATTACAGTTGCAAAAGTAGATGCAACGCAGAGAAAATCAATACGAAAGTTTATATTATATATATATAAATATATATATAATATAATATATATTACTATACCTTCATTGGACACCGGATGGAGAAAACAAATCGTTTTTCAAACTGTAATGACTGTAATGTAATGGGGGATGCTACAAGATTCCGGTGCAATACTACCCCGATTCAGAAATCAAAAAACGACACCCACTTTCCAGACCATCACCCAGTCCGCAGCGCCCGGCCATTGCACAGACGTGGAAGACGTTCGGCGAGCTGTGGGGATGAAGGGGAGACGCTGCGCAAAGGCGCCGAGAACGGCATGGAGCAGAAGCATACGCAGGACTTCCTGGGCAGAATCAAGGAGGCGATGAAGTGATGCGGAATGTGTAGGGGCGACCCTTGCGGTCGCCCTCAATCAGGGCAGGGGCAAGCCCTGCCCCTACAGCGTGTTTAATATACTCTTAAATTTATGATTATCAGACAATAACAAAAACCCGCAGCACCCCGACGGGGCAGCTCCGGGGTAGATTTATTCGCTGCATATCCCTTAACTTTGCTCCCGCAATCCTCGGAAAACAAGACTCCCGTTTCCGAGCGGTTGCGGGAGTTTTATGTCAAACGTTTAATGCAAGAATGAATCATGCAACGAATTTTGAAAGTATTGAAGTGCGGTGACTGCTTCACCGTGAAGAGCGAAAAGGCGGAGAACGGCTGCCTTCTTGGTGCCGGCCAACCTGCGCTTCCAGACGCGGGAGTGACGTAGGGGCGACCCTCACGCTCGCCCTCGATCAGGGCGGGGGCAAGCCTCGCCCCTACAAGTTTAATCATTTAACACGTAAAAAATTATGAGTTTCGGAATATCAAACAACGTTAGAAGCCGGGCGGTGCGCACCTGCACGCCGGAGCTGTTTTGGAAAGCTGTGCGCTCGGACTACGTGGCACGGGTGTGTGCGGGCATCGCGGATGCCTGGGAGCAATGGAAGCGCGGGGAGCTGTCGCGCGAGGAGTATGAGGAGGTAAAGAATCGTGAGAAGCTGCGGTTACCGGCGTTTACATTCCACGCCACGTTCACGGGCGGACGGAGACTGAACGCGGAGGCGGTGCCGTCGGGCTTGTGCCTGTATGACATCGACCACCTGGAGGCGCCGCGCGAGTATTTCGCACACGTGGTGGAGGAGCGGGTCCGGGAGCTGGGCATCGTCCTGGCGCACGTCACGCCGTCCAAGGAGGGCCTGCGATTCGTGTTCGTCATCCCCGCCGGCATGTCGCTCGCGGAGGCGCAAGAGTGGATGTCGCGTCAGCTGAATGACCCGAATTATGACCGGAGCGTCAAGGACCTGGCGCGCAGTTCGTTCGCCGTGCCGGAGGAGTATTTTCTTTATATCGACGAGGAGGGGTTGTTTAATGAAAAATTGACAATGAAAAATGGAAAACGGGAGGTGACTGGGGAAGCCGCACGCAATGAGGTAACTCATTTCTCCTCCTCCGGGGAGGAGGAGTACCCGAAGGGGGAGGTGGTAGCGGCAAGTCGAAACGCTACTGATACACAAGGTAATATTGCGTCGGTTGCTGCCGCTACCACCCCGGCCGTTGGCCACCCCTCCTCCCCGGAGGAGGGGAATTTGGATACTTCCCGCGTCAACCAAAATTTGAATACTTCCCGCGTCAACCAAAATACAGATACCTCCCCGTCCAATCAACCGACTTTCAAAGGCATCCCATACAGCGAAATTATCAGACAATGGTTTATATTATCCGG
>DXBX01000023.1 GCA_019116285.1 Candidatus Bacteroides merdigallinarum
ATGGCTGAAATACAAGAAGGTGGCAATAAGAAAAGCAACAGCAAACAGAAAAAAATGACCGTCCGCGTGGACTTCACGCCGATGGTGGACATGAACATGTTGCTGATTACTTTCTTTATGCTGTGTACCACTCTGAGCAAGCCTCAGACGATGGAGATAAGCATGCCGAGCAATGATAAGAACATTACGGACGAGCAACGCTCGAAAGTAAAGGCCTCACAGGCCATTACGCTCTTGCTGGCCGGCGAAGACAAGCTGTATTACTATGAAGGAGAGCCGAACTATGAGGACTTCAATTCGTTGAAGGAAACCACATACAAGGCTGACGGCCTCCGTGCCATGCTCCTCCGTCGTAACAGTGCTGCCGTAAGAAAGGTGAACGAACTGAAGCAACAGAAAGCGGACCTGAAGATATCAGACGAAGAGTATGACAAGCAAGTCTCCGAAATCAAAGCCGGTGACGATACGCCTACGGTCATTATCAAGGCTGAGGGCGAGGCTTCATACAAGAATCTGATAGATGCTCTGGATGAAATGCAAATTTGCAACATTGGTAAGTACGTAATCGCGGATATGGCCGAAGGCGATGAGTTCTTGATCAAGAACTTCCAAAGCCAAGGTGCATTCGGCGCCGAAAACCTTGCTGAATAATGTGTAACACCTAAAAAGAAGTAGAATTATGGCAAAAATAGATTTGACCTCTCAAGAATGGTGTGACCTTATATTCGAAGGTAGAAATAAGGAATACGGCGCCTATAAGATGCGTGCCCGCGCAGCAAGACGTCTGAATTTCTCCGTCGTGCTGGTGATTGTGATTGCAGCAGTAGGTTTCTCCATTCCGAGACTGATAACAATGGTGACTCCCGAGAAGAAGGAAGTGATGACCGAAGTTACCACCCTCTCGCAACTGGAAGAACCCGAAGTAAAACAGGAAGAAGTGCAGAAGGTGCAGCCGGTGGCTCCTCCTCCCCCCGCACTGAAGAGCTCCATCAAGTTCACGGCTCCTGTCATCAAGAAGGATGAAGAGGTGGCTGATGAAGACCAGATGAAGAGCCAGGAAGAATTGACGGAAAGCAAGGTGACCATCTCTATCGCCGACGTACAAGGTACGGATGAAGAAGGTGGTGTGCTGGTTGAAGACTTGAAGCAAGTCGTAACCGAGGCTCCCGTCGAGGAAGAAGTATTCGATATGGTAGAACAGGCTCCCCAGTTCCCCGGTGGTCCTGCCGAGTTGATGAGCTATCTGTCGAAGAATATCCGCTACCCGGTTATCGCTCAGGAAAACGGCATTCAAGGCCGTGTAATCTGCCAGTTTGTGGTAGGTTCTGACGGTAGCGTTCGCGACATCAAGGTTATGCGTGGTGTTGACCCGTCTTTGGACAAGGAAGCCATCCGCGTGATCCAGTCGATGCCGAAGTGGATCCCGGGTCGCCAGAATGGTAAGGCGGTTTCCGTAAGATACACTTTGCCTGTAACATTCAGATTGCAATAAAAGTATGAATAGAAGAGTGAGACAGTTTGGACTTTTGTTCCTGTTGGTGGAAATGTTGCTGACTGCTTGTAAGCAGAAGCCACCTAAAGACGGACGTACGGATACGTACACGACGGGTACGGTGGCTATCGCAGCCGACGAAAGCTTCCAACCTATTGTGCAGGAAGAGATAGACGTTTTCGAGAATTTGTATCCCGAGGCGGATATCATCCCCCATTATGTGACAGAAGTCGAAGCTGTCAACCTCTTACTCAAGGACAGTTTGCGGTTGGTGATTGCCAGCCGCAAGCTGACACCGGAGGAAAAAGAATCTTTCAATAGTCGTAAGTTCTTTCCCCAGGAAATCAAGATTGCTACCGACGGGTTGGCTTTGATTACGAATTTGGAGAATCCCGATTCCCTTATCAGTGTAGACAATATCCGCAGTATCTTGGTCGGTGAGAAGACCCGCTGGAAAGACATTTATCCGGAATCCCGTTTGGGAGATATACATTTGGTGTTCGACAACAAGAACTCAAGCACGGTGCGTTTCGCTATTGATTCCATTTGCCGCGGCAAGCAGTTGGCCGGCAATGTAAGCGCCTTAAAGACCAATAAGGAGGTTATTAATTTTGTTTCGAAGACTCCCGGTGCCATAGGTATCATCGGTGTGAATTGGCTAAGCGACCGGAATGACAGTACAGGACTTACATTCAACAAAGAAGTCCGTGTGATGTCGGTTAGCTACTCCACACAACCTACTGTTGCAAACAGTTACAAGCCCTATCAGGCTTATCTGTACTATGGTGATTACCCTCTGTCTCGTGACATTTATGCCTTGGTGAACGATCCGCGCAATGGTTTGTGTTGGGGATTCTCGGGATTTCTGCAGTCCCATCGCGGACAATTGATTATCCAGAAGTCCGGGTTGTTGCCTGCCACGCAGGCGGTGCGCATCGTGGATGTGAAAGATGAATAATAGTTTTTTTTATAAGAGTAATATGAAGATTAAGAGAATTGTTACATTGTGCTGCGTGGGCCTCCTCTTTGCTGGTATGGTTTCCGCGCAAACCGAGTCTGATTGGAAGGCCGGCGTCAGTCAAGTAAAGGAAATGATAAAGTCCAATCCCGAAGGTGCATGGGACTTGACCGAAGACCTGATGAAGGGCAAGAACAAGAAGAATGTCGATCTTATTTTGGCGTTGGCTCAAGTTTATTTGGATGCTGATAAGACGGAAGAGATAGATGAATTGCTTGCAAAAGCCAAGAAAGCCGACAAGAAAGATCCGCGTATCTTTTTGATGGAAGGCGACATCGCCTTGGCCAAGAAAGATGTTGGTTTGGCATGTTCGTCGTATGAACAAGCTATTCTTTTTGATCCTAACTGTTATGAAGCATATCTGAAGTATGCCCGTGCTTATAAGTCTGCCAGCCCTTCCATGGCTATTCAGAAGCTGACCGACTTGAAGAATTTGGCCGGCGTGCCGCAGGATATACTCTTGCAGGCAGATAAGGCTATGGCCGAGGTGCATTATTCGAACAACAAGTTCGCTGATGCAGCCAAGGCGTACGAGAACTTCATCCATACGGATGTGGCTACGGAAAGCGATATCCTGAGCTATGCTTTCGCTCTCTTCATGAGCCATGATTTTGAGGCTTCCTATGAGATTGCAAGCAAAGGTTTGCAGAAGAATGCAGAGAGCACCGGTTTCAACCGCTTGGCTATGTATAACCTCATTGATCTGAAGCGGTATGATGAAGCTAAGGCAATTGCTGACGTGTTCTTCAACCAGTTGAAGGATGTCAACTACTCCGGTTTGGACTACCGTTATTATGGTGCTCTGCTGAATGCAACGCAGGATTATGCAGGTGCCATCACCCAGTTCGAAAAAGCTTATGAATTGGATACGACGGCCGTTGAACTCTTGCAACAGATTTCCGAGGCTTATAACAACAATGGCAATTATGACAAGGGTATTGAGACCTATAAGAGATATTGCGATGCTCTGCCCGCCGAAGAAAAGACTGCCGAGAACATCTTCACCTTGGCCGGTATGTATTATGACCAAGGCACTGACACGGTGAATGTAGCCCTTGAACAGCGTCAGATTGCTTTGCAGGAAGCTGATACGCTCTATGCACAAGTATGTGAACTGGCTCCGGACAGCTATACCGGTTATTTCTATCGTGGACATACGCGTTCAGCTATGGACCCTGAGACGACACAAGGTTTGGCAAAGCCTTACTATGAGAAGGTTGTAGAATTGGTATTGGCCAAGAACGACCCCCGCTACAATCGTGTGCTTATCACTTGCTACAGCTACCTGGGTTATTATTTTATGTTGCAGGCTAAGCCGGAAGATTATGCCATCTCCAAGGAGTATTGGAACAAGATTCTGACTATTGACCCGAACAACGCTCTGGCCAAGACAGCATTGAAGGGTATTGAAGACATGGGACAGTAATCCCGTTTCTTCAGTCTGAGACTTTAATACAGGAGGAGCAGAAAGAAATTGTGTGGAACAATTTGTTTCTGCTCCTCTCTTTTTTACTTTTTCAAGAGATTCTTATATGTTGAAATCCCTTTGTCAATGGGGGTTGGGCGCATTTTGCGGTTTGTTTTATGCGCTTGCCCCGTCTTGCCTGCAAGCTCAGGAAACTTCTTTTCTGCCTCCGGTAATGGGCTGGAGTTCGTGGAATACCTACCGCATCCATATCAGCGAAGATTTGATTAAGAGGCAGACCGATGCCATGGCTGCCCGAGGGTTGAAGGAGGCGGGTTATTCGTATATCAACATTGATGACGGTTTTTTCGACGGACGGGACGAACAAGGCAACTTGAAGATTCATCCAGAACGATTCCCGAATGGCTTGAAGGTCGTTGCTGATTACATTCATTCCAAGGGCTTCAAGGCCGGGATTTATTCCGATGCCGGCAGCAATACCTGTGGTTCTATCTGGGATAAAGACACGCATGGAGTGGGTGTGGGGCTGTATGGGCATGAGAAGAGGGATGCCGATTTCTTCTTCAACCGTTGCGGCTTCGACTTCATCAAGATAGACTATTGCGGGGCCGGACAGCAACTGGCATTGGACGAGCAGGCACGTTATACGGAAATAGTGGAAGCCATCCGTGAGGTTTGCAGCCGGGACATTTCCGTCAATATCTGCCGATGGGCTTATCCCGGGACGTGGGCAAAGGCGTTGGCTCGTTCTTGGCGTATCAGTCCGGATATTTCGCCCAGCTGGCAGTCGGTCAAGTCCATTATCCGAAAGAATCTCTATTTGTCTGCTTATGCCGGAGAAGGCCATTATAATGACATGGATATGCTGGAGATAGGCCGGGGCCTGACACAAGACGAGGAAGAGACCCATTTCGGAATATGGTGCATCATGTCCTCGCCCTTGCTGATAGGATGTGACATGACATCCATTCCCGCCACTTCCCTGGCATTGCTGAAGAACGAAGAGTTGATAGCCTTGAACCAAGACCGGTTGGGTTTGCAGGCCTATGTGGTGCAGCATGCTCATGGCGGATATGTCTTGACGAAGGACCTAGAGCAGAAGCGCGGGCGGGTTCGTGCGGTCGCTTTGTACAATCCGACAGACAGCGTATGCTCTTTCAAGGTGCCTTTCTCTACGTTGGAGCTGGACGGTGACGTGCAAGTCCGTGATTTGGTGCGTAAGCAAGATCTTGGCGTCAAGACCGGTGTGCTGAGCTGTCAGGTTCCTGCACACGGTGTGAAGATATATCGTCTGGAGGCTGCCCGACGCTTGGAGCCGACGCGTTATGAAGCGGAATGGGCCTACCTGAATGAGTATAACGATTTAGCCAAACCTCGTACCGTTCTCTATGCCCCTTATGAAGGAGCTTCCGGTGGTATGGTAGTCAGCAATTTGGGCGGACAAGCTTCGAACTATGCCGAATGGCGCGAGGTGTACAGCGAGAAAGGCGGCCGATATGAGATGTGCATTTCGTATGTTCCGGCTGTAGGCAGCGAACTGGAAATCCCTGACCGGAAACTGGAGGTCAGTGTCAACGGTTCCAAGGTTCTGCTGGATCAATTGGAGTCGGATCCTTCCAAGGGCGTGATGAAGGTTATTATCCCTGTGGAATTGAAGGCCGGTTATAATGTGGTCCGTATGTGTAGCCCTTATACCTGGACACCGGACATTGATTGTTTCACGTTGAAACGATTGTCTGCCCGTGATTGAAGCCGGGAACTAATATCATACGGAGCGGAACAGGTTGTGGTTTGATGCTGCCTGTTCCGCTCCGTTTTTATTAGGGGCGGGTGATGCTTATCTCTTCTTTTTCTTGGAGGGTTTGGCCCAGCCTTCTTCGTTGAAGTCCGGCTCTTGCCAGCGTGGGTCATCGTTGTGCTGGAAGAACTGTCGCCAGTCGTCCTTCTTTCCGCGCGGACGGTTGAAGTCCTGTTCCTCGGTGGCAGATTTCTTGCGGCGTTTGCCGGCGGGTTCTGTGTCCTTGCGGGTATTCTTCTTAGTTTTTTTGGGCGTACTTCCCGGCTCTTCTCCGGCTATTTCCACCGTCACCTTACGTCCCTTCCAGTTGGCCCGGTTCATGCCTTTCAGAACGCTCTGTGTGGCATCTTCCTCCACTTCGAAGAAGGAGAAACTGCGCATCAGGTCGATGCGTCCGATTTCCACCCGTCCGCGGACGTGCGAATTAATCAGTCCGATGAGCTCGTTGGGGAAGAGGTTGTCGTTCTTGCCCAGGTTGATGAAGAAGCGCGTAAAGCCCGGTTCGGCCCGACGGTTGTCTTCGCCGGAAGCACCCTTCTTGCCTTTCTTATCTTTACGGTCGCTGCGGGCGTCGCCGGCCGTCTCTATCTCCGCACGGTCGCGGTAGTAGTCCGAGAAGCGGTTGAATTCGTGGCTCACCATGCGCTTGATGAGGTCTTCCTTGGACAGCCAGTCCAGCTTGCGGTAGACGTCCGGCATGAATCCGGCGATTTCTTCCTCGTTCACCTTCACCTTCTCCAGATCGTCGATGACCTTCAGCAGTTGTCGGCGGCAGATGTCCTTGGCAGTGGGCATCTTTCCGGCTTCGAACTTCTTGCCGATAATTCGTTCTATTTCGCGCATACGTCCTTTCTCGCGCAGGTTGATGATGGCGATGGACGTTCCGGTCTTCCCGGCGCGTCCGGTGCGTCCGCTGCGGTGCGTGTAGCTCTCGGTGTCCTCGGGCAGGCCGTAGTTGATGACGTGCGTTAGGTCGTCCACGTCCAGTCCGCGTGCGGCGACGTCCGTGGCCACCAGCAGCTGGAGGTTGCGGATGCGGAATTTCTGCATCACGGCGTCACGTTGCGCCTGGCTCAGTTCGCCGTGCAGGGTATCGGCGTTGTAGCCCTCCTGCATCAGCTTGTCGGCAATCTCTTGCGTTTCCTTGCGTGTACGGCAGAAGATGATGCCGTAGATGTCGGGGTTGAAGTCCACGATGCGCTTCAGCGTCTCGTACTTGTCCTTGGCGTGCACCACGTAGACCACATGGTGCACGTTGGCCGTGCCCTCGTTCTTGCGGCCGATGGTGATCTCCTTCGCGTCGCGCAGGTAATTCTTGGCGATGCGGGCAATCTCCTTGCTCATCGTGGCGGAGAACAGCAGCGTGTTGCGCTCCTGAGGCACGTCGGCCAGGATGGCATCTATGCTCTCGCTGAAGCCCATGTTCAGCATCTCGTCCGCTTCGTCCAGGACCACATTCTGCACCATGGACAAGGATACGGTCTTGCGCTGCATCAGGTCCAGCAGGCGTCCCGGTGTGGCCACGATGATATGCACGCCCTGTTTGAGGGCGCGTATCTGGCTCTCGATGGACGAGCCTCCGTAGACGGGCAATACCCGCAGGCCGTCGATATACTTGGAATAATCATTGAGGTCGCCTGCTATTTGCAGACAGAGCTCGCGCGTGGGACAGAGGACAAGCGACTGTGGCACCCGTCGGTCCACGTCGGTCTTCTGCAACAGCGGCAGCCCGTAGGCGGCAGTCTTTCCTGTCCCGGTCTGCGCCAGCGCAACGATGTCATTGTTTTCTCCCAACAGATAAGGAATCACTTCTTCTTGTACCGGCATGGGCTGCTCATAGCCCATCTCTTCGATGGCGCGGCGTATCTCCGGCGACACACCGAGCTCTTCAAATGTCTTCATTCAGTCTTCGTATCACTTTGTTTCCGGCTGCAAAGGTAATACAAATAGTTGAGATATGGGGCGATATGCGACAGAAAGGGGCGTCCGGGGAGGGTACATGGTATATGAGTGCGAGTCCGACATAAGCTGCGAGTGAGGAAGAAATATCTGCCATACACCGCTGAAAAACTGGGAAACACGGGGAAAAAGGTACATATTCAAGCTAAAGATGTATATTTCCAGCCTAGAAATGTATATCTTTAGCTTAGAAATATACATTTCCAGCCTAGAGATATGCATTTCTAGCCTGGAGATGAAGAATCTTCCTACATTTATGAGTTTTTCCCGTAAGATCAGAATTTCTTTTCTAGCCCTAGTATGCATTTGTGTCTAATGCCAGGCGGAAGCCAAGGTAGTTGTATCCCTTTGTTGGATCATCATACGTGCGTATGGACGGCAGGCAGAATATTTCGCTGGCTCTCCATGCACCCCCGTGTGCTACTTTGTATACCCCTATGGGGCTTCCTGTGGGATTTGTTTCGCTGATGCTCGGATAGGGGGCATACCAGTCGTGACACCATTCCATCACATTGCCGCACATGTCATAAATTCCCAACGCATTGGGCAGTTTCTGCATGACGTTGTGTATGCTTCCTTCGGCATTGCCTTTGGCCCAGGCTACTTCGTATAAGTGGTTGGAACCTGCGTAGCGCTGTGAGCTTTGCTTTTCACCTCCGCGTGCGGCGTACACCCATTCGGCATCTGTGGGAAGCCTGAAATGCCGTCCCGTACGTTGGTTCAAGGCCTCTATGAACAGCTGTGCTTCCTGCCAGCTTATGTCCGTCACCGGCAGGTTTTTTCCTTTTACTGAGGACGGATTGGTTCCCATGACTTCTTGCCATAGCCCTTGTGTTACTTCGCAGGCGCCTATGTAATAGTCGGATAGCGTTACTTGGTGTTTGGGCATCTGTTCTGCCAGCCATTTTCGTGTGAAACTGTCCTTGCCTTCCAGTACCTCTTCCGATTCTCCCAATTGGAATGTTCCACCTTTGACGAAGACCATCTGCACGGTTTCAGCCCCGACGGTCAGTTGAAGGTTTGCAGGTACAGGTTCGTAACGTACCCATAGGATGATGCTGTTGACTATAATCCAGGCGGCAAGCAGGAGTGCCAGATATTTGCCTGAGGTGGTAATATGAAGTTTCATGAGCTGATGAAGTTTTTAGTTATAGCATGGATAGTTAATCGTTTCCCCACAAATCGATGAGTGGATACTGTTGGAAGGCAGGGGTATCCTCGAAAGGTTGCCATCCGAACCAAGCATAGAAGCCATTGGCGTAATAACGCAGGCCTTTGCTTTGCGGGAAAAGGTTGCCGAGAAGCAACAAGCACAAAAGGAAGACCACGTAGGCTCCCACTGTCTGGAAGACACCTTGCAGGATTTGCTTCCTGCTGTCTTTGCCTACAGCTTGTTTCGTGTCGGCGGGGGAATCTGTCTTTTTCTGATTGGTGTCCGTCATGGAAGATGATGCCGGTGAAGGAGTTGGGCGTTTGTCTTCCTTTTCGGATGATTCTCTCCTTTCTTGTTCTGCCAAGAATTGTTGGTGCGTTTTCTTGATTTCCTCCACAATTTCTTTCTTGCTGTTATCTTGTTCCTTTAGCTCCTGTATGGCTCTCATGGCTTCCAGATGTGCTCCGCTCATTCCTTTGAGTGGCTTGGGGCTGCTTGCCGTCGGGGCATAAGAAGAATTGTCTTCGGCAATGGTCGGGGACGGAGTAGGTTTGGGAGTTGGTTTAGATAGAGGCACTTGCTTGTATTTCGGGGATGGGCCGTATTCATTCTCCTCTTCAGACGAGTCCTTGCAGAGCCAGATGGTCAGGCGAATGAAGTAGAAGGTGCAGCAGATTGCCCATCCAAAGATGAAGTATGGATTTGAGGTAGCAAAAATGAATATGGCCAGCAATGGCGTGAGATAGAGTGTTAATATGTTCCATCCGCTTTTGCCGATGTCGTGTAGGCGGCGTACAGATACGGATAGCCCGGGCAGTAAGAAGGCGAGGCTGAACAAGCTATATAGCAGGCTGACAGGTTGTCCGTATACTTCGATGACCGGTGAAGGGGTAAGGAATGCTATGATATTTACTATCCCTTGGAAGAGAGTGAAATACCAGAATTCAGACCGGCGTGCCCTGCCGGAGAAGTTGACATAGTTCTTGATAAAGGCCGAATATATCGCTTCGCCAAAGGTCAATGTGGGTTGTTCGTCAACAAAAAACGGTTTGTAAGGTGGATTGTTGCTGTCCTTTGCTGTTCCTTTTGCAAGGGGTGCTCCGCATTGGGGGCAAGTGGTGGCCTTGTCAGATACCATTGCCCCGCATTCATAACATTTTATTAAAGCCATGTTCAATCCTCCGTTTTATGCTTGTTTCATGTCCTTGTAATCCTGTACATCAATGCCTTCAAAGATGTCAAAGACATAATAGCCGGGTGACAGATGCACGTTTTTCACGCCACTGACAAAGAGCAGGTAGACGGTTATCTGTTTCTGTTCTGGCCTGTTTATGGCCGATTTGAGTCTGTCATATTTTTCTTTTAGGTTGTCAAGGGTTTTGGGGTCTGCCGTATAAATCAGGTGGACAAAGTAGTTGACCTTGTTCAGTTGATCACCGTCAAACCTTGCACTTAGTTTCAGCAAGTCTTTTTCAATCTGGGATTCCGGGACATTGTGTGCTTTGAATTCGACGAGGTGCCGGCGTTTCCATTCGTTGCCGGCATACTGATGGATGCACAGATCGATGTTGCCGGATCTGCCTTTTTCATTGGTGTCAGGTTTTTCCCTTTTCTTGAAGGAATAGCTGTTCAAGGTGGGCGTTTCCACGGAATACTTCATTCCTTCCGCCGTCCTGCAAAAGTGGTCGATGAACAGTTGTTTGAACTCCTGTTCGCTGTGTCGCTTCTGGCCATTGCGCAGCTGTGGGTAGATCAGTTTGATGTTTCCGGTTTCTTGCTCCATTTCGATTAAGTCGCGGAATGCGCTGCGAATTACTTGGTCTACTATGTTTTGCATAATTTCTGTTGTTAAAAGTGATAGTTTAATTCTTATCTTCTTTCTTTGGCAGGATTATATTTATCGTTTCAAGATTGATGCCTTGCGCTCCGTCTGTAGTTTCTTTAATTATTCCCATGATTTCACCGTCCCCGTTGATGATGAGGTTGCCGTTTCTTCCTTTTGCCTCGCCCGAAGGTAGGGAGATGAAAGATGGTTCTAAGCTTTTGTCTTCAAACTTTGCGCTTATGGTTGGCATGTTGTGCAACGTATTTAATTCATTGGTTCCCTCGAATCCTATGATATATAACTCGTTTCCCTTTTTAACAAGCTTCTCTATTTTAGCGAATAAGCCTTCATTTTGGCTTGTTTGGGAAGCTAATGGGAAAATATAAGGGTTTGGTATGTTGTCTTCTAGATTCAATAAGACGTAGGGAAGATCCCCTTGACCTTCCCTGAGAGTGGCTTCGGCAATTATTTGATTATGAGTATCGAGATTCACATATTTCACCCAATACTCCGAGTGAGGTATAATTTCCCAATTTCCTGTTTCTACGGCATAAATACGATTGTTGGCATGTTGTAATACTGCAATATCGCTATATGAAACTTCGTGGTTTATGCGTGCAATCAGCCTCTCTCTGACGTTGTTCAGTTCTGTCAATAACTTGGTGCGGATGGCATACCGGTCTATCGGTGATGCTGTGACAACGCTTTGGCTGGTCAGTATAGTACCATCCTCGGAAACAATGGCGCCTGTGCCGTATGTTCTGACCTCTTTCTCCTCATCGCGATAATCGTAGAATTCATCGGTTAAAGGGCTATACTGGAAGTACTCATTGCCCGTACGAATTTCGTAGTATATGTTATGTTCTATGTAGACCAGCCCGGCAGCGCAAGCTTCGTATAGCTCTTTTTCGCTTTTCTCGCAGGCCGTCAGCATGCTTGCGCAGATGGTTAAAAGCATGAGCTTCATAATAATCTGATTTCTTCTGTTATTCATTGCTTCGTAGTTGAAAGAATTAATCGAATTCTGCAATCATTCTTGTGGTACAGGATAAGACAGGTATTCCGCCAGGCTTTTTTCCGCTATAGTTGTACGTATAGGATAATATGCCCTTGGCAACTCTAAATCGGGTTCAGTCAGGCAATCGATCTGCCAACACCAGACGGAATCTTCTTTCACCAAGTCAAATTGTGAAATCACTGGCTTCCATTTTTCTTGGGTTAACTTTTCAGGCATAGAAGGCTTGCTGAGGATTCTTTCCTGAATCAATTTCATTAGTTGTTCTTCTTTTTCCGGCAAGAATATATCATCAAATATCAATACCTTCTGCTTTTCCAAGCTGTAGAAAAATGTGCTTATAAAATAACAGCGCGGCGAAGGGCAAGTGATTTCTTCGGCATTTACGGACAACCATCCGCGTTCTTCATCGTAGCTGCAGCGTATGAACATGTGGTAATCATCCCAGTAATCTTCGTCTGATTGTATGATCTTTCTTGCCGCTTCTCTGAAGTCAAGGTTTTCTGCCTCTGTTGTTAAGATGCTCTTATCTTCTAAGATTTGGGATTCTAAAAAGTAATCTTTAAACAATTTCTTATAGAAGGGGGTCAAATCGTACTCCTTAACTTTAGTGGGATACGTTAAATAAAAATCTCTTCTGGAAATCTTCTCCTTTCCTACCAAGAAATCGTTTCTCATATCTATGGTGTCAAAAATCACAGCAACGTGTTGATTGGAATGTACAGTGTATCCGATTCCTGACAGAAGTATGATAGCTGCCATGCTTCCTATTACCCATATCAATTCCCTTTTGTACGGTTTGGGCGACTTGGGTGCAGAAGTGTTTGGGATATTTTCTCTTTTAGGGTATCCTTGCGATGCCGGAGATTGAGGTGGCAATGTATCTTGACTTCCTCCGCTTGGCGTTTTCATGAATTCCTGATGCGTCTTCTTGATGTTTTCGATGACATCTTCTGGAATTTCTGCCCTTTCTTTCGCTTGCTGCAAGGCCTTCATGGCCTCGATTTGTGCTTTCTCGATTTTTCCCATGAACAGATTTTTATTGGATTGTTGTTAATACTTTCCTATGTCTATAAAAACAGACGCAAACTATATGGCTCGTTTCTTAACCCATTGGCAGAGTCGAGAAGTGTGACATGGACTCTGCCAATGAGCTTTGTACATTTGTTATTGTCCCAAGTAGTACATTCGTGAATCATCAAATACTGCTTTGAAACCATAGAGGTCTGTCAGGAGGCACGGTTCGCCGTCGAATTGCACGTTGCTGTAGTCTTGGGGGATGGTTGGGGTAGATTCTACTTGATTCAGGTAGTTTTTGGAGTATGAACGCTCATCCTTGTCGTAAAATGTTATTTCATCGTTTTCTTTACTGGCAGGAATGACAGGCTCCAATGGAGACACATTTCCCGATGCAGCATATTCCAAGACGCGGAATGATGTGCTTCCTGAACGAGCCTTGAATCCCGCAGCGCAGAATGTCAACATGTTGCCTGTGAGTTTGGTTATGAAATCCGACTTGTCATATCGTATTAGTGCTTCTATCAACAAGGAGACATAATACGGGTCGTTGAAGTTCATCTTTTTGCAATGGATGCTGTATCTCTCGTAATACTCCGGGAAGTCCTTAAACAGTTTCTGGATGATTTCCGGGAATTTGTCTTTCTTCAAGACCCGTTTCCCTTGTTCGTTAAGTCTGTAATAATTGATAGGCGTTTCGAAGTCATATTCATAAGGAACATTAAGTCCTAATCGGGGCATCAACTTCCAATCGAATTCTTTGGCGCAGTTAGGGTTTATCCTATTTCCTTTGACAGAGTATAAGACTCCTGCATTGCCAATGGTTGCAATTATGTAGGTTTGTGGCCCAAGCTTTTGGGCGTAGATGCTGTATCTGTCTGTCAAGAAGTAGCAGGGTGTAACGTATAATGTGCCGTATTCATCGGTGTCTATGACGGTACCGTAGGCATTTCGTGTCGTGGATCCACCCTTGGGATCGGTAAGCATGATGGTATGCGGCGGGTCTGTTACCCATTTGTTCAGCTCATCGTAGGCAGCCAGTTGTTGCCTATTGGGTTGCGCATACGCTACCCATCCCATTGCCAGCAGAATGATTGTGATAATACTTGTCTTCATAATGTGGATGTAGTTAGAGGTTTTCGGGGACAACGGTTTCATAGTCTTTTAGGTAGAAATAAGCGCCATTTTCCTCCGTAACGTAATAACCATTCGATGTTGAGCATGAACTTTGGCAATAACTGAGTGTCACATAAATGATTTCATCCGTTTGCATGTCACGAAGTTTCGCTTGCAGCTCATTATCTCTTAAAACGATGTCTTCACATTTCATCGTAGGACCGACTCTTTTCCCGTCAGGACCGATTATTTTGCCGTGATAAGTTTTTGTCACGTATTGGGACACATATTGTTCTCTCACATGGGCAAAGTGCTTTTCAGTGATGCATCCACTGCCAGCATAAAATGTAATGAAGTATTCTTGCCCTTGGTTGTCTTCCACAAATAAGCAGACTTCACTGGGAACGTATTGGGCGGAGGTACCCTTCTCAAGCTTGCGTTCATTCTTATCTATAAGTGTGTCCCCTTTCAAGTACTTAGCATAGTATTCTTCTCCATTAAATAGTATTTTGTAATATTTATCTATGTACTCCCATGGAGACCTTTTGTGCCAAGGAGAGAACGATCTTTCCTGTCCCTCTTTATATTTATTGGGTTCAGTCAGTTTCTGGTATGCTTCTAGCTCGTCTCCTTTAAGTTTGCCTTTTTGTTTCTTTTTTTCCCATTTTTCTATTTGTTTTTGGACATGTGGTAGGTACATTTTCCCTGATAATAGTTTTTCCTTGCTTTCTTCAATCAATCGGTTGGCTTCTTCCAAGGTATATACTCCTTTTATCAGTAGAAATTGGGAGAAGAATTTTTGTTTCTCATCTTTTGTTCCAATGCTGGTATAGCATACGACATTTCCTTGTGTCTGTCCTATGCGCTCCCCTTTTTTATTCATCAAGGCATCAAACCAGTTATCAGTTTCATAATCATTATCGTTTCTTGTTTTACTTATTTTAGGTTGTCCTATTTGGCTAGTACCCATTTTGTGAATGGACAAACTGCCGAGTTCCGTTTTTTCATCACTTCTGGGGTCTAGCTCGGGTGCAAAATCCAACAGAAATTCTCCACCTTCTATGTCTTTGATTTGGTAAGTTGAATGTTGGACATCGCCCGGCTGGATGCATAAGATTTTTTGTCCGATAAATGCTTTGCAATAGTCAAGTTGCATTTCTTCATTATTGTAATCGTGCCAAAGCCTGTCATAATCAAAGTTGCTGCTTCCGTCTGTGTAGTAGACATATTCTACTTTCTCGTCTTCCGGCGTACTGTTTTCTACCTTGATTTGTGCCCATGCCGAGTTTCCTGTAGCGGCGAATAGCAATGACAGGACACTGCTTTTGATGAATGTAATGGTTTTCATAAGATAATACGGATGAATGTAGCGGTCTTGCAATGTGAAAAGAAAACCGCCGGTTGAACATTTATTTACTTCTCTCAGAATAAGATTGGATGAGGTTGCTGTGAGGATTGTCCTTGATGATACCTGTGCTGACCAACTCGAAATGCTCGGCAAGCAGTTTGGAAATTTGGCTGTTAACAGCTTGCAGGTTGCCTGAGGCAGCTACTGTATCCAGGTATTGTTTCGCTAGTTCTTTGTCTGATTGTACGAACAGGAAGAATAAATCGGTAATCCCGTGCTCTACTTTTTCTTCAAAACGGGGAAGAGCTGCATCCATGAAGGTTTTTACTTCACTCATAGCGATGTTTGTTTTGTGTCCTTGCAGATTCCCCAACCCGGACGGGTTTAATCCTGTTTTGGTAGAAAGTCTTGGCCATATAAAGAAAAAGCGCGGGAATCTGTACCTGTTACTCGTCCCGCACATCAAGGCCTTCGCATTGCCCACCATCGCTGAACGAGCAACGCAGAAGCCCACGCCGATATGTATAGTGACTCGGTGTACGCCATGTGAAATGGGTACAACGAGGACATAAACATATCCCGCAGACATCTACCGTTGCTTTGTTTTGGCGATGGTTCAAAAGTTGCGAAGTTTTGATGTGCCAAAGATAAAACGCTAAGTAAACGTCTTTCTTTATATATGTCCGTTTCCCGCCCACCCGGCTTCTGCAAAAAAGCCGATGGATACGGGAAACAGTGCAAAATTATGAAATTAATCTATGATATCCTATAAGTTGGAATTTTTTTTAGCGTAAAATGCTTTCGTTAAGTTCTTTCTGCTAATTACTTGCCGGCATCACTCCTCGTCCACCAGCAGGATTTTCCGGAGCTGTCGTACTTCCTCCTTTTGCAGCCCCACGGCCTGGGTCAGGTATTCGTCCACGCTGCCGTAGGTGCTTTCTATTTCATTCCTGGCAGCGTCCAGGAAACCCTCGCGGGCGGAGTAGACGGTGGTGAGGGCTTCTTGTGAGCGGGTGGGGAGCTCGTAGGCGTAGCTGGTGGCGGAGGGGATGTCAAAGTAGCGGTTGCTCAGGCGGTAGTCCTCCATGATGTCCTCTTTGTTGACGCCGAGGGCGCTCAGCACCAGGGCCGTGGCAATGCCTGTGCGTCCTTTGCCGGTGGTGCAATGGATGACGGCGGGATAGTTGTCCTCGTCCAGCAAGACGTCGAACACGCGGCGGAAGGCTGATGCATGTGCGGCGACGATGTGGCGGTTGATGCGCTCCACGATGCGGTAGACGGTGTCACTCTGGATGCTTTCCCGGTCGATGCCGGTCAGGATGTCGGTCAGGCAGCCGGCCGGGATGGGAATCTGCACGATGCGTGGCTGCGTGGGTGGGGGAAGGGCCGGTTGAGGACGTTCGGACGTGTCGCGCAGGTCGATGATGGTACGGATGCCCAGCCGGTTCAGTTTGTCCAGGGTGGCAGACTGTGTGACGTCTATTTGTGCCGAGCGGTAGAGCATGCCCCAGCGTACCCGTTTGTGGCGCGAGTAGATGGGGTAGCCGCCCAGGTCGCGGAAGTTCTGTACGCCGGGCACGTTGACGTTGCGGGTAGCCACCCGCACGCGGTATTTGTCGTTGAAGAGCAGGGTATAATAATGCCGTTTGGCGGGGTCGTCGGTGACCACCGTCGTCCATTGGCCGGCAATGTCGGCCGTGGCCACCGGTTTGACTTCGGGGATGTGGTCGGGGTCGGTAGAGGCAAAGATCTTCACCTCCCCTTGGAGGGCCGGTTTGGTCTCCCATTTCACTATGCTGTTCCCCACGTTGTTTTCCTCGCACACCACGGTGATGTGAGGGGTTGCTCCGCCACAGGCGGAGAGCAGCATCATCAAGGCAAGTCCGTTTAACAGATTCTTGTGCATACAGACATCGGGTTATTGTTGGGTCTCTTTTTACGTAGTCAATCGTTCGTTGCCGGCGTTCGGACGGTAGGTATGGCCGGGCGTGTACGTCGGCTCCCGCGAGCATGCTCCTCGGCTCCCGCGAGCGCGTTCGTCGGCTCCCGCGTATGCAGGCCGGCATACGTCGGTTGGTCACGTCCCTCTGCTCGCCCTTCCGTCTTCCGGATGGCAGAGCAAATATAAATGTTTTCGGAAACGGTTGGGCGGCAGGGTGCGCGGATTTAGATTTCTTTTTGAAATAATAAACGATTGTGTCTTAATGTCTGTCAATTGCGTGCCTTGTAGCGGTGGGCGGCGGCAAATTCGGGGGAAACGGAATTGCTGAAACTGCGGCAGACGTCGGCGGCGAACTCCATGCCGCACCGCACGATGGTATCCCATGTGGCTTCGTCTGTTGTATCGAGGTCATCTTTGTGCACGCCTTGGGACAGCAAGCCGAAGATGATGCCGGCGTTGAAATTGTCGCCCGCGCCGATGGTGCTCACGGCCTCCAGTGGCAGGGTGGGATAGTCCTTGGTCACGGATGCCGTGCGCAGGGCTACTTCGCCCCCGCCGCGCGTACAGAGGAAATTGGGGCAGTAGAACTTGATTTTCTCCCGGTAGATGCGGTCGGCGTCGCGCAGGCCATACATATAGAAGAAGTCGTCCTGCGAGCCGCGCACGATGTCGGCATACTCCAGGTTCTCGATGATAGTCGGGGCTAGTTTGATGGCCTCCTCTTTGTGCGCCGAGCGGAAGTTGGGGTCGTAATAGACAATAGCCTTCTGTTCGCGGGCCTGGTCCAGCAGCTCCACCACCTTGTCGCGCAAGACGGGGTTGAGGGCATAGTACGAGCCGATGACCACGATGTCGTCCTCCTCCAGCCGGGGGAAGGCCACGTCGAGGCGCTGGGCGGGATAGTTCTTGTAGAAGAGGTATTCCGCATCACTCCGCTCGTCCAGGAAGGCGAGGGACACGGGCGACTTGCCGTCGGGGAAGACGTTGACGTGGTCCGTGGGGATGTGGTTGTCGCGCATGAAGCGCAGGATGATGTCGCCCACGCGGTCGTTGCCCGTCTCGCTGATGAAGCAGACCGGCACGCCCGTACGGCTCAGCGACACGATGCCGTTGAACACCGATCCTCCGGGAACGGCCGCAGACGGCTGTTCGTCGCGGAAGATGATGTCGAGGATGGTCTCTCCGATTCCGATTACTTTTCGCATAGCAGTCTTGATTTCTCACCCAAGTAGCCGCCGTGGTGGCGCTTGGAATAGTCTTCGATGGTGAAGCCCGTCCGCTTCATGGTCTCTACGACCAGGATGTCGCCGATGACGGTCATGACGGTGGTCGAGGTCGTAGGCGTCATGCCCAGGGGGCAGACCTCGTCGGGGTGGCCTGTGCTGAGGCAGACGTCTGCCTCGCGGGCCAGGGGGCTGTCAGGGTTGCCGGTGATGACGATGAACTTCAGGCGGGAGTCCAGGTTATGGACCAGTTGGGTCAGCTCCACGATTTCACGGGTTTTGCCCGAGTTGGAGATGAGCAGCAGCAGGTCGTTCTCCTGCAGGATGCCCAAGTCGCCGTGTTGCGCCTCGCTGGGATGCAGGAAGACGGAAGGGATGCCCGTCGAGCAGAAGGTAGTGGCAATGTTCATGGCGATTTGCCCGGCCTTGCCCATGCCCGAGGTCACCAGCTTGCCCCGGCGGCGGTGCACGTGTTCCACGATGAGCTCCACGGCCCGTTCGTAGGCGTCAGTCACCGGGATGTCCTTTACGGCTTGTGCTTCTTTCAGCAGGAGTTCTTTGATGTCAGCTATCATTGTTGTCAGTTTTTAGAGTAATGTATGGGCCGGTTTGTCCGTACCGGTCGGCCGCAAGGAGGGGGCTTCCCGTCCTTACTACTTGCAAATATCCGCAATTTTCCATAAACCGCAATAAGTTTTATTGTATTTTTGCGCTCTAAATCGAATCCCCCTGTCAAAATGAAGAATTTGGTCGAAGATAGTTCTGCTTGCAATGTCTATGTCCTGTCCAACGGGTTGCGCGTCATCCACCAGCCTTTGGCCTCACGAGTGGCTTATTGTGGCTTTGCCGTTGATGCCGGTACGCGCGACGAACGCGAGGACGAACCCGGCATGGCTCACTTCGTCGAGCACTTGCTTTTCAAAGGGACCCGCAAGCGCAAGGCCTGGCACATCCTGAACCGTATGGAGAACGTGGGCGGCGACCTCAATGCCTATACCAACAAGGAGGAGACGGTGGTCTATTGCGCTTTTCCCGTCGAACACTTTGCCCGGGCCTTCGAGCTGCTGGCGGACATCGTATTCTGCTCCACCTTCCCCCAGCGCGAAGTAGAGAAAGAGACGGATGTCATTCTTGACGAGATTCAGTCCTACGAGGACACGCCTTCCGAACTGATATTCGATGACTTCGAGGACCTTATCTTCCGCGGACACCCTTTGGGACGCAACATTTTGGGCAATCCCGAGCGTTTGAAGGCATTCCGGGGCGTGGATGCCGCAGCTTTTACCGCCCGCCTCTACCGTCCGGACCGGATGGTCTTCTTCGTATACGGAGCCGTGGACTTTCGCCGGGTGGTGCGCCTGGCCGAGAAACTTCTCGCTGATGTGGTATGTCCGTCCGGACCATCGTCTGACGGCCGTATCCTGCCTCCCCCTTATGTACCTGCCCGGCGCACTTTGCACCGTGATACCCATCAGACCCATGTGATGATCGGTGGCCGTGGCTACGATGCTCACTCTCCGCGTCGCACGGCTCTCTACCTGCTGAACAATCTGCTGGGAGGTCCCGGTATGAACAGCCGCCTGAACGTGGCTTTGCGCGAGCGGCGTGGGCTGGTCTACAACGTGGAGGCCAATCTGACCTCTTATACCGATACGGGTACCTTCTGCATCTATTTCGGTTGCGACCCGGAGGACACCGATACTTGCCTCCGCCTGGTGCGTAAGGAGTTGAAGCGCCTGCGCGACCGTCGCCTGACCGCCGCCCAGCTGGCTGCCGCCCGGAAACAACTGACGGGCCAGTTGATAGTGGCTTCGGACAATTTCGAGGCCAATGCCCTGGGTATGGCCAAGACCTTCCTGCACTACAACCGCTACGAGACCATGGCCGACCTGTTCCGCCGCATTGATGCGCTGACGCCGGACCTCCTGCTGGACGTGGCGGGCGAGATGCTGGACGAGGAACGGTTGTCGGTGCTCGTGTATGCCTAGGCGGGCAGGTTTGCGTTTATTCCTGAGTTGTTTTCTCCAGCCGCCGCATGCTGTATTCGCACCCGCAATACTGCTGGTTGTAGAAGCCGTAGTCGCGTAGCAGTTGGTTGCGCCGCTCCTGCAGGCCGCCTTTGCGCCAGTTCTGCTCCCAGAAGAGGGTGCCGGGATGGCGTGCGGCGGCCGCCCGACCGGCCTCGTTGATTTGCTCCAGGCTCTTCCAGCGCGAGGAGGCCAGGGTGGTGGTGAAGAGGGTAAAGCCATGCTCGGCGGCATAGCGGGCCGTCTCGTCCAGGCGCAGCAGGAAGCAGCGCAGGCATCGCCGCCCTCTTTCGGGCTCCTCCTCCAAACCTTTCATGCGGCTTTGCCAGAGCGTGTGGTCATACTCTGCATCTACGAAGTCCAGCCCCTGCGACGTCACGAAGCGGATGGCTTCCTGCTTGCGGATTTCGTATTCCTCGGCCGGGAAGATATTGGGGTTGCAGTAGAACACGGTGGGGCGGATGCCGTTGGCCAGCATACACTCGATGATGGCCGACGAGCAAGGGGCGCAACACGAATGCAGCAGCACGCGCGTGTCCCCGTTGGGAGTCTGTAGTTGCAACATAGACGGGCGATGTTTATTTCCGTGGGCAAACTTACGCTTTTTTTGCGGAAAGTCCGCGGGAGAGCCGCCGGAAATTTCGGCAAAGGATACGTCTTTATTACGTCATGACTCTTTTCTATATACACTTTTTTTGCGCATGATTTTTTGATAAATAGCTGATATACAGATGTTGTTTGGCAGAGGTTGGATTTACGTCATCCCTGGGGACGCAAATGCCTCTTTCTTGGTGCGGAAATCTTTCTTATCTTTGAGGTGCGTTAGCGGAAGGAATATTCCTTCTGCCTTTATTTTTAATCAAACAAACACATTCATCTACCCATGAAGCATTTATTGAAAGCAAGCGTCATGACAGGCCTGCTCGCGCTGGGCCTGGCCGGATGCGGCGGACAACAATCCGCCGAGACGGCCGAAACTACTAGTGCCTTCGTCACCATTGACGGGCAAAACCTACTCAAACCGGACGGTACACCTCTCTTTATTATGGGTACCAACTTGGGCAACTGGCTCAATCCGGAAGGATACATGTTCAACTTCACCCGCACCAATTCGGCGCACTTCATCGACGAGATGCTGTGCCAGCTGGTTGGCCCCGACTTTGCCGCCCGCTTCTGGCGCCAGTTCAAGGACAACTACGTGACCCGTGAGGACATCCGTTTCATCAAGAGCACCGGGGCGAACACCATCCGCCTACCTTTCCATTACAAGCTCTTCACTGACGAAGACTACATGGGCCTTACCGCCGAGCAGGACGGATTCGCCCGCGTGGACAGTCTGGTGGAGTGGTGCCGCGAATCGGACCTGTACCTCATCCTGGACATGCACGATGCCCCCGGCGGACAGACGGGTGACAACATCGACGACAGCTATGGCTACCCCTGGCTGTTCGAGAGCGAGGAGAGCCAGCAGCTCTACTGCGACATCTGGCGCCGCATTGCCAGCCGTTACAAGGATGAACCCGTCATCCTGGGCTACGAGCTCTTCAACGAACCCATTGCTCCTTATTTCCCCAACATGGACGAGTTGAACGCCAAATTGGAACCGCTCTATAAGAAAGGTGTAGCCGCTATCCGCGAGGTGGACACCAACCACATCATCCTCTTGGGCGGAGCCCAGTGGAACGGCAACTTCAAGCCCTTCACCGACTCCAAGTTCGATGATAAAATCATGTACACCTGCCACCGTTATGGCGGCCCGGCTACCAAGGAGGCCATCATGAATATCATCAGCTTCCGCGACAGCGTGAACCTGCCGATGTACATGGGCGAGATTGGCCACAACACCGACCAGTGGCAGGCCGATTTCTGCCGGGTGATGCGTGAGAACAACATAGGCTACACGTTCTGGCCTTACAAGAAGATGGGCAATTCCTGCTTTATGGGCATCACGCCGCCTGCAGGCTGGCAGGCCGTGGTGGACTTCGCCGAGGCGCCGCGCGGCACGTACCAGGAAATCCGCAACGCCCGTCCCGACCAGGCTGCTGCGCGTCAGGCCTTGACCGACCTGCTGGAGGCCGTGAAGGTGGAGAACTGCACGCCGCAGGAGAGTTATATCCGGTCGTTGGGAATGAAATAAACGGCTCTGCTGGCCGGCTGTACGGAGGGCGTCCGGCGGGTATATTGCCGTGCGCAAGCGTCGGTACCCGCGAGCACGAGCACCGATACCCGCGAACACGAGCGTCGGTACCCGCGTACAGCGGCCTCCATGACAGGAACTGAATACAATCCAATATTTAATCTAAAAAAATCAATCCGTATGAAGAAAGAATTGTTGTTTACCTTGGCTTTGGCTGCGGCTTTCCCACTCTCGGCCCAGCAGAAGCCCGTCTATTTGGACGAGAACAAACCGATTGAGGAGCGGGTGGAAGATGCTTTGAGTCGTATGACATTGGACGAAAAGATAGCCATCATCCATGCGCAGTCCAAGTTCAGCAGTCCGGGCGTGGCACGCCTGGGCATCCCCGAGTTGTGGACCGACGACGGCCCCCACGGTGTCCGTCCCGAAGTGTTGTGGGACGAGTGGGACCAGGCCGGATGGACCAACGACTCTTGTGTGGCATTCCCGGCTCTGACGTGTCTGGCCGCCACGTGGAATCCCGACATGTCCCTGCTCTACGGGCAGAGCATCGGCGAGGAGGCCCGCTACCGCGAGAAAGACGTCCTGCTGGGACCCGGTGTCAACATCTACCGCACCCCGCTGAACGGCCGTAACTTCGAATACATGGGCGAGGACCCTTACCTGTCCGGCCGCATGGTAGTGCCCTATATCCAGGGCGTGCAGCAGAACGGCGTGGCCGTCTGTGTGAAGCATTTTGCGTTGAATAACCACGAGGTGAACCGCCACAATACGAACGTCATCGTGGACGACCGCACCTTGTACGAAATCTACCTCCCCGCCTTCAAGGCTGCCGTGCAGGAAGGCAAGGCGTGGACTATCATGAGCGGTTATAACCTATTTGAGGGCCGCCATTGCGGGCAGAACAAGCGCCTGCTGGACGATATCCTGAAAGGCGAATGGGGCTTTGACGGTGCCGTCGTGTCCGACTGGGGCGGCGTGCACAACACAGACCAGGCCATTGCCCACGGCGTCGACCTGGAGTTCGGCAGCTGGACGGACGGCCTGTCCGGCGGACTGGGCAACGCCTACGACAATTACTTCCTGGCTCAACCCTATCTGAACCGTATCAAGGCAGGTAAGGTGGGCACCAAAGAGCTGGACGACAAGGTGCGCCGCGTCCTGCGCCTGATGTTCCGCACCAGCATGAACACCCGCAAGCCGATGGGCTCGATGCGTTCGCCCGAACACTATGCCGCCGCCCGCCGCATCGGTGAGGAAGGCATCGTGCTGCTGAAGAACGAGGGTAATGTCCTGCCCATCTGTCTGGACGGCGTCAAGAAGATTGCCGTGGTGGGCGAGAATGCCGTGAAGATGATGACTGTGGGCGGCGGAAGCTCGTCGCTGAAGGTGCAGCGCGAGATCTCCCCCTTGCAGGGCATCCGTGAGCGCGTGGGCAACCGGGCCGAGGTCGTGTACGTCCGTGGCTACGTAGGCGATGCCAGCGGTGAATATAACGGCGTGGTGACCGGCCAGAACCTGCAGGACGACCGTTCGCCCGAGGAGCTGATTGCCGAGGCCGTGCAGGTGGCCAAGGAGTCGGATTATGTCATCTTCATCGGCGGCCTGAACAAGAGTGCCGGACAGGACTGTGAAGACTCTGACCGCGCCTCTCTGGGCCTGCCCTACGGACAGGACCAAGTGATTGAAGCGTTGGCGGCTGCAAATCCCAAGCTGATTGTGGTGAACATCTCGGGCAACGCCGTGGCCATGCCGTGGATTGCACAGGTGCCCGCCATCGTGCAGGACTGGTACCTCGGCTCAGAGGCTGGTACGTCGCTGGCTTCCGTGCTGATGGGTGATGTGAATCCCAGTGGTAAACTGCCCTTCACGTTCCCTGTCCGTCTGGAGGACGTGCCGGCGCATCAACTGGGCGAGTATACGGGCGTGCGCACCCAGGATACGGTGAACATCAAATACAACGAAGGCATCTTCGTAGGCTACCGCTGGGCGGACAAGCAGAAGAAGGTAAAGCCCCTCTTCCCCTTCGGTCACGGATTGAGTTATACGACCTTTGAATATGGCAAGCCGACGGCTGATGCCAAGACCATGACGGCCGACGGCGAACTGACCGTCCGCGTCACCGTGAAGAATACCGGCACGCGCGAGGGGCAGGAAGTGATTCAGCTCTACATCAGCGACAAGAAGTCCAGCCTGCCTCGTCCCGTCAAGGAGCTGAAAGGCTTCCGGAAGGTGAAGCTGGCTCCGGGCGAAGAGAAGGAAGTGACGTTCACCATCCGCAAGGACGCTCTGAGCTTCTTCGATGCGGAGAAGCACGAGTGGGTGGCCGAGCCGGGCAAGTTCGAGGCCATCATTGCCGCTTCGGCTGCCGACATCAAGGGCAAGGTGCCGTTCGAACTGCAATAAACGACAGACTGCTATACTGATATTTTTCTTGGATTTGGGAAGGCGCGGCCGCGAGGTCGCGCCTTTTTTGATGCGGGAAATCCGGCCTTATCGGCATGCCTGCAGCACCAGCAGGCTTTCCGGCCCCATGTTGAACAGCAGGTCCACGATGCTCAGGTTGGGCAGGAAACCCAGACGGTCCTGGAATACCTGGTAGTAGGGGCGGGCCACAAAGTCGGGATCCTCCATGCGGAAATCCTTTTTGGGATGGATGCGTTCGCGGAAGTCATCGGCATCGGTCGGGGCGGCTGCATAGTCCGTGGTGCGGCTGATGCGGGGAGAGATGTCCAGGAGCGAGCAGACCAATTGGCAGAGAGCCTCGTTGAAGTCCACGAGGAACTCGTACTTCTGCTCGTAGAAGGGGCGGAACTCGTCCTTGTAGTATTCGAAGAAGGGCGTGTGGTTGTAGGCCGATTCGAGTGCATTCCAATGCAGGTGGCGCCAGTTGCCGTGGTCGGAGATGCGGATATCCCGTGTGAGGCACTTCGGGGTGTCGGGTTTGACCGTGGGGACGGACAAGGCCAAGGGGCCGTCCGGGGCGGCGATAGTGCAGCGATTGCGGTAAGTCTGCTTGGCATAGTGGTCATACTGCTCCACGAGGATGTGGTCGTAGGCCAGGAGTTTTGTGTAGTACTCCACGGGAGCGAGATAGGCGGTAGACAGGAGAGCGGTGGTCATAGGGCGTGATGGTTTGTTACTTTACGGCCAGGCCCATCCGGTCCCATCGGTAGCCGCCGAAGAGGCCGGTGTCCTGTTCCTTGGAGAACCAGATGCGGGCTGCCCGTCCGATGACATGGTCCTCGGGCACGAAGCCGAAGAGGCGCGAGTCGGAGAGGTTGGAGGCGTTGTTGGCGGTCACCCAATAGTAATCCTTGTGGAAGGTGCACGAGTCGGCGGGCTGCCCGTCGATATAGAGAGTATCGCCCTGGATGAAAGCATTGCGTCCCTCGTGGAGGAGAAGCGTATTGCATAGGAGGGTGCGGTTCCACGGCAGGACGCGCACCGTCGTGCCCCGTCCGGGGATGAGGAGGGGGTGCATGTGCCGGAGGGAGTCCGTCTGCTCCACGGGCGTCAAGGGCAGGTGGTCATTGGCCGCCTGTTCCAATAAATAACACTCGTAGCGGCTGAGGCTGCGGATAATTCTTGCGGAGTCACTGCCCAGCAGAGGGGAAGAGATGTCGAGCCGTGCCAGTAGCGAGTCCAGCCGGGCTTCCTCCGTGCGCGGATAGGCGAAGAGGAACTTCTGGTCGGGCGCCCGTTTCTCCGAAGAGATGACGTTGAAGAGCGAGTCCACCAACAGCGTGTCGCCCGGCGTGCCGATGCAGCGGCCTATGAAGACCTCGCGGCGGCTGATGACCGGTTCTTGCAGGTTGCCGGGGTTGTTGAAGACGATGATGTCCTCGCGCCCTACGGGACGGGAGGCCCAGCGTTGATAGCCCCACCAACTCATTAGGGGGAGACGGAGGCCGTAGCTCCATTTGTTCACCAGGATGCGCTCGCCCTGGTAGAGCGAGTTCTCCATGCCCGACGAGGGAATCAGGTAGGAAGTGGCCACACACGTACGCAGCAGTACTCCGGCGAGTACTGCGGCCCCGATGGCAGTCAGTGTCTTACCTACCTTTTTCATCCCTTAGTTATTGTCTACCCACTTGAAGAGGCGGTCCCAGCGGACACGACCGTCGAACCAGTTGCGGTCCTTGTCCAGGGAGAGCCATACGACGAGCGGCTTGCCCACCACATGGTCCTCGGGTACGAAGCCCCAGTAGCGCGAGTCGAGCGAATTGTGGCGGTTGTCGCCCATCATCCAGTAGTAATCCATTTGGAAGGTATAGGAGTCAGTCTTCTGTCCGTTGATGTAGATGCCGTCTGTGCGCTGCTCCAGCGTATTGCCTTCGTAGGCCTCGATGCAGCGGCTGTAGATGGGCAAGTTGTCCTTCGTCAGCTGGATGGTGGCGCCCTTGGCGGGAATCCAGATGGGACCGTAGTCGTCGCGTGTCCACCGCGTGTAGAGGTTCAGCGGATAGACATCGCCTCCGTAGATGGCCGGTTCGCGGACGATGCGGGCCACCAGTTTCTTGTTGCCCAGCAGGGTGTCATACATCTTCTGCGTCAGCGGCAAGTGGTAGACGGGGGTCGGACGTCCTTGTGCATCCCGTGCGTCCAGCCCCAGCGAAGCCAATACGGCTTGGCTTTCGGCATCGTCCGGCAGCAGCCATTGGTCGTCCTTGCTGATGCCCAGCTCACGGAACATATCTTCTGTGATGAGCGGGCCGGTGGTCTGCACGAAGTAGTTGAACTGCACGTTCTCAGGCACGGGGGTGGGCTGTCCGTTCAGGTAGACCCGTCCGTCGATGATTTGCAGTGTGTCGCCCGGCAGGCCGGTGCAGCGCTTCACGTAGTTCTCGCGGCGGTCCACGGGGCGCACCACGATGTCGCCGTACAGTTGCGGGTTGCTCAGTATCAGTTTGCGGCCGGCGGCGTAGTAGAGGTCATAGATGGCGCGCTGCTGTTCGCGGGTCAGGCTGTCCATTTCCACGGGGTTGGGGTAGAGGCGTCTGCCTTCGCGGTAGGCCAGGCTGTAGAAGTCCTCCATCTGGTGGTTCAGGGCCACGGTGTCGCCCGCGGGGAAGTTGAACACCACGATGTCATGCAGCTTCACCCGTCCGAAGCCTTTCACGCGCTTGTAGTCCCAGTGCGGCCAGTCCAGGTAGGATTTGCAGTTGAAGATGGGCAGCGTGTGCTGCGTCAGGGGCATGGACAGCGGCGTGTTAGGCACGCGGGGGCCGTAGCTTACCTTGCTGACATAAAGGAAGTCACCCACCAGCAACGATTTCTCCAGCGATGAAGAGGGTATCTGGTAGTTCTGGAAGAGATAGATGTTGACGAAGTAGACGGCCACCAGTGCGAAGACGATGGCATCCACCCAGCTCATGACGCTGCGCACGGCAGGGTTCTTGGACTTCTTCCAGAATCCCCAGGGAATGAACTTGGTGATGTAAATGTCAAAGATGAAGGGCACGACGAGGAGACCCCACCAGCTCTTGATCCACAGGAGGAACAGCAGATAGAGCAGCGTGACGATGCCGAACTTGATCCAGCGGCCTTTGCCCGGTTTGCGGGGACGGTCCAGTTTCGGATTATTGGTAAATTCCATAGTTTCTTCTTATGCTTTCAGAAAGGGGAAAAGGTCTTCCATTGTCAGCAGGCCTGTATGTCCGGCTGTATATTCGGCGGCCAGCACGGCACCCAGAGCGAAGCCGCTGCGGTTCTTGGCGTCGTGGGTGATGGTGATGCTGTCTGCAGCCGAGTCATAGCGGATGCTGTGGATGCCGGGCACTTCGTCGCGGCGGACGGAGCTGATTGGCAATTCCTCCGGGGCACATTGCGTAGTGCCGCTCACGGTGCCGTCCGGTGCCTGGAGTGTGCCCTTCACCCAGTGCGTCTTGCGGTCCAGGCAGTCCACGATACCCTCCGCCAGGGTGATGGCGGTGCCGCTGGGTGCATCCAGCTTGTGGACGTGGTGCGTCTCTTCCATCGTGACATCGTATTCGGGGAAGCGGTTCATGATGCGTGCCAGATACTTGTTGACGGCGGAGAAGATGGCTACACCCAAGCTGAAGTTGCTGGACCAGAACAGCGTCTTTCCCTCTTCGGTGCAGAGGCGGCGGACGTCATCGCCGTGGTCTTTCAGCCAGCCCGTACTGCCGGACACCACCTTGACGCCGGCTTCGAAGGCGCGCAGGTAGTTGCCGTAGGCGGCCTGCGGATTGGTAAATTCGATGGCGACCTCGGCGCTGCGGAAAGCCTCTGAGGTGAAGTCCTGTTGATTGTCCAAGTCGATGATGCTCACAATTTCGTGTCCGCGGCTTCGGGCGATGCGTTCTATTTCCTTGCCCATCTTGCCGTAGCCTATCAGTGCTAATTTCATTGTTTTCTGCAGTTGATGATTATACTATGTGTCGCAAAGGTAATGCTTTTCTTGCTTGCAGGGATAGGATTTCTCATATTTTAACCGCTCTGTGTGCGGGGTTTTGTGTAAATGGGCGTATCTTTGGGGCAGTGTTATCCCTAATTGGTAGAAAGATGATGAGGAAAGTGCCTAAGTTCTTTAATACGGCGGGGCCGATACGTCCCGATTTGCATTATAATGTGGAGCCATTGAGCCGCATTGATTTGGAAGAAGTGGAGATGCTGATTTACCAGCAGAAGTATTTCGTGCTCCACGCCCCGCGGCAGACGGGCAAGACATCGTGCCTGCTGGCCTTGCGCGATTACCTCAATGCACGGGGCGAGTTCATAGCCGTTTATGCAAATGTGGAGGCGGGACAGGCGGCGCGCAATGATGTGGAGGAAGTGGTTCTTGCCACTGCAGCCACTGTTGCCGGCCGTGTGGATACGTTGCGCGGGAATAGCGAGGCAAGGGACTTGCTGCAAAAGATCCGAAAGGGAGGCGAGCCGAATAATTCTTTGTTGACGGCATTTCTTCGTGCCCTCTGCGAATCCCTCCCGCTCCCTTTGGTGCTTTTTCTCGACGAGATAGACGCCCTGGTGGGCGATGGCCTGGTCAGCGTGCTGCGCCAGATCCGGGCCGGTTACGACCAGCGGCCACAGCATTTCCCGCAGACCATTATCCTATGCGGGGTACGCGATGTGCGTGACTACCGCATCGTGCTTTCCAATCAGGATATTGTGACGGGTGGCTCTGCCTTCAACATCAAGGCTAAGTCCTTGCGGCTGGGTAATCTGACCAAGGAAGAAATCCACGACCTCTATATGCAGCACACGGCGGCTACGGGACAGGAGTTTGACGAAGCCTGCTTCCCCATGATATGGGAGGCCACCGAGGGGCAGCCCTGGCTGGTGAATGCCTTGGGCTACGAGGTGACAATGGAAATTCGGGAGAACCGCGACCGCAGCATCCGCATCATACCGGAGATGATTTACCGCGCGCAAGAGAACATAATCTATCGTCGGGACACCCATATAGATATCTTGATAGACAAGCTGCGCGAAGACCGGGTGCGGCGGGTGATTGCGCCCATTCTGGCCAATGAGGACGCGGAGACCGAGACGCATCTGTCGGACGACGACATCCAGTACGTAGTGGATATGGGCCTGGTGGTGCGGGACAAGCCGTTGCGCATAGCCAACGCCATCTACAAGGAGATCATTCCCCGCGAACTGACGTGGGCACGCCAGCAGACGCTTATCCAGCAGGCCGCCTGGTATATCAATCCCGATAGCAGCATCAACATGGAGAAACTCTTGCTGGACTTCCAGCAATTTTTCCGTCAGAATGCCGATTCGTGGATAGAGCGTTTCGACTATAAGGAGAGCGGCCCGCAACTGCTCTTGCAAGCCTTCCTGCAACGGGTGGTGAACGGGGGCGGCTATATTGACCGCGAATATGGTTTGGGGCGCGGCAGGACAGACCTGCTTATCACGAAGCCGCTGACCGATAAATACGGAGGCCCCTACCAGCGCATCGTATTGGAGTTGAAGATATTGCGCTCCAATGAAGAAGGAACCATCCGCAAAGGCTTGGAGCAGACGGCAGGGTATATGGACCAATGCGGCGGCGTCATCAACGAAGGGCATTTTATCCTCTTCGACCGCCGACCGGGACGGTCGTGGGAGGAGAAACTGTGGCACCGCACAGAGCAGTATGGCGGACGCGAGATTATGGTGTGGGGAATGTAGATAGGTTGAATTTTATTGTTCTTTTACGCCCGGCAGATTCTGTCGTATGATTTTGTTCCTTCGTAGATTCGGTATTGGAAATCAGCCGGTTATATGCCCGCTGTTTAGTAGTGCTTCTGAACGTGCTTAGCGGTATCGGCGAGCGCGCTCGTCGGTATCCCCGCTCGCGCTCGCAGGCACCGACGCTGGCGAACGGGGGCGCAGTTCGCCGTGGCTGTCAAATAATCTGATTCCATGAAGATACTTCCATAAGAATCTTCCCCGAAAGTTGGCAGTCTGCTCAAATTCCCCTATCTTTGACACCCATAAATCCATATGACGGTACTATGGAACAACTGCTGCATTACGTCTGGCGCCATCGCATCTATCCCTTGCGCCCCCTGCAGACCACGGACGGGCAACCGCTGGAGGTCATCGACCCCGGCCTGCCCAATACGCACGCAGGTCCCGACTTCTTCAATGCCAAGGTGAAGTTGGGCGACACGCTGTGGGCGGGCGACGTGGAGGTGCACGACCGTGCTTCGGACTGGTTGCGCCACGGGCACGACCGTGACGCGGCCTACGACCGGGTGGTGCTGCACGTGGTGGGCGAGGCCGATTGCGACGTGTTCCGTACCAACGGCGAGCGTATCCCTCAACTGCTGTTGCCGTGTCCCGATGAGGTGAGGCAGAGGTACGACGAGTTATGCCGGGCGGAGATTGTCCCGCCGTGCTACGAGATATTGGCCGCCCTGCCCGGGCTGAAGGTTCATGCGTGGTTCTCCGCTTTGCTGGCGGAGCGTCTTCAGCAGAAGGCCGAAGCCATCCGACGGCGCTGGGAGCGCTGCGGATGCAACTGGGAGGACGCTTTCTTCGTCACCCTGGCGCGCAACTTCGGCTTCGGGCTGAACGGCGACGCTTTCGAGGCGTGGGCCTTGCGCCTGCCTCTGCGGGCTGTGGACAAGCACCGTGACAACCTCTTCCAGGTGGAAGCCTTCTTCTTCGGGATGGCGGGCCTGCTGGACGGAGCGGAGGATTCGGCCTATTGCCAAGACCTGCGGCGGGAGTTTGCCTACCTGCAGCGCAAATTCAGTCTGCCGGCTCCGCTGTCGCACGAGCAATGGCGCTTCCTGCGTCTGCGGCCGGGCAATTTCCCCCATGTGCGCCTGGCGCAACTGGCCTACTTGTATCACCGGGCTGAGGGGCTGTTCTCGTGCGTGGTGGAGGCCGGGGAGCCGGAGGAAGTTCGTCGGCTGCTGGTGGTACGGACGTCCGACTTCTGGAAGGAACATTTCAACTTCCGCAAGGAGTCGCCGCGCAGCGAGAAGGCGCTGGGTGCCGGGGCCATCAACCTCATAATACTGAATACGGTGGTCCCCGTCCTCTATGCCTACGGGCAATACCGGTCCGACGAGCGGTTGTGCGAGCGGGCAGCCCGCTTCCTGGAGTCGCTCAAGGCCGAGGACAACAGCATTATCCGTCATTGGGCCAAGGCGGGACTGCCCGTGCGGACGGCAGGCGACTCGCAGGCGCTGCTCCAGTTGCAGAAGGGATATTGCGACAAGCACGACTGTCTGCGGTGCCGCTTCGGTTATGAATACCTGAAGGGCCGCCGTGGTGATCATTGAATACTTAATCTCTAATTCCGATAAATTTATGAATGAACTTTTATCTATCGTAACGCATTTTCACCCGCAAGGAACAGTGAGCGGGATACGTCCCCTGGGTTCGGGACTGATAAATGACACCTATTTAGTGACAACCGCCGAGGCCGATGCACCCGACTATGTGTTGCAGCGCATCAATCACGCCATCTTCCAGGACGTGGACGGCCTGCAGCGTAACATCGAGGCCGTCACCGCCCATATCCGCCGCAAGCTGGAAGCACAAGGCGAGACGGACATCGACCGCAAGGTGTTGCACTTCCTCACGGCCGACACCGGCAAGACGTATTGGAAGGAAGGCGATGCCTATTGGCGCATTATGGTCTTCATTCCCCGCGCCAAGACCTATGAGACGGTCAATCCTGAATATTCCTACTGCGCCGGTAAGGCCTTCGGACAGTTCGAGGCGATGCTGGCCGATGTCACCGAGCCGCTGGTAGAAACCATCCCGGACTTCCACAACATGGAGCTTCGCCTGCGTCAGTTGCGCGAGGCCGTCAGCGCCGATGCCGCCGGACGGGTCAAGGAGGTGTCCCACTTCCTGGAGGAAATCGAACGCCGTGCCGACGAGATGTGCAAGGCCGAACGCCTGCACCGCGAAGGCGTGCTGCCCAAACGCATCTGCCACTGTGACACGAAGGTGAACAATATGATGTTCGACGAGGACGGCAGCGTGCTCTGTGTCATCGACCTGGATACGGTGATGCCCTCGTATGTGTTCTCCGACTATGGCGACTTCCTCCGCTCCGCCGCCAACACCGGCGCCGAGGACGACCGCAATCCGGACAACGTGTCGTTCAACATGGACATTTTCCGCGCTTTCACCCGTGGCTATTTGGAGTCGGCCCGTTCGTTCCTCCTGCCGGTAGAGGTGGAGAATCTGCCTTATGCCGCAGCCCTCTTCCCCTACATGCAGTGCGTCCGCTTCCTGACGGACTATCTGAATGGCGACACCTATTATAAAATAGCCTATCCGGAACACAACCTGGTGCGTACCGCCGCCCAGTTCAAACTGCTGCAGAGCGTGGAGGCCCATCAGGACGAGATGCGGGCGTTCATTAGTGAGTGTATGACCCGCTAATCTCTATGGCTGTGAACGAACTGGTGATAAAGAAAGTCCGTGCGGACGGAATATCCGCAGAGGCTGTTCCGGCATGTCTGGATGGAGAGCAGGTGGGCTTCGTTCCTCTTGCTACCGTCAATTGGAAGGATTATCCCTATTGTCCCGCGGTGCAGTTTCGCCTGGCCCATACCGGTGATGCGCTGTTGCTTCATTTCCGGGTAGAGGAGGCCTCCGTGCGTGCTGTGGCGGCTGCGGATAATGGCCGGGTGTGGGAAGACTCGTGTGTGGAGTTCTTCTCCGTCCCGGCAGGCGACGGTGTGTACTATAACCTGGAGTGCAACTGTGCCGGGACATTGTTGGTGGGCGGCGGTGCCGGACGTAAGGACCGTCAGCATGCGCCGCAAGAGGTATTGGACCGTGTGCAACGCTGGGCGTCGCTGGGGCGTGAGCCTTTTGCCGAGCGAGTGGGCGAGTGCACGTGGGAGGTGGCGCTTGTCATCCCTGCCACTACCTTTTTCCTGCATGACCTGGATACTTTCTCGGGGCGTGACATACCTGCCAACTTCTACAAGTGCGGCGACCTGCTTCAGACACCGCACTTCCTGTCGTGGAATCCGATAGAGCAGGACAAGCCCAACTTCCACTGCCCGCAATATTTCGGCTTGCTGCATTTCGAGTCATAGGCTGGGAAGCAGTGCAGCGAGGAATAAAAAAAGCCGCTCCTGTGTTTATGGGCAGGAGCGGCTTTTGTATGTAGGATGTTGCCGTTTGTCAGCGGATGATGCCTTTCGAGTTGCGGATGAACTCCACGATGTTCTCAATCTCCGGGCTCTTGGGAATCTGGTCCTCGATCTTCAGCACGGCATCCTGCAGGCTGAAGTTGCCCTGGTAGATCAGGCGGTACGTGTTCATGATGTGGCGCAGGATGCGGTCGTCCATCTGGTTCTTGTGCTGCAGCACGACGGCGTTGATGCCGTGGTACTGCACGGGGTTGCCCGCCATGATGACATAGGGCGGCACGTCTTTCGATATGCGGCAGCCCGACTGGATGAGCACCCAGCCGCCTATGTGGCAGTATTGCTGCACAATGACGTTGCTGCTCAGGATGGTGCAGTCGTCCACAATGCTCTCGCCGGCCACCATGCTGCGGATGCCCAGCACGCAGTGGTTGCCTATCTGCACATCGTGGCAGAGGTGTGCGCCGTCCATCAGGAAGTTGCCGTTTCCGATGCGTGTTCCGCCTTCGGCGTGTGTGGCACGTGCCACTACCACGTTCTCGCGGATGTCGTTCTCATCGCCGATGATGAGCAGGCTGTCTTCTCCTTCGTAGTGGAAGTCCTGGGGCACGCTGGCCAGCACGGCACCGTGGTGTACGGTGTTCTTGCGGCCCATGCGCGTACCGTTCAGGATATGCGCGCCTGCCATGATGACACAGTCATCGCCGATTTCTACATCGCCTTCAATGTAGGCGAAAGGTTGTACTGTTACGTTCTTGCCGAGCTTTGCGGCAGGGTCAACGTATGCTAAAGGACTAATCATGATATATAGACATTAGAGTTATTCTCTTCCTCCGCCCAAGGCCTGATACAGGTTGATGACGGCCTGCATCTGGCTGTACGTGTCGCTCACTTCAGACAGCTGTGCGCTGAGGTAGCTCTGTTGGGCAGTCAATACCTCGAGGTAGGTTGACGTGCCTAAGTTAAACAATTCTTTTGTATCTTCCGCTGCTTTTCGGGCAGAATTTACCTGCATGGTGCGAGAATTAACTTTTGCTACCGTATTCTGGTACAAGGCGAGGGCGTTGCTCACCTCATTGCCTGCGTTGAGCAGGGTTGTCTGGAAGCCAATCTTGGCCTGCTCCTCCTGGGCTTTGGCCTGGCGCAGGCGGGCGATATTCGCACCGCGGTAGAACAAGGGCTGGGTCAGCGAGCCGATGAGGTTGGCCAGCAGCTTGCCGGGATTGACGATGCCGGCACCGCTGCTGTTGGTCCATCCGGCCGTGCCGCTCAGCGTGATTTGCGGATAGAAGGCGGCACGTGCGCTGTTCGTGTTATAGTAGCAGGCGGCCAGGGCCATCTCTGCGGCCTTCACATCCGGACGGTTGGAGAGCAGTTGCAGGGGCACGCCGACCGAGAATTCGGAGGGGAGCACTTGGTTTTCCAATACGCCGCGTTCGATGGCGTGGGCAGGCTCGTTCAGGATGAGGCAGAAAGCATTCTCCGTCTCCGTCAGGCTCTGGCGCAGGTCGGACAGCGAGGCCACGACTTGTGCGTAGGCGCTGCGGCTCTGTTCGATGGCGGCGCTGTTGACGTTGCCGTAGTCGTACATGGCCTGCATGGTTTCCACGTAGTCTTTCAGCACTTCGGCCGTGCTTTCGGTAATCTCCAGCTGGCGGTCCAGCATCAGCAGGGTGTAGTAGATGTTGGCCACGTTGGCGATGAGCTGCGTCTGCACGGCCTGTTGGCTGTATTGGGCTTGCTTCAGCGATACCTGTGCGGCCCGTTTGGGGTTCAGGATTTGCCCGAAGAGGTCAATCTGCCAGCTGGCGCTGACGGGGATGTTGTAGGTCTTCGTGGTCATTTCGCCTTTGTTCCAGTTGGTCAGCGTGCCTTGGGGGCTGAGCGACAACTGGGGCAGATAGGCCAGCCGGGCCGACAATAGTGCGGCCTGGGCCGACTCGACGTTCAGCATCGCCGTGCGCAGGTCGGCGTTGTTGGCCAGGGCCTGTTCGATGTAGGCCTGCAACTGCGGGTCGGTGAAGACTTCGCGCCAGGGCACGTTGCCGAAGCTGGCCGTGTCGTTGGCCACGGCGGTGTTCACCAGGGCCGTGTCGCGGTACAAGCCTTCGGTCGTGATGTCCTCGGGCCTGTCGTATGCTTTATAGATGTGGCAACTGCTCAACAGGGCCGTAGCGCACATCAGGGTGATTATCTTTGTTCCTTTCATATTTTTAAATGAAGAATTAAGAATGAAGAATGAAGAATTTGGCAGGAAATGAAGAAGTAAGTTGAAGCGGTTGCTTTCGCATTCTTCATTCTTAGTTCTTCATTCTTCATTGAATAGGTGTTTATTTGCTGTATTGTTCAATCTCAGCCGTAGCGTCCGAGTTGTCCACGTCGTCCCATTCCATCGGCTTGATCTTCTCCTGCAGGTACTGGAAGGCAACGAACAGGGCCGGCACGATGAAAATCTGCAGGATCATGCCAATCAACATGCCGCCGATGGAGGACGTGCCCAGCGTGCGGTAGCCGTTGGCACCGGCGCCGCTGGCGAACATCAACGGCAACAGGCCGATGATCATGGCCAGTGACGTCATCAGGATAGGACGCAGACGGGCGCCGGCACCGAGGACGGCGGCCCACGTGATGCTCATGCCCATCTTGCGGCGGTCGAGGGCGAACTCTACGATCAGGATGGCGTTCTTGGCCAACAGGCCCATCAGCATGATCAAGGCAATCTGCATGTAGATGTTGTTGGACATGGTGCCTATGATCATCTGCAGTGCAGGCATTCCGCCGATGAGGCTGGCGCCGTTGACGAAGATGAAGCTGCCCATCAGGCCGAACGGCACGGAGAGCAATACGGCCAGCGGCAGGATGTAGCTCTCGTACTGGGCGCTCAGCAACAGGTAGACGAACACGAAGCAGAGCACGAAGATGAGTCCCGTGGTGCTGCCGCTCGTCTCGGCCTCCTCACGCGCCATACCACCCAGCTCGTAGCCGAAGCCGGCGGGCAGCGTCTTCTCGGCCACCTCGGCGATGGCTTGCAGGGCCTGGCCGGAGGTATAACCCGTGGCAGGAGCCACCATCACCTTCATGGACGTGTACAGGTTGAAACGGTTGATGACATCCGGGCCGTACACCTTGGTCAGCTTGACAAACTGGCTGACGGGAGCCATCTCTCCGTCTTCGTTGCGCACCTTGATGCTCTCCAGCGACTCCAGGTTTTTGGTGGCATCGCGCTCGCCTTGGATCATGACGCGGTACATCTTGCCGAAGCTGTTGAAGTTCGACGCATACAAGCCGCCGTAGTATCCCTGCATCACGCTCAGGATGTCGTTCGGCTTGATGCCGGCACGCTTACATGCGGCTGCGTCGATGTCCAGCTGGTATTGCGGGAAGCTGGGGTTGAAGTTCGTGGCGGCCGAGGTGATTTCGGGGCGTTCCTCCAGGGCAGCCATGTAGTCCTGTACCACCGAATAGAAGTGATCCAAGCTGCCGCCCGTCTTGTCCTGCATGTTCAGCTCAATGTCCGTAGATACGGAGTAACCCGGAATCATAGGCGGAGCGAAGAACAATACCTGGGCTTCCTTGATGATCTTCTGCGCACGCATGAACAGCGTAGCGTAGACGATGTTGGAGTTCTGCATCGTCGAGCGTTCCTCCCACGGCTTCAGCTTGATGATGATGGAGCCGTAGCCGGGACCCTGGCCGCCGATGAAGCTATAACCCGAGATGACGGTACGCGATTGTACGGCAGGCTCGGCAGCCACCAGGCTGTCCACGCGGGCCAGAACCTGCTGGGCGCGTTCCTGCGACGTGCCGGGAGGCAAGGTCACGGCACCCATGATGGTACCCGTATCCTCATTGGGCACCATGCCCGTCGGGGTAATCTGCATGAAGACCACCAGCAGGACGATGGAGCCGACTACCAGTCCGCCGCTCAGCCACGGCTTCTGGATGAATTTCAGCACCTGCTTCTTATACTTGGCCAGCAACGAGTCATAGTCCGCGTTGAACGTGTGCTTGAACTTCTCCGTGGTCATGCCGGCTACGGCCAGGACGCTGATGACGATGAAGATGGGGCAGAGTATCGGGTGTTCGCTGAAGCTGAACAGGCCGAAGATCATGCCCAGGATGGCGATGCACGTGAAGAGGATGGTCACCTTGGGTTTCATGAACTTGCCCAGTCCTTGGGCATAGCGCTGGATCCAGATCTTGCGGGCCTCCTTGGTGGCGGTGCCGATGCGTTCCTTCAGCGTGGAGTTGTCCTCATGGCCCTCCGTGTTGTGCGGCTTCAGGAAGATGGCACACAGGGCAGGACTCAGCGTCAAGGCGTTGACGGCGGAGAAGAAGATGGCGATGGCCATGGTCAGACCGAACTGCTGGTAGAACGTACCGGCCGTACCGCCCATGAAGCTCACGGGGATGAACACGGACATCATGACCAGCGT
>DXBX01000024.1 GCA_019116285.1 Candidatus Bacteroides merdigallinarum
AAGTATCGGAAAGCCTTGCAGATTTAAAACTTTGCATTACCTTTGCAGCCGCAAACACGGGAATAGCTCAGTTGGTAGAGCATCGGTCTCCAAAACCGAGTGTCGGGAGTTCGAGCCTCTCTTCCCGTGCCTCTCTAATCCGATATAGGTTAATGACTTATGTCGGATTTTTAAGTTTACATTCATCCAATGACGATGCCCACTCGTAGCGAAAATTCTTCTTCACGTGGCCGCAAGCCGGTGCAAGGAGTCCGTAAGCCGGCTGCCCGTAAGCCGTCTGGTCGACGTGCTTCTGCCGGAAAACGCCCGACGAAGGGGCGGAAGGCTACTACCGTGCGCACCATGCCTGCATGGATGCGTTGGTCGGTGGTTGCCTGCTTGACGGTGGTGCTGACGGCTGGCTTCTACTGGTTCTTTATCCGCCCGTATGCCTATCGCTGGAAGCCTTGCTATGGCTTGAAGGGGTATGGCGTCTGTCTGCCCTGCAACTATGAGGTGCACGGCATCGACATTTCTCATTATCAGGGAGACATCGACTGGCCGCTCCTGGCGCGGCAACGTGCGGGAGAGTTTCCCTTGCGCTTTATTTTCCTCAAGGCAACCGAGGGAGGCGACCACGGCGATGAGACTTTCCGCGCCAACTTCGATTCGGCTCGTGCCCACGGCTTTGTCCGCGGCGCCTACCATTACTTCATTCCCCGCACTGATGCCCGCCGCCAAGCTGACTTCTTCATTCGCACCGTCCGTTTGCAGAAAGGCGACCTTCCTCCTGTGCTCGACGTGGAGACCACCCAGGGGCGCAACAAGGCCGAGCTGCAACGTGCCGTCAAGACGTGGCTGGACAGGGTGGAGAGCCACTACGGCGTGACTCCCATCCTCTATGCTTCCTACAAGTTCAAGATGCGTTATCTCAACGATAGTATTTTCAGCCGCTATCCCTATTGGATTGCCCATTACTACGTGGACTCCGTGCGCTATGACGGGCCGTGGCACTTCTGGCAGCATACCGATGTAGGCGATGTGCCCGGCATACGCGGCGATGTGGATCTGAACGTATTCAACGGGCCGATGGCAGAGCTGGACAGCTTGTGCCTGCGATGATTTCCTGGCCTTCTTGACTTCTGACTTCTTAACTTCTTCTCAACTCCCTCTGCGGTATTCGCTGGGCGTGATGCCCGTGTGCTTCTTGAACGTCCGGTTGAAGTGCTGTGAGTATTGGAAGCCCAGTGCGTAGGCAATTTCCGTAATCGACTTGTCCGTACCCAGTATCAGTTCCTTGGCCAGGTCGATAATCTTGTTTTGGATATACTCCTGGGGCGTCTTACCCGTCTCCTTCTTGATGAGGTCGCCGAAGTAATTGGACGAGAGGCATACCCGGTCGGCAAAGTATTTTACGGTGGGCAATCCCTTGTCTTGGGCATTGTTGCCTTGGAAATAGTCGTCCAGTAGTGTTTCGAACTTGGCGAGGATGTCTCGGTTCACCGCCTTGCGGGTGATGAACTGCCGTTCGTAGAAGCGCATGCAGTAATCCAGCAGCAGCTCGATGTTGCGGGTGATGAGTCGCCGGCTGTGCTTGTCGATGGGGTGTTGCAGCTCTATCTTAGTCTTGTCCATGCAGTCCTGAATGATGGCACGCTCTTCTTCAGAGGTGTGCAGGGCCTCGTTGCTGGCGTAGGCGAAGAAGGAGTATTGCTTGATGTCGCGCCCCAGGGACGTGCCTTTGATGAGGTCGGGGTGGAAGAGGAGGCCTTGTCCGGCGGGAGGCGCATCCGTGCGCATCGTGACTTCGGCCACTTGTCCGGGGGCGAAGCTCACCACGGTGCCTTCCTGGTAGTCATATGTCTGCTTGCCGTAGCGGATGTCGCCGCAGCGGGTCTCCTTGAGAAACAGGGCATAGATGCCATAGTTCATCGTGAAGTGGGTAGGGAAGCGGGTGGCATTGCGGAAATCCACGACACTGACCAGCGGATGGAGTGTCTCGAAGCCGAAGAGACGGTTGTAGGTGTCTACGGTGTCTACCTTGATGATTTCTTCTGTCATAGTAGTAATTTATTCTTTTACTTGAATGAGTATGTTCGCGAGTATGGCCGCCAGCCCGCCCGTGGTGATGCCGGAGGCGAAGATGCCGCGCAAGGTTTCGGGCAACTGGTTGAGTATGTCCGGCACCAGCTCCACGCTCAACCCCAGGGAGAAGCTGACCGCCATCACCAGCGTCGCCTTCCGGTTGATGGGCTGTGCGGCGATGATGCGGATGCCGGCCGCCGCCACCGTGCCGAACATCAGCAGCGTGGCACCGCCCAATACCGGCTCGGGCATCAGTGAGAACACCAGCCCTACGGCAGGAAACAGTCCCAGCAGGACGAGGAAGCCGGCGATGTAGTAGCCCACGTAGCGGCTGGCCACGCCCGTCAGCTGGATCATTCCGTTGTTTTGCGCGAAGATGGAGTTGGGGAAGGAGTTGAACACGCCTGCCAGCATTGAGTTGAATCCGTCCGCCAGGATGCCTCCCGAGGCGCGGCGGATGAACTTGTCGCCCTCCACCGGCTCGCCGGAGATGAGCGAGTTGGCCGTGATGTCCCCGTAGGCCTCGATGGCGGTAATCATGAAAATCAATCCCAGGGCGATGACCGACGACAGGTTGATGTCCAGCCCGTAGCGGAAGGGCAGGGGCAGGTTGAAGCCGCCGTAGCTTTGGATGGACGAGAAGTCCACCATCCCCATCGTCCACGCCACCACATAGCCGATGACCAGCCCGATGACGATGGAGCTCATCCGCAGGTAGCGGTTGCCGCTGCGGTTGAAGAAGATGATGAGCACCAGCACCAGGGCGGCCAATCCCACGTGGCGCAGGCTGCCGAACGTGCCGTCGGCTTGTGCCACGGCTCCGCCTCCACAGGCGGTGATGCCCACTTTGATGAGACTCAAGCCGATGAGCGTCACCACAATGCCCGAGATGAGCGGGGTGATGATGCGCCGCGTGTATTTCAGCACCCGGCTGATGAACATCTCCACGCACGAGGCCGCCATGCACGAGCCGAATATCAGTGGGAGGCCGCCCGTCATGCCCGCCGCGATGATGGGGCCGATGAACGAGAAGCTGGTGCCCTGGATGCAGAGCAGCCCCGTGCCCAGGCAGCCGAACCGCCGGCATTGCACGAAGGTGGAGATGCCCGAGGCAAACAGCGCCATCGACACCAGGTAGCCCGTGGTCTCGGCATCCAGCTTCAGGGCACCGGCGATGATGAGGGGCGGGGTGATGATGGCCACGAATATCGCCAGCAGGTGTTGCAGTGCGGCGAAGAGAGCTTCCTTGACGGGCGGACGGTCGTTGAGGCCGTAGATCAATCCGGTGTCCGGAGCGGGGGAGGACTGTTGAATCTCTTCCATACGGTGTCGTCAGCGGATTTTGATTTCACAATTGTCCAGACTCTCGATGATGGCCAGCGACTCCACGTGGATGCCTTCTGCGCGAAGCTCGTCGCCCCCGTGTTGGAAGGCCTTCTCGATGATGAACCCCATGCCCACCAGCTCGGCACCCGCCTGCTGCACCAGGTCGAGGATGCCCTTGGCGGCGTTGCCGTTGGCCAGGAAGTCATCGATGAACAGCACCTTGTCGCCGGGGCAGAGGAAGTCGCGGCTGACGCAGACGTCATAGTTGCGCTGCTTGGTGAAGGAATAGACGGAGGTCACGAGCATATTCTCCATCGTGCTGGGTTTCTTCTTCTTGGCGAAGACCACGGGCAACTCCAGCAGGTAGCCCACCATGATGGCGGGGGCGATGCCGCTGGCCTCCACGGTGATGACCTTGTTGATGTCGGTCGAGGCAAACCGCCGTACAAACTCCACGCCGATGGATTTCATCAGGATGGGGTCCATCTGGTGGTTGATGAAGTTGTCTACTTTCAGGATGCCGCCGGGGAAGCAGCGGCCGTCGCGCAGGATTCGTTCTTTCAGGGCTTTCATTGGAGGGGGAGGGTTTATTCAGTCAATACTTCGTTTCCATTCTCCGTGATGAGCACCATGCTCTCCCACTGGGCGGAGTCGGAGCCATCGTCGGTGAACACCGTCCAGCCGTCTGCCTCGTCGATGCAGACGTCGTAGCGTCCGGCGTTGATCATCGGCTCGATGGTGAAGGTCATGCCCGGCACGATCATCATGCCCGTGCCCTTCTTGCCGAAGTGCTCCACGTCCGGCTCTTCGTGAAACTTCACGCCGCAGCCGTGTCCGCAGAGGTCGCGCACCACGGAGTAGCCGTTCTTCTCGGCGTGCTCCTGAATGGCGGCGCCGATGTCGCCCAAGCGTGTCCAGGGTTGTGCCATCCGCACGCCGATGTCCCGGCATTCGCGCGTCACTTCCACGAGACGCTTCCGCTCGGGGCTGACCTCGCCGATGAGGAACATGCGCGAGGCGTCGGAGAAGTAGCCCTTGTAGATGGTGGACACGTCTACGTTGACGATGTCGCCATTGTTCAGATATTCACGCGTGCTGGGGATGCCGTGGCACACCACGTCGTTGATGCTGACGCACACGCTCTTGGGGAATCCTTCGTAGAGGAAGGGGGCGGGGATGGCGTCGTGGTCGGTGGTGAAGCAATAGACCAGGTGATCCACGTCGGCCGTGGTCATGCCCTCGCGGATGTTCGCTGCCACATAATCCAGCAAGGCGGTATTGATCTTGGCACTCTCGCGGATGCCCGCCAGCTGTTCGGCGGTGCGGAGCAGGTGGCGTTGGGGCAGGCGGACGCCCTCCTTCTTGAGCTTCTGAATCCGCGCCTCCACCTCGTCGGAGTAGCCCTTGGGCGTGAAGCGCTGGGAGTGTATGAACTTCTTCATGTCGGTTTTGAATTTAATGTCGTTTATCAAGAGAATGTGCAAAGGTACGGATTTGTGCGGATAAAAAGTCGCGGAAGGCAGGGAAAAAGTTGGCGTTGCGCCGGCGAAAACCTGCGGAAGCGCTTCAAAAACTTCTCGGATGCTTAGGAAAAGTCTATTTCCAGGCTGGAAATGTATATTTCTAACCTGGAAATGTACATTTCTAGGCTGAAGTTGTATATTTCCAGCCTGGAAATGAAGATTTTCAGAGGGATTGTCAGGTTTTTCTGAGCTTTCCCGAAGTTTTTTCCAGTCGTTTTTCATTAAAAAAGGCTGCAACCGCACGGCTGTACTTTATATTTTTTATATCTTTGCCCCCCGATTATGAGAAGATTACTACGGACATATCTATTGATAACGATGGCTCTGCTGGGTGCGTCCCAGGTGTACGCCCAGTTGCCTATGAACACGATGGGGCCGGGGGGCACCATGCGCGACCAGTATGGCAATCAGATAGACCCGGCCCTGCAGCCTGACAACTTGGAGGACAGTACCGTTACTATCCAAAGCCTGCCTCCGAAACTCTATATGTGGCGGCTGGACGAGACCTTGGGCGAGCGCACCATCATCCCGGCGGATACTGCCAGCCTCAATTTCCAGAATACCAATCTGGGCGAGGGGATGGAAGGACATTATAACCACCTAGGCAACCTGGGTGCTCCGCGCCTGTCGCGCATCTTCCTGGATCGGCGCACCGACGATGAGCCGACAATGTTCATTGCGCCCTTCTCCAGCTTCTATGTCCGGCCGGATCAGTTGCTCTTCACCAACAGCAATGTTCCTTACACCAACCTGACTTACTACAAGGCGGGCAGCAAGGTCAACGGAGAGGACCGGTTCAAGTCCTATTTCTCGGTCAACGTAAACAAGCGGCTGGCCGTGGGCTTCAACATCGACTACCTGTATGGGCGCGGCTATTATGCCAATCAGTCAACCTCGCACTTCAATGCGGGCGTCTTCGCAAGTTATATCGGCGAGAAGTATCAGATGCATGCCGCCTATCATAATAATTTCCTCAAGATGAACGAGAATGGCGGTATCACCGACGACCGCTACATCACCCGTCCGGAGGAAGTGGACGATGTGGGCGGTAACCAGTATATCCCCACTCGCCTGGAGCAGGCCTCCAACCGTAATCATAACTTCTATCTCTATCTGACGCACCGTTATCGTTTGGGATTCCATCGGGAAGTGACCCGCCTGGAGGAGACACAAGATCCTGTGGCCCGTCGCAAGGCTCAGCGGGACAGTACGGCCATCCCCATGGATACCATTGTGGAGGATGAGTTTGTGCCGGTCACCAGCTTCATACATACGTTCAAGGTGGAGCGTTCGCGCCACCGCTTCCGTTCGGCGGTGGAGCCTACGGGCGAAGATGCGCTGTATGACAATACTTATTTTCAGGAAGGTCACAGTAACGATTCGACCCTCGCCTTGAGTGTGAAGAATGTGTTTGGCGTCTCCCTGCTGGAGGGATTCAATAAATACGCCAAGGCGGGACTCACGGCCTACGTGTCGCACAAGTTCAGCCGTTATACGCTGATGAACATGGATACCTCTCTGCCCATCCCCACGCCTGTGGAGTATGACGAGCATGAGTTCTTCGTGGGTGGCGAGCTGGCCAAGCGTCAGGGGAAATTGTTGCACTATAATGTCAACGGCGAAGTGGGATTGGCCGGGGAAGCCATCGGGCAGTTCAAGGTGAAAGGAGGGCTGGACTTGAATTTCCGTTTAGGGAAGGATACGGTCAACTTCTACGCCCGCGGCCATGTGACCAATCTGCTGCCTTCCTTCTATATGCGCCATTATCACTCCAACCACTTTGCCTGGGATAATGACGACATGCGCAAGGAATTCCGTACCGGTGTGGAAGGCGAACTGAACATCCGCCGTTGGCGCACCAACCTTCGCTTCGGTTTGGAAAATATCAAGAACTATACTTACCTGGGTCCTAATGCCCTCCCCACGCAGCACAGCGGGAGCGTGCAGGTGCTTTCGGCCATCTTGAAGCAGGATTTCAAGCTGGGCATCTTCCATCTGGACAACGAGGTGGCTTGGCAGAAATCCGGCAACCAATCGATTCTGCCTTTGCCCGACCTGTCGCTCTATCACAATTTCTATCTGCTGGCAAAGCTGTTCAAGGTGCTCACGCTGCAGTTTGGTGCCGATGTCCGTTACTTTACGGCCTACAATGCCCCCGCTTATGAACCGGTCATACAGCAGTTCACCCTCCAGCCCGAGGATGACCGTGTGGAGATTGGCGGTTACCCCATTGTGAATGCTTATATCAACCTGCACCTGAAGCGGACGCGTATCTTCGTCATGATGTATCACGTCAATGCAGGCATGGGCAATGCAAATTCTTTCCTGGTGCCGCACTATCCTCTCAATTCACGCTTGCTGAAGATAGGCATTTCTTGGAATTTCTACGATTGATCACGTTTCACTTTAAAAGATATACCTTATGCGCCAATACCTCAAAGAACACAAGGCCTGGATTTATGTGGGAGGAACCGTTGCTGTTCTTTTCCTGCTGATGCTCCTTACCTTTACCTGCGGCTCACCTCAGGAAGATGTTTCCACGCCGGAGATTCGGGATTATGACGAGATAGCCGCTGAGGGCGTGTTGCGGGTTACGACTGAATATAATTCTGTCAGCTTCTATGTGGATGGCGATACCATTTCCGGCTTCAATTACGAACTGGTGGAGGCTTTTGCGCGCGACCATTCTTTGGATGTCTCTATTACTCCGGTGATGGCATTCGACAAGTGTCTGGAGGGGTTGGCCGACGGGACCTATGACATGATAGCCAACGGCATCCTGGCCACCAGCGAGCTGAAGGATTCTTTGCTGCTCACGACGCCTATTGCCTTGAGCCGTCAGGTGCTGGTGCAGCGGAAGCCCGCGTCTGATGAAGACACCTTATTTATAAAGAGTCTCCTGGATCTTGCCGGAAAGACGGTTCATGTGGTCAAAGACTCTCCCTACATCTTGCGCATCCGCAACCTGGGGGACGAGATAGGCGATACTATTTATATTAAAGAAGTGGAGCGTTATGGTTCGGAGCAACTGATATCACTGGTAGCTCACGGGGATATAGATTATGCCGTCTGCGAAGAAAGCATCGCGGAGGCCGTAGCTGACAGTATGCCTCAGATAGATATCCGTACCGCCATCGGCTTCTCGCAGTTCTATTCTTGGGCTGTCAGCAAACATTCGCCTGCGCTGCTTGATACGCTGAACGCCTGGATAGCGGATTTCAAGGAAGGGAAGGAATATAAACGTATCTATCGGAAGTATTACCGGTAAACCGTTGAGTTGGCAAGCCGCAGGAAAAAATCTTCTTCAAGTCTTTGCCAATCAAAAGAAAAACCGTACCTTTGCGCCCGCTATTACGAGTTAGTAGCATAATCTTCAAATCAATAACTAATTTTATTTTTTAAAGAATGGCAACAAGAATCAGATTGCAAAGACATGGTCGTAAGAGCTATGCATTTTACTCCATCGTCATTGCCGATGCAAGAGCACCACGTGATGGTCGTTTTATCGAGAAGATTGGTACGTATAATCCTAACACCAATCCTGCCACAGTAGATTTGAACTTTGATCGTGCCCTGAAGTGGGTGATGAACGGTGCACAACCTACCGACACCGTCCGCAACATTCTTTCCCGTGAAGGCGTCTACATGAAGAAGCACCTCCTGGGTGGTGTGGCAAAAGGCGCATTCGGTGAGGCAGAGGCAGAGGCTAAGTTCGAAGCTTGGAAGAACAACAAGCAGAACGGTTTGAACGCCTTGAAGGAAAAGACCGCTGAAGCCAAGAAGGCTGTAGCCAAGGCTCGTCTGGAAGCTGAGAAGAAAGTGAACGAAGAGAAGGCTAAGGCATTGGCCGAGAAGAAGGCTGCCGAAGAGGCAGCAAAGGCCGCTGCTGAAGCTGCCGCTACTGAAGAGGCAAATGCAGAGAACGCTGAAGCACCTGCTGCTGAAGCTGCTGCCGAATAATCTCGGAGGAAACGGAAAACAAAAGCCTCCCCGGAAAAAATCCGGGGAGGCTTTTTTGTGGAATCTTGTGGGAGGAATCTCCGTTATTTCAGTACCTCGGCCAACTTTTCCTGCAACCCGTCGCCGTGCAGGCCGCGGGCAAGGATGATGCCTTCGCCGTCAATCAATACCGTATGAGGAATGCTGCTTACGGCATAGAGACGGGCGCCTTCGCAATCCCAAAATTTCAAGTCTGACATTTGCGGCCAAGTGATATTCAGTTTCTTAATGCCATTCTTCCATGCTTCGGCATCGCGATCCAAGGATACGCCCACGATTTCGAATTTCTTGTTGCGATACTTCTTGTAGGCTTCTACCAAGTTAGGCATTTCTTGGCGGCAAGGACCACACCAGCTGGCCCAGAAATCTACCAAGACCACCTTTCCTTTGCCAACGTAGTCGGACAACTTCACTGTCTTTCCATCGGGAGTCTGCATCTCGAAGTCCGTAAACTTCTGGCCTACGGCGGTCAGTTTCATTTTCTCCACTTTTTCTTTGATGCTGGCGATGCCTTCGTCGGTCAGTTCGGCAGGGATTTGCGTCACTATCGGTTCCAGTTCTTCCACGCTCATGCTGTAGTAATTGCGCTTCAGCAGATAGACGCCTACTGCATTGGTGACATTCTGGGCGATAGCAGCCGTGGTGGCTTCCGTCATCTTGGCATCCAAGGCTTCCATGTCTTTGGCTTTGGCTTCACGCTGTTCGTCGGTCAGTGTGGAGTCTTTCATGGATTCATAAGTGGCAAACAACTGCTTGTTCAGGTCATTCAGTTGTTGGCGAATACCCTGGTAGGCATCGTTGTTCGGCGTGCCGGTAGCACTGTGGCTATCTGCAGAAAGTTGCACCTTTATTTCACCGTTTTCCAAGAAGAAGTCCATGCCCCGTCCGTCTTCCGATTCACCTTTGTAAGTCAGGTAGCAGACTTTGGCTGTGTCTTGTCTGCCTTCGAGCGTGAATTGCCCGTTCTTGATGACAGCAGAATCCAGTTTGACCAATTGGCGTCCTTCGGGTTGTTGCAGGTAAACTAGTTCGCCGTCGGTGGCTCCATCCACGGTACCTGTCACCGTGTAGCCTTGATTTCCGCTACAAGCAGCGAGGAATGCGGCAGTAGCGAGCACATAAGTAACCTTTTTCATTGTTGTTTCTTGTTTTATAAGTTAGCGGCTGCAAACATACGGAAAAATCTGCAATTCTCTTCGTCTGAAATTGTAAAATGTGTTTCAGGCTTTTTCCTTAGCCAGGGTGAATACGAATTCCAGCCCGCCGCCTTGGTTGTTTTTGGCCGAGATGGTGCCGCCGTGGATAATGACGGCATTCTTCACGATGGCCAGTCCCAGTCCCGTGCCTCCCAGTTTGCGTGAGCGTCCTTTGTCCACACGGTAGAAGCGTTCGAACAGGCGGTTCAAGTGTTCGGGAGCTACTCCGATGCCTGTGTCGGCGAAGCTGAAATAATAGAAATTCTCGTCTTCGCGGAAGCAGGAGATGTTGATGCGGATGTTCGTACCGGCGTAGGCGATGGCATTGTCCATCAGGTTGCGGAAGATGGAGTAGAGCAGCGAGTAGTTGCCTCGCAGTTGGATGCGCGGACGCAGGGCGTTGACCACGGTGATGTGTTTCTCCTCCAATTCCAAGGCCACTTCGTTGACAATGTTTGCCACCAGTACGCTGATGTCTACCTTTTCCATATCTATCATGTTGGCGGCCTCGTCCATGCGGGTCAGGACGGAGATGTCTCGTAGGAGGCGCGTCAATCGGTTGCTTTGTGCGTAGCAACGCTCCAGGAATATCTCCATCTTTTCGCGGGGCAGGTTTTCATTGCTGACGATGGTCTCCAGATAGCCTTGTATGCTGCTGACGGGAGTCTTCAGCTCGTGGGCAATGTTCTGCGTCAGCTGGCGTTTCAGGCGTACCTGTTCTTCTTCCTGACTTACATCGTTGATGGAGATTTCGAAGCAGAGGTCTTGGAAGATAATGCATTCCACGATGAACACGCGTCCGTTCTTGTTGATGTTGATGGACATGCGTTTTTCTTCGCTGGTGGGGCGGCGCGACATCTTGTCGATGAAGGCGGTGACGCTCTTGAACTCGCTGATGGCGAAGATGTCTTCGGTCTCTTCCAGATTGGAGTCGGAGATGAGGTTGCTGTATTGCGTGAAGAGGTTGTTCACCAGTATCTCTTTCTTATCTTTAGTGAAGACACCGAGGCCTTCGCGCGAGGTCTGCAGGTGGGTGATAAGTTTCTCGCGTTCGATGTAGAGTGCTTCCTTTGTCTCCCTCAGTCGTTTGTATATCTGTACGATATGTCCGGAGATTTCACCCAACTCATTGTGCGGAAAGTCCGTGTCTGTGTCGATAGGTTCGTTTTTGTCTGCCCGCTTGGCAAACTCACGCAGTTGGTTGACCGCCTTTCCCAGTCGGGCTGTGTAGCGGTAGAACAGGAATATCAGTATCAGCGTGATGGTGATGGTGAACCAGATGTAGTGCGGGTCGGCAGACAGGTGCTCCAGCAGGTTCAGGTTGTAGGGCAGAGCCGAGCGGATGATAAACTTGTCGTACAGGGTAGCGGAATAGAAATAGGTCACGCCCGTGGTCTCGGACAAGCGGCGCACATCATATCCCTTCCCGTCGCGCAATGCTTTTTGTATCTCCGGGCGGCCTATATGGTTTTCCATCAGAAGACTGTCTCCGCAATTGTCATACAAGACCTTTCCTTGCAGGTTGATGATGGTTACCCGCAGATCCTTGTTCATGTAGCGGGCGATATATCGGGCCAAGTCGTTGGCGCGTTGGTGTTTGTTCAGATAGTGCAGTTCCATGTGCAGGCGCTCGTTGTAATCCTGCAGCTGCATATCCAGCAAATCTACTTTGTATTCCTTTTCGCGTTGGTACTGGTAGGCGATGAGGCACAGGGCGAACGCGATGAACAAGGCTATGACAGACAGGAAAAGTCTCCAGCTGAACGAGATGCAATGTCTTCTTTTATTCGGCTTCAAAGCAGTATCCATATCCTAAGCGGGTTACAATACATTTTCCATACGCACCTATTTTTTTACGCAGACGGGTTATGTTTACGTCTATGGTGCGATCCAGCACGTACACTTCATCGCTCCAGATGCGATGCAGGATGTCTTCGCGCGAGAATACGCGTCCCTTGTTTTGCAGAAGCAACAGCAGGATTTCGAATTCCTTCTTCGTCAGAGGGGTCTCTTCTCCGTCAATGCTCACTTTTTTCTTCACGATATCCAGCACGAGCGTCTTGTAGGTGAGCTGTTCGGGCAGTTGCGTGGCCACGTCTTCTTGTTTGGTGCGGCGCAATACGGCCTTGACGCGTGCCGTTACTTCGCGGAGGGAAAAAGGTTTGGAGATATAGTCGTCCGCTCCCAGGTTGAAGCCTGTGATGGTGTCGTTTTCCGTGTCCTTGGCGGTGATGAAGATGATGGGAATATTGGCGGTCTTGCGGTCTTTCTTCAGGATATTGGCCATCTTGAATCCGGAAATTTCGCCCATCATGACGTCCAGCAACAGCAGGTCGTAACTGCTGATGTCCAATTTCAAGGCCTCTTCGGCAGAGTTGGCGGTATCTATCTCGTATCCCTCGTTTTCCAGGTTGAACTTCAAGATCTCGCACAAGTCTTCTTCATCGTCTACTACTAAAATTCTATAATTGCTCATGGAATGTATGTATGTTAAGTTAGGTATTGGCTTCCCTTCGCACTGCAAAGGTAAGCGTATTTTCTTTTGTGTGGCAAAGGTGCGATGCTTTTGTTACGCCAAGATGAAACAGATATTACATTTTTGTGACAAATCATCAAGTTGGAGGCGTTTGAGGATATTTATGCTTTCAAATACGGGTTCTTATCTTTGTTTTTAGGGATAAATAGCGCTCTAAATGCGAAAAAATAATATCTTTGCATCCGACTTGTTGTTTTGTTTATAACAGATAAAACCTGTATGATGGCGCAGCTGAAAAAATACATCTCGCCGGGGGCTTGGTTTTCCATGTCTTATCCGGCTTCTTGGAATGAATTCGAGGATACGGAAGACTCCTTCCTCTTTTATAATCCCGACGAATGGACGGGCAATTTCCGCATTTCCGCTTACCGGGGCGGGGCAAGCTATGGGAGTGACTGTATCCAACAGGAACTGAATGCCAATCCCTCGGCAAGGCGTGTCCTTCTGGGCACTTTGACGTGCGCTTATAGCCGGGAAGACTTTGAAGAGGACAGCACTCCTTATACGACACATTTCTGGGTGACCGGAAAAGGCGACATGGCATTCGAGTGTTCATTTACGGTATCCCGTGGCGGAGCGGCGAACGAGGCTGAGCAGGTGATCCGTTCCTTGCAGGTACGTGAGGTAGGCAAGAAATATCCTGCGGAGTTGATACCGATCCGTTTGTCGGAGATATACCAGATAGATGAGTCGTATGACTGGGCTACCCGCAAGGTGAAAGAAGTCTTGAAGAAAGATTTCCAAGGGATGGAGACTGATATTGATTCGTTGCAACAACTGATAGACCGTTCACTCTTTGCTCCGAAGAAGCGGGAAGTCTGGCTTTCGTTGGGCATCGTGCTCTGTGTGATATTGACAAACGAGACCGATGGTTGGGAGTGGTGCACCTTGGTGGATGGCAATCGTGAGGCTCCCGTATTGCAGTGTGTGGAGACACGCCAGGTGGTAGACCCCATGAAGCTGGTTTGGAGTAGGGTGAAAGCGGGAGAGACTGTCCGTTTACAGGAGATTTACGAATCAATCTTGGCATAAAAATCATTCAATATAAAATCGAAAAATAGACGTGAATCCCATATTACAAGTAGAAAATCTGACCAAGTCGTTTGGCGACTTGGTCTTGTTTGAAGATATCTCTTTCGGGCTGGCCGAAGGACAACGGGTCGGACTTATTGCCAAGAATGGGAGTGGTAAGTCTACCTTGTTGAATATTCTGGCCGGACGGGAAGGTTATGATGCCGGTACCATTTCCTTTCGTCGGGATGTCAAAGTAGGTTATTTGGAGCAGAATCCGCATTACCCCGATCATCTGACCGTCTTGGAGGCCTGCTTCAGCCATGGCAATGAGATGACCGACTTGATACGTGCCTACGAGCAATGTATGCAGCATCCGGATCATCCCGACATGGATCGCATCCTACCCCTTATGGATCAGCACAAGGCTTGGGATTATGAGCATAAGGCCAAGCAGATTCTTTCGCGTCTGAATATTCACCACTTTGACCAGCCTATTGCTCAGTTATCGGGTGGCCAGTTGAAGCGCGTAGCCTTGGCTAATGTTCTCATTGCCGAACCGGATTTCCTGGTGATGGACGAACCGACCAATCACTTGGATTTGGAAATGGTGGAGTGGTTGGAGGAGTATCTGCGTCGCACGCCGTTGACGCTCCTCATGGTTACGCACGACCGTTATTTTTTGGATCGGGTTTGTGCGGAAATCTTGGAGATTGATAGCCGTAGCCTTTACCGCTACAAAGGCAATTACAGCTATTATCTGGAGAAAAGGCAGGAACGTGTGGAGGCCAAGAATACGGAGATAGAGCGGGCTAATAATCTCTATCGCACGGAGTTGGAGTGGATGCGCCGGATGCCTCAAGCGCGTGGACATAAAGCCCGCTATCGGGAAGAAGCTTTTTATGAATTGGAGAAGGTGGCCAAGCAACGCCTTTACAACAAGGAAGTACGGCTGGATATGCAGGCCGGCTATATTGGCAACAAGATATTCGAGGCGTATAATCTTTGCAAGTCTTTTGGAGACATCCGCATACTCGATCATTTTTCTTATATCTTTGCCCGGTATGAGAAGGTAGGCATCATAGGCAATAATGGTACCGGTAAGTCTACCTTCATCAAGATTCTGATGGGATTGGAACAACCGGACAGCGGTAGCTTGGAGGTGGGCGAGACCGTGCGTTTCGGTTATTATTCGCAGGGAGGCCTGCAATTTGACGAGCAGATGAAGGTTATAGATGTAGTGCGCGATATTGCCGAGGTGATAGATTTGGGTAATGGCCAACGCCTCACGGCTTCCCAGTTTCTGCAACATTTCCTGTTCAGTCCGGAGCAGCAACATAGTTATGTGTATAAGCTGAGCGGAGGTGAACGGCGTCGTCTGTATCTTTGCACGGTCTTGATGCGCAATCCCAATTTCTTGGTGTTGGACGAGCCTACCAATGACTTGGACATCGTTACGTTGAATATCTTGGAAGACTATTTACAGAAGTTCAAGGGATGCTTGATTGTGGTCAGCCACGACCGTTACTTCATGGACAAGGTGGTAGATCATCTTTGGGTATTCAATGGTCAGGCCGATATCCGCGACTTTCCCGGTAACTATACGCAGTATCGTGACTGGAAAGATGAGCAGGAGCGTAGGGATAAACAGCAGCGGCAAGAATCCAAACCCCGGCAGGAGACCGATACTCGCCGACGCGCTGAGAATACCAAGCGTCGCCTTTCCTACAAGGAACGCCGCGAACTTGAGCAATTGGAGAAAGATATTGAGGCACTGGAAGAGGAAAAGAATACTTTGGAGCAGGCCTTGTGCAGCGGCCAACTTTCGGTGCAGGAACTGACAGAAAAATCCAAGCGCTTGCCCCAGGTAACAGAGGAGATAGAAGAGAAAACCTTGCTTTGGATGGAACTTAGCGAATGGGAGGAAGCATGAATCTGACGAATTATCACAGCCATTCCATGTATTGTGACGGGCGCGCGGATATGGCAACCTTTGCCCGTTGGGCCAAGGCCAAAGGGTTTACGGCGTATGGTTATTCTTCACATGCTCCCCTGCCGTTTCCCACCTGTTGGACGATGGAGTGGGATAGGATGGAAGATTATCTGAGCGAGTTCCATCGTTTGAAGCAGGCGTATGAGGGATATGTGGAGCTATATGTCGCGTTGGAGATTGATTATCTCAATGAGGACAGTCATCCGGCTTCGGCCTGTTTTCAGGCATTGCCACTAGATTATCGCATCGGTTCTGTCCATTTGTTGTATGATGAAAAAGGCGAGGTGGTGGATGGCGACTTGCCCGCACCCAAGTTTGCCAAGATGGTGCTGAAACATTTCCATGGGGATATCGAAACGGTGGTTCATCAGTATTTCGAGCGGGCCAACCGGATGCTGCAATTGGGAGGCTTCGACATCCTGGGGCATGCTGACAAGGTTCATTATAATGCGGAGTGGTTTCGTCCACACATCACCGAAGAAGACTGGTATGTCCACTTGGTGCGCACTCACTTGACCGAGGCGGTGAAGCGGGGTTATCTGATAGAAGTCAATACCAAGGCCTATGACAGCTTGGGCGTGTTCTATCCTGATACCGGCTATTTCTCCTTCTTGCGTGAATTAGGCGCCCATGTGGTGGTGAATAGTGACGCGCATTATCCGGACCTCATCAATGCCGGCAGGCGAGAAGCCTTGCAGGTATTGGTGAAGGCCGGATTCACGACGGTGGCCGAACTACATGCGGGGAAATGGCAAGACGTGCCCATCATCCTGTAGACAAGCCTATTTCAACAAGAAGTCCTCAATAGCCTTGACATACAAGGCTTTGTCGGCCGCTCCTTTGATGAGTTGAGGTTCTCCTTCTTTCGGTATAAGTACGAAGAGTGGGATACTGGTAGCACCGAAAAGTGCGGCCAACTCCTGCTCTTTGTCTACATTTATCTTGTAGATGACAATCTTTCCCGCATATTCCTTTGCCAACTCTTGCATCACCGGAGCCATACGCCGGCAGGGGCCGCACCAGTCGGCATAGAGATCGATGATGGCAGGAAGTTCGCCTTTGTATTTCCAAGTCTGTGACTGGGTATAGTCAAAAACTTTGTCCAGGAACATAGCCCTATCCATTTTTATCACTTCCTGCCCGGATGCTATCAGAGAGAAAAGGCAGGCGAAAGTCATAAGGCACAGGTATTTCTTCATATTATGCAATGTTTTCATGTTATTCTACAATGTCCAGTTCCTTGATGATATGTGAGGCACCAGCAAACTTATCTATTATAAATAAGGTGTAGCGTATATCCACGCACAAAGCCCGTTGCAGAGTGGGGTGGAAAGCGATGTCGCCGGTCAGTCCTTCGTAGTTTCGGTCGAAGCCGGTGCCAATCAGTTCACCTCGCGCGTTGAAGACGGGGCTTCCGCTATTGCCTCCCGTCTGGTCGGTATTGACGATGAAGCAGACAGGCATCTGTCCGTTGGCAAGGGCATAGCGTCCGTAGTCTTTCGTGCGATACAATTCCTTCAGTTTGTCGGGTACGACGAACTCCCAATTGGTGGGGTCTTCTTTCGCCATGACACCGTCCAAGGTGGTATAAGTCTCATAAACGACTCCGTCTTGGGGGCTGTAGGGCAATACTTGTCCGTAGGTCAGGCGCAAGGTCAGGTTGGCATCCGGATAGAGAGGCTTCCCTTGAACTTGGCGCATCTCCATCATGCCTTTCACCCACGTTTGGTGTGCCCGTTGGTAGTCGTTGTTGGCCTCCTGCATGGCGAGGGCGGTTTTCAGCAATCCGTCGGTGATGGAGTATTTGAACAGGATCATCCAATCCGATTCAAGCTTGCCCAGTGTGGGGTGTTCGACGAACTTGGCGAAATTCTCCCGACTTCCGAACATGGAGTGCTCGAAGCAGGCATCGATGAAGCGGTCGGTATCTCCCTTAAAGCGTTTGTCTATGACTTGGAAGATGCTGATGCGTTGATCGGCAGGGATGTAGCGCATATAGACGCGCATCATTTCTTTGGCCACGTCGCTTTCCACCTTGGGGAAAGGTACGCTTTGGAAATATCGGTTGGCGGCCATTTTCAGGCTATCCAAGGCTTGGTGGATACGTTTCTCGCGTTTTTCCTTTAAGGCATTGGCCAAGGAGGCGGTCGAGGGGATACGCATAAAATCCATACCGGTCACAAGCGCTTCCTGGATGGCTTGCTGGTGATAGAGGGCCTGGCGTCTGTGAGCCACGATGTTCTCTATGCGCCGATAAGCAGCCGCGCAGGCGGTGTCACCCCGGGATTTCTCCCATTGCAGGAGGGCTTGTTCTTGGGCGCGTTTCGCGTCGAAGACATCCAAGCTGATGAGGCCTTCGTTCATGCCCAGCGCATTCTTCCAGGCATTGGCACTTCTGGCGTAAACGGCGGCGTAGTGTATGCGCGTGGCGTCATCCGCCTGCATTTCTTTGTTGAGCAATTGCTGGCGTGCGTCGCGGACGTGGGTGCGCATGAAGTTGGTGGTCTCCATCCGCTCTTTTACCTCGTCGCTGATCATATAGCGGAAGGTGGCGCCCGGAAATCCCATGACGAAGGCAAAATCTCCTTCGGAATATCCTTGCATGCTGATTTTCAAATGCTTCTTGACACGCAGAGGCATATTGACCGTCGAATAGCCGGCCGGCTCTCCGTTGGGCTTGGCGTAGATGCGGAAGAGAGAGAAATCGCCCGTATGGCGGGGCCACATCCAATTGTCCGTATCCGCTCCGAACTTACCGATGGACGAAGGCGGCGCACCGACCATGCGGATATCGGTATAAACCTTCTTGACAAAAAGGTAATAACGGTTTCCGCCGTAAAAAGCTTTCAGCTCCAGCCGGTAGCCTTCGGGGAGTACCATGCCCTCCCGGTGGGCAAAGCGCTTGGCTACTTCGGACAAGTATTTGGGAGACAGGTAATTGATTCCTTGCGGGTCGGGATCATATTTCAGTTGTTCCTGTACGAAGTCGGTCACGTCCAGAATCTTGTCGATGAAGGTGACTGAAAGCCCCTTGCAGGGCAATTCTTCCCGTCTGGACATGGCCCAAAAACCATTGGTCAGGTAGTCGTGCTCCACGCTGCTGTGTTGCTGGATATACCCGTATCCGCAATGGTGATTGGTCAGGACAAGGCCTTCGGAAGAGATGACCTCGCCTGTGCATCCGCCTCCGAACTGCACCACGGCGTCTTTGATGGAAAGACTATCTGCGCTATAGATGGCTTCCACGGGTATCTGCAATCCCAGTTCCATCATGGCGGCTTCGTTTTGTACTTTCAAGTCTGGCAACATCCACATGCCTTCATCGGCCTTCATCGCAGTGGCGGCCAGGCAGATGGTTGCGGTGAGAAGAATTCGTTTCATATATTATAAATAGGTGTAAAAGTGGTACGATTTTGTTCGCAGGCAAATATACGGTTTTTTTCGGAAATATCATACTATGTGCCATGCTAAAGAGGGACTTTAGCTTCCTAAAGAGGGATTTGGCTTTCCCAAAGTGCCTCTTTGGCTTCCACTAAGAGGCACATTGGCCTCCCCTTTGAAGCACATTGGCTTTTATTGCAAAGTCGAAATTGCAATTTTTCATCATTTTTCTGCCCGAAAAGTTTCATAATATGATGAAATATCCTTAGCTTTGCGAGCAGAAAAAATTTGTTCAATAACTTTAGATTGTATCATGGACAAGAAAAGAGTTTATACCTTTGGTAACGGCCAGGCAGAAGGCAGGGCCGACATGCGTAACCTGCTGGGTGGTAAAGGTGCCAACCTGGCTGAAATGAACCTCATTGGAGTGCCCGTTCCTCCGGGCTTCACCATCACCACCGAAGTTTGTACCGAATATTATGAAAAGGGACAGAACAGCGTGGTGGCTGTGCTGAAAGACGATGTGGAGAAATCCATAGCAATGATTGAAAATCTGATGAACTCGAAGTTCGGCAACGTGGAGAATCCTCTGCTCGTTTCCGTACGTTCGGGTGCGCGTGCATCCATGCCCGGCATGATGGACACCATCCTCAACCTGGGTCTGAATGACGAAGTGGTTGCCGGATTGGCCCGCAAGACCAACAACGAGCGCTTTGCATGGGATTCCTATCGTCGCTTTGTCCAAATGTATGGCGACGTGGTGCTGGGCATGAAACCCACCAACAAGGATGACATCGACCCGTTCGAAGCCATTATTGAAGAGGTGAAGAAAGCCAAGGGTGTGCGTCTGGACAATGAACTGGACGTGGAAGACCTGAAAACACTGGTAAAGAAATTCAAGGAAGCCGTGAAGAATGTCACAGGCAAGGATTTCCCGACCGACGTCTACGAACAACTTTGGGGAGCCATCTGCGCCGTATTCAACTCCTGGATGAACGAGCGCGCCATCCTCTACCGTAAGATGGAAGGAATACCCGACGAGTGGGGTACGGCTGTGAATGTACAAGCCATGGTATTCGGCAACATGGGCAACACTTCGGCTACGGGCGTATGCTTCAGCCGCGATGCTGCTACGGGCGAAGACCTCTTCAACGGTGAGTACCTCATCAATGCGCAGGGCGAAGACGTAGTGGCCGGTATCCGTACGCCGCAGCAGATTACAAAGATCGGTTCGCAACGTTGGGCAGAACTGGCCGGCGTGAGTGAGGAAGAGCGCGTAGCCAAGTATCCTTCCATGGAAGAGGCCATGCCGGAAATCTACAAAGAACTGGATGCTCTGCAGACGAAGTTGGAGAATCACTATCATGACATGCAGGACATGGAGTTCACCGTGCAGGAAGGCAAGCTCTGGTTCCTCCAGACGCGTAATGGCAAGCGCACCGGTGCCGCCATGGTGAAGATTGCCATGGATATGCTCCGTCAGGGACTTATCGACGAAAAGACGGCTTTGATGCGTTGCGAGCCTAATAAGTTGGACGAACTTCTGCACCCCGTATTCGATAAGGAAGCGCTCAAGAAAGCTAAAGTCCTGACGCGCGGATTGCCCGCTTCTCCGGGTGCTGCCTGCGGACAAATCGTATTCTTTGCCGATGATGCTGCTGCATGGCGTGCCGCCGGTAAGCGTGTGGTAATGGTCCGCATTGAGACTTCTCCCGAAGACTTGGCCGGTATGACCGTGGCCGAAGGCATCCTGACGGCTCGTGGTGGTATGACTTCGCATGCAGCCGTAGTGGCTCGTGGTATGGGTAAGTGCTGCGTATCCGGTGCAGGTGCTCTGAACATCGACTATAAGAAACGTACTGTTGAGGTAGATGGCGTTACGCTGAAGGAAGGCGACTTCATTTCGTTCAACGGTAGCACGGGCGAAGTTTACGAAGGTCAGGTAGAAACCAAGGCCGCCGAACTCTCCGGTGACTTTGCCGAACTGATGAAACTGGCTGATAAGTACGCCAAGCTGAAAGTACGTACCAACGCCGACACGCCGCACGATGCAGCTGTGGCTCGCAGCTTCGGTGCCGTAGGTATCGGTCTTTGCCGCACGGAGCACATGTTCTTCGAAGGCGAGAAGATCAAGGCCATGCGCGAGATGATTCTGGCTGAGGATGCCGAAGGTCGCAGCAAGGCTCTGAAGAAGATTCTGCCTTACCAGCAGGCCGACTTCAAAGGCATCTTCAAGGCTATGGCAGGCTATCCTGTTACTGTCCGCCTGCTCGACCCGCCTTTGCACGAGTTCGTACCTCACGATCTGAAGGGTCAGGAAGAAATGGCCGAGACGATGGGCGTTGACCTGAAGTACATCCAGAAGCGTGTGGAAGCTCTTTGCGAGCACAACCCGATGTTGGGTCACCGTGGATGCCGTTTGGGCAATACATATCCCGAAATCACGCAGATGCAGACGCGTGCCATCCTGGGTGCTGCCCTCGAGCTGAAGAAGGAAGGTATCGAGACACATCCCGAAATTATGGTGCCGCTGACCGGTATCCTCTACGAGTTCAAGCAGCAGGAAGAGGTTATCCGTGCCGAGGCCGCCAAGTTGTTCGAAGAAGTGGGCGACAGCATCGAGTTCAAGGTAGGTACGATGATCGAAGTTCCGCGTGCTGCCCTGACCGCTAATCGTATCGCTTCGTCTGCCGAGTTCTTCTCCTTCGGTACAAACGACCTGACGCAGATGACCTTCGGTTATTCTCGTGATGATATCGCTTCCTTCCTCCCCATCTATCTGGAGAAGAAGATCCTGAAGGTAGATCCCTTCCAGGTACTCGACCAGAATGGCGTCGGCCAGCTCATCCGCATGGCTACGGAAAAAGGCCGTGCTGTCCGTCCCGACTTGAAGTGTGGTATTTGCGGTGAGCATGGCGGTGAGCCTTCCTCCGTGAAGTTCTGCCACAAGGTAGGTTTGAATTACGTCAGCTGTTCGCCTTATCGTGTGCCTATCGCACGGTTGGCGGCCGCACAAGCTGCAATTGAAGAGGCATAATAAACGCTTAACTTGCAAATAATTAGGCGGTAATCCCTCAGCATGAAGGGGTTACCGCCTTTTTCGGTTCGCCCAGCATGAACATTCTCTAATCGGTGCAAGTCCGTAACACGCCCGATAGTGGGAAGTATATAGCCAAGAGCAAGGGTGTCCAACGCGAGTTGGAATCTGAAGGAAGCTGGCGGCAAACATCTGGCCTGACGTACAGAAACTTGATATAAGGCTGGTGGGCATGGATGAGATTACCTAACAAATCAAAGTCCGAT
>DXBX01000025.1 GCA_019116285.1 Candidatus Bacteroides merdigallinarum
AACGACTACGAGGTCATCATCATCGCCGACCACGGCAATGCCGACCACGCCCTGAACGCCGACGGCACGCCCAACACGGCCCACTCGCTCAACCCCGTGCCCTTCGTCTACGTGACGACGAACAAGGACGCCCAGGTGGAGAACGGCGTGCTGGCCGACGTGGCTCCGTCCATCCTGCACATCATGGGCTTGGCTCAGCCGGCCGACATGACGGGCAAGGACTTAATTAAGTAATGCTTATCTAATGTTATAGGCGCGGATTGCGCGGATTTCACGGATTCCTCATTGTAAGAGGAAGAATCCGTGGCCATCCGTGTAATCCGCGCCTTATTTAATTTCCTTTTATATGCTGCAAGTTGGAGACGTCATCGTCAGTTTCGACGTATTGAAAGAAAAGTTCCTTTGCGACCTCAGTGCCTGCCGCGGCGCCTGCTGCATCGAGGGCGATGCGGGTGCCCCCCTGGAATTGGACGAAGTGGAGAAGATAGAAGAACTCCTGCCCCTCATCTGGGACGAACTGTCGCCCGAGGCGCGGGAGATCATAGACAAGCAGGGCGTGGCCTACGTGGACCCCGAAGGCGACCTGGTCACTTCCATCGTGGGCGGCAAGGACTGTGTGTTCACCTGTTACGATGAAAAGGGCTGTTGCTATTGCGCCATCGAGAAGGCGTGCCGCGAAGGCAAGACGGACTTCCTCAAACCCGTGTCCTGCCATCTTTATCCCATCCGTGTGAAGGACTTCGGCACCTTCAAGGGCGTGAACTACAACCGTTGGGACGTCTGCAAGGCGGCGGTCTTGCTGGGGCGGAAGGAGAACCTGCCCGTCTACAAGTTCCTGAAGGAGCCGCTCATCCGCAAGTTCGGCGCGGAGTGGTATGAAGAACTGGAAACGGCGGTGGAGGAACTGAAGAAGCAAGGGATGTTATGACCGTTTGGGCTTTATGGATATATTCGTTATAGCCTATTCCTTGCTATTTTATGGCATTGGCCGCTGGGTGAAGAGCAGCCCTTCGGTAATGGCAGGGTATTATACCATTCCGAAAGAACATCGCGAAAGGGTGGCCCGGCAAACGGCGGATTGCTTTTACCGGGTGTTCCGGGTGATGGCGGTGCTGATGGTGGTGGCCCACGGGGTGATGAGGCTGGCGGGTGTGGACAAGGTATTGTCCGGCTGCCTGTCCACCTTGGTGATTTCCGTGGTTGGCACTGTGGGGACGGCATTGTGGGTACAGCGGTACAACCATTAATCAAGTCCGGACGCGGGGGAGTTATACTTCCCCGGACATTTTATATATACTGAAATCGCTTGGGAAGATATACTGCATGGGGCAAGTCAGTATATCTTCTTTTTCAAGCATGGAAAAGAGAATGGTAGTATATGTATTCTCATTTTAAAATCCTAACTTTGTGGAGGCAAAACCCAAACTTAACAATATCTGTAATGATGAAGAAGCAATTCCTCTTTTCCCTGCTGGCTCTCAGTGTAGCCACGGGGATGAAGGCCGACGATGAGGCACGTCTGCTCCGCTTCCCCACGACGAACGGGACGGACGTGGTCTTTACCTATGCCGGCGACCTCTACACAGCACCCCTGACGGGCGGCGAAGCCCGGCGCCTGACCTCGCACATCGGCTATGAACTCTTTGCCCGCTTCTCGCCGGACGGCAAGACCATCGCCTTCACCGGCGAATATGACGGCAATCGCGAAGTTTATGTGATGCCTGCCGACGGCGGAGAGCCGCGCCGCCTGACCTATACCAGCACCAATGCCCGCGATGATGTGGGCGACCGCATGGGTCCCAATAACATCGTGATGACCTGGACACCGGATGGCGAAGGCGTGGTCTACCGCAACCGCATCGGCGACGGCTTTGAAGGCAAATTGTGGATAGCTCCTGTCAACGGAGGCATGTCGCAGGCACTTCCCCTGCCCGAAGGTGGCTTCTGTAACTATTCTCCGGATGGCAAGCAGTTGGCCTACAACCGCGTCTTCCGCGAGTTCCGCAACTGGAAGTACTACCGTGGCGGCATGGCGGACGACATCTGGCTCTACGACCCGCAAGCCAAGAAGGTGGACAACCTGACGGACAACGTGGCGCAGGACATCTGTCCCATGTGGATTGGCGACGACATCTACTTCATCTCCGACCGCGATAAGACCATGAACCTTTTCGTCTATCACACCGCTACCAAGCAGACGGAGAAGGTCACGGACTATACCGATTATGACATCAAGTTCCCCAGCACGGACGGCAAGCAGATTGTCTACGAGCACGGCGGCTACCTCTACCGCTTCGACCCGCAGACGCGCCGAGCCGAGCAGATACACATCACGCTCAATGCCGAGAATGTATATGCCCGCACCGAACGCAAGCAGGTATCCGACTATGTCACTGCCGCTGGCCTCAGTGCCGATGGCAAACGTCTGGCCGTGACTGCCCGTGGCGAGGTGTTCGATGTACCTGCCAAGAGTGGCGTGACGCGCAACATCACTCGTACCCCCGGTGCCAACGAGCGTGGCGCGGATTGGAGTCCCGACGGCAAATACATTGCCTACATCTCCGACCGCACGGGCGAGACGGAAATCTACCTGCAACCTGCCGAAGGCGGCGACCCCATCCAGTTGACGCAGGGCAGTGACACCTATATCCGCGACTTCGGCTGGAGCCCGGACAGCAAGACCCTGCTCTACACCGACCGCAAGAACCGCATCGTCACGGTGGACATAGTCTCCAAGCAGAAGACCGTCGTAATGCAGAATCCCGAACAGGAGTTCTACGACGTATCTTTCTCGCCGGACAGCCGCTGGCTGACCTATACCAAACCCGCAGCCAACGACTTCTCCGTCGTGTATGTCTATAACTTGAGTACGAAGAAAGAATATGCTGTCACCGAGAAGTGGTACAACTCCTCGTCGCCCGTATTCAGCACGGACGGCAAGTACTTGGTCTTTGAATCTGACCGCGACTTCAATCCCATTTACGGCCGCTTGGAGTGGAACCACGTCTATACCCGCATGGGCGGCATCTACCTGGCCATGCTGACGGACGACACGCCTTCGCCCTTCCTGCCGGAAGACGAGACAGTGACCACTCCTTCGCAAGACAAAGAGAAGGCCAATGCAAAAGGTGACAAGGATAAGAAGAAAGGTGCACAAGCCGAGGAAAAATCTGTGCAGATTGATCCTGAAGGCATCGTGGGCCGCATCGTCAAGCTCCCTCTCTCCGCCGGCAACTATTGGAACCTGTACAGCGACGGACAGACTGTGTGGTATTATGGCAACGGCGGTACGCATGCTTTCGACCTGAAGGAGCAGAAAGATGAACTGGTGGCCGAGAATGCTCTGATGGCACCTGTGGCCGGCAGCAAGAAGGCTCTGTATATGCGCGGCAATTCCCTCTGTGTGGGTGAATTGTCTACCGGGAAAGTCTCGCTGGACAACGAGGTAAGTCTGGAAGATATGGTAGCCTTCATCGACTATAATAAGGAGTGGGCACAAATCTTCGACGAAGCCTGGCGTGCCTATCGCGACGGCTTCTATGTGGCCAATATGCACGGTGTGGATTGGCAGGCCGTCAAGGAGAAATATGCTGTGCTGGTGCCCTACGCCAAGACCCGCCTCGACCTGAACTACATCATCGGCGAGATGATTGCCGAACTGGCCTGCGGACATGCCTACGTCAATCCGGGCGAATACGCCAAGCCCGAACGCATCGACATGGGCCTGCTGGGTGCCGAACTGAGCCGCGACGAGAAGAGCGGTTTCTACCGCATCGACAAGATTCTGCCCGGCGCACCCTATAGCGAGAAACTCCGTTCGCCCCTCACCGAACCGGGCATGGACATCCGGGAAGGCGACTACATCACGTCCATCGACGGGGTGTCCACGGCTTCGGTGAAGAATATCTACCAACTGCTCATCGGCAAGGCGGGCGTGTTCACCGAGCTGGGCATCAATTCGAAGGCCTCCACTCAAGGTGCAAGGAAAGTCATCGTGAAACCCACGGACAACGAGTATCCTCTCTACCATTATAATTGGGTGCAAAAGAACATCCGTCGCGTGGAGGAAGCCACCAACGGCCGCGTGGGCTACATCTACATCCCCGATATGGGTCCCGAAGGCTTGAATGAATTTGCCCGCTACTTCTATCCGCAGCTGGACAAGGAAGCCTTGATTATCGACGACCGTGCCAACGGCGGCGGCAACGTATCGCCCATGATCATCGAGCGTCTGCTCCGCAAGCCTTACCGCATGACCATGTCGCGTACTTCCACTAAGATTGGCACCATTCCCGATGCCACGCAGGTCGGACCCAAGGTATTGCTCATCAACAAATACTCTGCTTCGGACGGCGACCTCTTCCCCTGGAGCTTCAAGGCCAACAAGCTGGGCACGGTCATCGGCACCCGCACGTGGGGTGGCATTGTGGGCATCAGCGGTTCCCTGCCCTACATGGACGGCACGGATATCCGCGTGCCTTTCTTCACCAACTACGATGCCAAGACCGGCCAATGGATTGTGGAGAACCACGGCGTGGATCCCGACATCCTCATCGACAATGATCCCATCCAAGAGCAGGCCGGCGTGGACCAGCAGCTGGAGAAGGCCATCGAAGTGGCTCTGGAGCAACTGAAGGACCGCAAGCCTCTGCCGGGCGTGCCTGCGCCGAGGACGATGAAGGACTTGGGAGTGGAGTGATGCTTTTAGACATGAATGGCGCGGATGACACGGATCCTATAATTGCGAATCCGCGTTATCCGCGCCATCTGTGTCTATAAGATTTTGGGTTTTATGGGCTTTTCCCCATCACTGTCCCGTCAGTAACGCCACCCAACGCCCCACACGTCCTTTTTTATGTCGGACAATCCATTTATAAATCAGCCAAGGAATATAAACGCCTGTCACCAGCGCCAAGAGGCTGCCCACCTGCCACGGGGCATGGGTGATACCCAAGAATACCTGTTGCGAGGCCACTTGTGGAAACCAAGAGAACAGGTAGATGGCGTATGACGCTCCGAACAGATGGTGGAGGAAGTGCCATTGCCGCGCCACATACAGATTGCCCAGCAGGATACTGAGTGCGATGCCGTTGAGTGCCATCAGAATGTCTTTTCCTATGAAGGACGGAACGACAGTCACAAACAGGATTGACAACAAACCGCTCAGGAAAATGCCGGGTATCCCGATTCTCCCTTCCAACAGCTTTGCCACTTGATATCGGCAGCAGTAATACCCTAAGCAGAAATAGAATAGATAGGCCATCACGCCTTGCAGGTTCAGTAGCATAATGCCCTCCAACGGATTGAAGATATGCAGGAGTGCCAATGCTACCAAGAGCATTCCATGCCATGCCGGCTTATCCAGATTTTTCAGCAAGCGTGCCCCGGCCATCACCAGCAAGAAGATAATAAACAGTGTGGGCAGGAACCAGAAGAAGATGATGACATTGTCCCAAGGATATACCAACATCCGGACATACGAGGAGAATGAAATCTCCAACGGCCGTGCGGCAAACTGACTGAGTAAGGCTTTCGGGAAGAAAGCCAGCGTACTGATGACCACGTAAGGAATCAACAGCCGTTTCACTTTTTTCCAGATGAATCCTTTGCCGCCATACAGTGGCGTATCAGCCAATGCCACTTGCTTCCTTTCTACTCCATAGCGCAATAGGAAACCTGAAATAAACATGAACAACGGCATATGGAACGAATAAATCCATACTCTCCATAGTGGTTCTGCGGGAGCACCATAGTCACTATGCCCCGCCACTACAAGTAAGATACCGTATACTTGCAGAAAAGAGATCAGATTGTTTCTGTCTTGCATAAAACATCACATTTTATGCGTATCCTATTTACTACAAGAAAAACGGGGAAGCCAAGCACCTATGGAAAACGTGGACGGTAACTTATCCACGTTCCGGGGTACTTGGCCAAACCCACTACAACAGATAAGTCACGTCCACGTTACAACACGGACGTTCACGACTTATTCTTGTTGTAGTTCTTTCCACGGCCAAGTTTCCGGAACGTTTTCAGAATAAATAGCAAACGCTAATTAATACTCAAAATAAAGCGGAAAGTCCTGCCGCCGCAGGGACTTTCCACTGCAAAAGTAATGATTAATTGTTTATCAGGGGGATGTATGGAGAGAAATTCTTCGCAAAAAAGGCAATTAGCTTACTTTGCCCTCGCAGTATATCTCCCAGGGCGCTTGAAGTATATATAAAACTATATATTCTTTTGATGTCATGCTTGGTGTCCTCGTGGATGATAGCGGAAATTGCCGCACAGGCGGAGCGTTACGCCATCCGGTTGGAGCAAGCTGACGGACTGCATTTACGAAAGGCTAATCGCATCAAGACCATTCACAGTTCGTTGGTCATAGAGGGCAATACGTTGTCTGAGGATGAAGTACGAGACATTATCAACGTAAGGTGAGCCTATTGTTACACAAAGTGAATCAGTTCACGATAAAGTTCATCATAAAGTTCACCATAAACTATCAATTCTTTATCCAGAAATACCTCTGCAAGCGTGGAATGTGTTCAATTTGATGCGGGCTAATCCTAAAACTTCTGCCGATGAGATAGGAAAACAATTGAACCTATCTGTTCGTATGATCAGGAAATATATCTTTGTCTTGAAGGCCGCCGGCCTCCTTGAACGTGTGGGCAGCAACAAATCTGGGTATTGGAAGTTGCGGGAGGATGAAGCGTAGGAAAGTACATGAAGCTATTACTCATATGCCTTCGTGAGTTTTCTTGGCAAGAATTGCGGAGAAGAGTTGTTGTTAATACGCAGATTATTAGTTATATAAATGATCAACTGAACTAAACCTGAGCCGTCAGTTGAGCATTACCCCCAGCCGTCAGTTGAACAGGCGGGAAGCAATCAGTTGAGCACTCGGAAAGCAATCTGTTGGTCTTTGTATCTCATGTCGGCATATGTCAGCGACAGGTAAAAAAAACGCCGGACGGGGGGAACTTTCCGTCCGGCGTAATTTTGTAAGATATGAGTTAAGAGATAATTCTGTTCCCCTGGGTTATGCGTCAATATTGGCATATGTAGCATTCTTCTCGATGAACTCGCGGCGCGGCTCCACATCCTCGCCCATCAGCATGGAGAAGATGTAGTCCGTGGCAGCGGCATTCTCGATGGTCACCTGCTTCAGCATGCGGTTGTCCGGGTTCATGGTCGTCTCCCACAGCTGTTCGGGGTTCATTTCACCCAGACCTTTGTAGCGTTGCGTGTGGATGGCATTCTCCGAACCGCCGCCATAAGTGTCGATGAAGCGTTGGCGCTGCTGGTCGTTCCAGCAGTATTCCTTCACCTTGCCCTTCGTGCAGAGGTAGAGCGGGGGAGTGGCGATATATAAGTAGCCCTGCTCAATGACCTGCGGGAAGTAGCGGAAGAACAGCGTCATGATCAGCGTGTCGATGTGCGAGCCATCGACATCGGCGTCGGTCATGATGATGATCTTCTTGTAGCGCAGCTTCTCGATGTTGGCCTCCTTGCTTTCCTCGCCGTTCACGCCGAAGCGGATGCCCAGGGCTTGGATGATGTTGTTCACCTCGTCGCTCTCGAACGCCTTGTGCCACATGGCCTTCTCTACGTTCAATATCTTTCCGCGCAGGGGAAGAATGGCCTGGAACATACGGTTTCTGCCTTGCTTGGCTGAGCCGCCTGCCGAGTCACCCTCCACCAGGAACAATTCGCATTCGTCCGGATCCTTGCTGGAGCAGTCGGCCAACTTGCCGGGCAGTCCTCCGCCGGCCATAGGCGACTTCCTTTGCACCGATTCGCGTGCCTTTCTGGCAGCTACACGAGCCGTGGCGGCCAGCAATACCTTGTCCACGATGAGCTTTGCCTCTTTGGGATGCTCTTCCAGGTAATTGGAGAGTGCTTCGCCCACAGCCTGGTTGACGGCACCGCTCACCTCGTTGTTGCCCAGCTTCGTCTTGGTCTGTCCCTCGAACTGGGGCTCGGCCACCTTGACGGAGATGACGGCAATCAATCCTTCGCGGAAGTCCTCGCCGCTGATTTCCACCTTGGCTTTCTCCAGTGCCTTGGAGCAGTTGTCATCGGCATATTTCTTGAGCACACGGGTCAAGGCCGAGCGGAAGCCCGCCTCATGTGTACCGCCTTCTTTTGTATTGATGTTGTTGACGTAGGAATGGAGATTCTCGCGGTAGCCCGTGTTGTACATGATGGCACATTCGATGGGCACGCCTGCCTTCTCCGTATTCAGGTAGATGACGTCGTTGAACAGAGGAGTGTTGTTGCTGTTTAGGTAGCGCACAAATTCCTTCACGCCCTCCTCCGAGTGAAACATTTCAGTTACGTAGTTGCCCTCCTCATCCTGCTGGCGCTTGTCGGTCAGGGTGATGCGGATGCCCTTGTTGAGGTAGGCCAGCTCGCGCAGGCGGTTCTCCAGGGTGGCATACTTGTATTCGGTGACGGTGAAGATGCTTCCGTCCGGCCAGAAAGTCTGCTTCGTGCCGGTAAAGGCCGGGTCACACGTGCCCACTTCCTTCACGGCGTACAGGGGCTTGCCGCAGGCATATTCCTGCTGATACACCTTGCCGTTGCGGAATACCTGGGTCGTCATATGCGTGGAAAGCGCGTTGACGCAGGAGACACCCACGCCGTGCAAGCCGCCGGACACCTTGTAGGAGCCTTTGTCGAACTTGCCGCCCGCATGCAAAACTGTCATTACGACCTCCAGGGCCGATTTCTTTTCTTTCTCATGGAAATCCACGGGAATGCCGCGGCCATTGTCTTGCACCGTGATGGAGTTGTCCTCGTTGATGGTCACCTCAATATGGTCGCAGAAGCCGGCCATGGCCTCGTCGATGGAGTTGTCCACCACCTCGTATACCAAGTGGTGCAAACCATTCTCGCTGATGTCTCCGATATACATGGCGGGACGCTTGCGTACGGCCTCCAAACCTTCCAGCACCTGGATGTTGCTGGCCGAATAATTGTTCTCGCCAATGATCTTTTCTTCTTCTGTCATATGATTAAATACCTATTTCCAAATAACCGAGCAAAAGTAGTGAAAATCTCTGAGATAACCGCGAAAAACCCTCGGATTAATTCGCTTTTCCGGAAGCATAGATACAAAAAAGGTCAGACTTTCCGTAGAAAGCCTGACCTGTACCTATCTGAATATCTACTAATATCCTTACGCTAGCTTGTTGATGTAGAGCGACAGCTTCGACTTCAAGTTGCTTGCCTTGTTCTTGTGGATAACATTGGTCTTGGCCAGCTTATCCAACAGTTTGGCAACACCCGGATACATCGCAACTGCAGCAGCCTTATCCGTAGTAGCACGAAGCTTGCGGACAGCATTACGCATCGTCTTTGCGTAGTATCTGTTGTGAAGTCTTCTCTTCTGTTCCTGTCTGATTCTCTTCAGTGATGATTTGTGATTTGCCATCTCGACTAATCTTTTTAATTCGTTTATTTTTAATTTTTTGTAGCCCCTGGGGGAATCGAACCCCCCTTTCAAGAATGAAAATCTTGCGTCCTAACCGATAGACGAAGGGGCCGGCCACATTTCAAGCGTTTCCGCTTGGGCAAACCTCTCTGGTTTGGTTTTGCGGGTGCAAAGATAGAGACTATTTTTGAATTGGCAAAATGTTTTGCGAAAAAATCTAGCAAAAATGCAGATTTTCCCTAATTTTCATGGGTTACAACCTTCGTAAAGGTTATCTTTTGAGAATAATTGCCAGCATATATACTCCTATCTCTCTAAAAGCTTTGGGGTAGGACACGGGATTTTTTCTATAATTCCCTTTTTAATTCTTCATACAAGTCCACAGGCCCCAAATGCCAATATTTGGTGCTTTCGGTCGATAGCTTTTCATAGAGTTTTGAATGATAAATGCGTTTTAGGCATTCTTGCAGCGTGAATCCGTAATCGTTGTGCAGGTATTCTACCAGCCAACTAACCTTTCCTGGCAGGAGCAGGTGGAGATTGTTTTGATTTATCTGGAACATGTCATTTCTCGATTTTAGTCGCTTCAACAAAATGTAGGGATGTCAATGCCTTCTCCGTGTGGAAAAGATATTGGTCAACCAGCTTATAGGTTTTTAATTCGCGGATAAGGGCTTCTGCACTGATGGCACCGGATTCATACAAGCCAAACTGGAGGTACACTCTATCGTTAGCGACCGGACCATACACGATGTCATAGTCGTGTGTGAATCCCTTTTGAGTTCTGTTGGCCATAACAAATTCTACCCATTCCTTGCTTGGCTTTGAAAAAATGAGGCTTTTGAGTTCCGATAATTTCTTCTCGTCAAGTTCATATACGTTCACATATCCACATCTCATCTGTTTTTCGAGCATACGTCTTCCTGCCCATTCTTTGGCTTGTTTCTCCGAGGTTGTGGTATAGAATCCTTCACCATAGTCAAGTTTACGGTTGGGCTGGAGTATTATAGGGTGCTCCACCACTTCTAAGCTGCCGTGATATATCTTCATGCTTTTTTATTTTTCCTTATTCCAATAAACTCATCTATCTCTGCTATCAGCCATTGGCGGCTTTGAGTGTGAAGCGGCTCAAAGCACTTGCTGAGATAATCGGTTACACCATATTGCGAAAACAAGTCAAAGACTTGCTTGCTTGTCATTCCCTTGGTAACCCCGTATTCTTCAATGCAGAATGCCACGAAGAGTGCAATATCTTTGTCTTTCTTGCTCATTGTAATTCAACTTCCTATTGCACAAAAGTAACAAGAAATTTTTTAGATAGGATAAAATACGTGATATTCATCCCGTTTATCTTTATAATTTAACTTTTGTCTACTGTTGCATTGCGAAAACGGGATGGCAAACTATGCACAAGTGCAGATTTCCTTGGTTTATGGCTTGTTTCTTTGCTTTTAGAGGCTAATCTTCGGGCACAAATGCGAAAAAAAACCGGGCTCCTTCTCACGAAGAAACCCGGCCTTTGTCCCTTTATCCAGTAAAGAAACATATAATGTAAAATTAAACTTTACCGGGCCGACGCCCGGCTGTCAGAGAGAATAGTCTCTTTTCCTGATTGGCAAAATTATCTGTCAGTAAGGACAGAAATAAATGCTGATTGTCAATCCGGGATGAACTGTACATAACCTTGAACGATGTAACCGGCTGAAACCGTGTAAATGCTCTGCACATACAGATAATTATTGGCATACAGGCGGTTGTAGTACAAGTAGTCTTGGTTACCCGAATAAGTGGCATAATCCGAGAGGGATATTTGCCCGTAGTCTCCATACGAATACGGTGTGCCCAGTGTCTGCAAGGTGACGGTCTGATAGCTGACTCCCTCTTGCTGGAAGAAGTCTCCTGCTTCCGTCTCCGGTTCACCTTGTGCCTGGATAACCAGGTGGTAGCCGTTTCCATACAGGTTCGGGATGCGGTAGAAGTTCGGATTATCATCCCGCTGCTGCAAGGTGAAGCCCGGCATGAGGGTGTATTCAGTCGTACCGTCCAGCAGGGCAGCCACTACGCCACCTGTGGCCAACGTATTCCATGTATAGCCGAAGAAAGTCACGTTTGCCGAACAAAGCGCATTGTTGAGACCCGTGCCCACCACCGTGATGGTATAGGCGCCAAACAGGCCTGTGACGTAGATGTCGGCCACGCCGTCTGTTACGGTAGCTTGGGTACCGTTGTCCACTACATGCTGCCGGTAGGCATCCTCGCCGTTGCTCTCGATGTAGGCATCGTGCGTTTCGGTCGGTTCGGCCAGGTAATATATGTCGGATACTTGATTATTGACTGCCACACGCAGATGCGTGTCATTATCGGGATTATAATCCCCTTCGCCGGCACTGATGGTGTATTGGTAAAGCACCACGGAAGGCTGCGAGTCGCCGCCCGGTTCCGTGCCTGCCTCCTCCGTACAAGCAGAGAAGGTAGCCATGCCGGCAAGTGCCAGCAGGTATGCGAATAGTTTCTTTTTCATTGTCATAATTCCTTTTTAATGGGTTGAACGATGGTTACCAGTTATACTCGGGCGAATCCTGCGTCGGCATGATGGGCGTGGGATTCTGCGAGCAAGCACTGTTGTTGTTAGTCTCTGTCTGCACGATGCAGAGGTTCATCCAGTCGGGATAGGTGCTGCCGTCCGTTGTGTTATAGCCACCCACGTTCCAGCGGTAACCTTCCGGATGGTTGGTGCCTGCATAATTGCGGATGACGCCTTTGTCCAGACGTTTGATGTCGAACGTGGCCAGGCCTTCACCCCAGAACTCCACGCGGCGTTGCCACCACACCTCGTTGCGGAACGAATTGGCATAGGTGCTGCCGTAGGTCTCGAAGTGCGTGCCATAGGTATATTGCGGGTCGCGTGTCTGGGCGAAAGCGGTCAGCAGTTGGATGCCGCGTGCCTCGTCCTGCATACCGGCAGCTTCGGCCTCTATCAGCTGCATTTCTTCCACGCGCATCAGCGGGACGGCCACACAGAAAGCTTCATATTGGTTAGTATGGTTGCCGTTGGCCGGACGGAACTTCACGGAAATACCGCCTATTGCTTTGGAAGTTGTGGCGGTTGCGGCAGTTATCAAATCTTCCGGTACATCCGAATATTCACTCAATGCAGCCAAGGCGGACGCTTCATCCATCTCGTCGATGGCAAAGTCCACGTAACACATCTTGCGGCAGTCCGTAGCAGGAATCGTCTGGTAGAGATGGTAATCGATGCGTTTGGGAGCACCATAGTTGGCGGCATACCCCATACCTGAAGCGGACACTTCAGGAATCATCTGCGAGCCCCAACTGGAGTCCGCATCATTGATTTGCATCACCAGGTCCGTCGATTTGTAGGTCACGGCGAACATCCACGAATTGTTAGCCGTGGAGGAATTGAAGCCGTTCGTGCGGTCCAGATACTGCTCGGCAGTCAGAGCCGAATAGCCTTGCTGGGCCAGGCGGGCATACTCCTCGGCCTGAGGCCAGTTCTCCATCGTCAGGTATGCACGGGCTTTCAGACCATACACCACGGAGAGGTCGGGTGTGTATTTGTCCGGTCGCGTGTAGCCCTCCAGGTAGGATTCAGCTCTGTCGAGGTCGGCGATAATCTGTGTCCACATCTGTTCGTTGGTGGCACGCGGGTTATTGGCAAGGGCATTCAGGTCAGTCGTTTCCAGTACCAGGGGAACTGTCTCTGCCTGCGGGTCGATGGCATAACTTTTGGTGGCAAACATTCGTGCCAGGTCCATGTAGAAGAAGGCGCGCATGGCGTAGGCTATGCCCGCACCCGAGCGGTGTGCTTCAGACGGCTCCGGACCGGCCATCGTGATGACATCGTTACAACTCTTGATATAACTGTAATAATAAGTCCACGGAATCTGGCAATACAGGTATTGGGGACCCAGTCCGGTGCCACAGGAATACCAGTTCAAATACCAGTTGTGTCCATCGTCCTCCAAGGGCATATCTTGTCCCATGGCATCGCGCATCAGGAAGAACGTGGGATAGCCATAGTCCCAAGGATAGTCTGCAGGGCCGAAGCTGTAGCTGCTGGTCAGCTGGTTGGTAATGGCGGTCACGAAGTTGTCGAACGCGCCGGGAGCATTGCCCGCCTGGCCGGAAGTAGCATAGCCTTGCTGGGGGTCAATCTCCTTGATGCAACCGCTCATGGTCAGTGCCAAGGACAGGGTTGCCAGGGTACTTATCTTGAAAATTCTTTTCATGTTGTTATTCCTTTCCATACTTAAAAGTTAGAATGTCAGTTGGATGCCACCCATGATGGTGCGCATCGGTGAATAGACGCTGATGCTGGTGTTCTCGCCGAACGAATAGCGCGGGTCGAGGCCCTTGCGTGCCGACCAGAAGCACAGGTTCTGTCCGGAGGCATAGAGACGCAGCTTGTCCACGCCCAGGTGGCTGGTCCAGCGCTTGGGCAGGGTGTAGCCCACGGTGAATGATTGGAAGTTCAGGTAGCTGGCGTTGGTCAGCCAACGGTTGGAGCGGGCCGTGGTGTACTGGTCCATGTACGTAGCGCGGGGAATGTCGCTGGACGTATTGTTGGGCGTCCAGGCCTTCAGCATGTCCACATGGATGGCGTTGCTGGCCGAGCCCGAGGTAGAGATGTTGCCCATCAGGCTCTGGTAGCCATAGTCGTAGATGTGGCCGCCAATCTGGTAGTCGAACGAAGCGGATACATCAAAGCCGTAGGCCGAGAACGTGGTGCTGAAGCCGCCGAATGCATCAGGCATGCTGCTGCCTTGCTCATACAGGCTGGCGTTGTTCATGTTGGTCGTGGTGTAGTCGCGGTTCTTGGACGGACGGTCTGTATTGACGGTTCCGTTGGCATCCACCATGCTGGCATCCACCCAGTAGAGGGCTTCACCGTGTTCGTTCACGCCGGCATAGTCGGCCAGCATATAGTTGTAGAGCGAGCCGCCCACGCGGTACCACTTGTTACTGTCGGTATATCCGCCGCGGTCGCCGATTTTCGAGGCCGGCAGCGAGAGGATTTTGTCCCTGTTGTGGGCGATGTTGAATTGCGCCGTCCATTCGAGGTTCCGCGTACGGATGAGGGTGCCTTGCAGGCTGAGTTCCACACCCGAGTTGCGGATGTCGCCGATGTTGCCATAGTAGCCGCGGGAACCGGCCGATTCCGGAATGGAGAGCCAGAACAGCAAGTCGGTGGTCTTCTTGTTATAGTAGTCGATGCTACCGCTCAGGCGGTTGCCGAAGAGGGCGAATTCCAGGCCGACGTTGTAGTTGGTCGTCGTTTCCCAGGTGATGTCCGGGTTACCCATACGCCAGAAGTTGGCGGCCATCTGGGTGTCCGATGCGGCACTCAGGGTGTACATGTCCACATAGGCCCAGTTGTCGATGCCGTCATTACCCTGCTGGCCGACGGAGAATTTCACTTTCAGTTCGTCCACCCAGTCCACGTCGAACCATTCCTCTTTGTTGATGAGCCAGGCCGTACCGAACGACCAGAAGTTACCCCAGCGGTTCTCCTTGGCAAAGCGCGAGGAGGCATCGCGGCGGTAGGAAGCGGAAGCGAAATACCTGTCGTCATAGTTGTACTGGATACTGCCGAAGTAGCCTTCCACGTTGTATTCAGTCGTATAAGAGTCGGAGCTGACCGGATTGGCCGCGCCGCTGATTTCCGGAATGTCCGGCGTGAACAGACCTTGTGCGTAGGCATACAGATAGGTGGTCTTTGTGTCATAATACTCATGACCCAGCATCACGTTCAGGTTGTGCTTGCCGAATTGGTCCAGGTAAGTCAGCGTCTGCACATGATTCTGTCGGAACACATCTGTCTGGCTCTTGTCTATCTGGCCGTTGACACCTGCGCTCGAACCATACAGCATGTTGGCGTATTTCGAGTAGTTGGTATGTCCCCAGTTAATGGTGCTCGTGGCGTTGAACTTCAGGAAGTCCGTCAGGGTGATGTCGGCGGAGAAGGTGCCGTTCAGTTGCTGTCTCTTGCTGGTCTGCTCGTTATAACGGTTGTCGCCCAAGGGGTTACCGTTCGTACCGAAAGGACGGCTCAGACCGGGGTAGCTGACGGAAGCCACACCGTAGTCATACTGCGGATTGCCGTTGGCGTCTGTACGGATGACCGGATTGCCGTTCTCGTCCAGTACGCGCACGTAGATGGGATAGATGGGACCCACCATGGAGGCGTAGTACATCAGGTTGTTCGCCCCGGTGCTTCCGTCCAGATTCGGGTTGGACTCCGTGGTGGAGTTGACATAGCCCACATTGGCACCCAGTTTCAGCCAAGGTTTGGCCTGGTAGTCGGCCTTAAAGCGTGCCGTAAAACGTTTGAAACCCGAATAGTCGATGATACCGTCTTCGTCCAGGTAGCCCAGGCTGGCGTAGTATGAACCTTGCGTGCCCAGCGCGCCGTTCACGTTCACGGTGTATTCCTGGCGCAGGGCGTTCTTGTAGGCGGCGTCGCGCCAGTCGTCGTTGATGAGGTAATAGGTCTCGCCGTTGGCCTCATAGGTACGTCCCAGGGTAGCGTTGGGATTGATGCGGCCGTTGGTGCCGATAAGGTATTCGCCGTCGGGTACATTATATATATTATAGACCAGATGGTTCAGCATCGTCGTGTTGGCATTGGCATTGGCGGCAGCCATGCTTTGCCCTTGTTCGTAGAAGTAATAGTTATAATACTGGCTATATACGGTCTCATAGTACAAGGCCGGATCCTTGATGGTCTCATAGTCCTGCACGGCGCGGCTGTTGGAACCCCACTTCACGTCCACGCTGATTTGCGCCTTTTGCGACTTACCGCTCTTGGTCGTGATCAGGATGACGCCGGCTGCACCACGCGCACCATACAAGGCTGCGGAGGCTGCGTCTTTCAGCACCGTGACAGACTCGATGTCGCTCTGCGGGATGTTGCTCAGCGAGGCGTCATAGGGCGCACCGTCCACGATGATCAGCGGGTTGGTACTGGCCTGCATGGAGGCGATGCCTCGGATGTTGATGCTGCCGCTGCTGCCCGGGGTACCCGTGCTGCCGCGCATCTGCAGACCCGGCGTTGTGCCCACCAATGCATCTTGCACGTTGGTCGTGATTTTCTTTTCCAGGTCCTCACTTTTCACCACGGTGGCCGAACCGGTGAAGGCGCTCTTCTTCTGGGTGCCGAAGGCTACCACCATCACCTCGTCCAGCAATTCTGCATTCGAGCGGAGCATCACCCGGATGGTGCCGGGCTTGATGTCCACGTCCTGTGTCTCCATGCCGATGAAGGAGACGCGCAGGGACTTCGCCGAACTTGGCACGTTGGAGATGGAGAACTTGCCATCGATGTCCGTAATGGTTCCTCGGGAAGTGCCCACTACCGACACTGATGCTCCCACTACAGGCTCGCCGTCCTCTTCGGAAGTGACGATACCCGTCACCGTAGAGTTTTGAGCCATCATCAGACCTATACTCATACAGAGAAAGGTCCAAAAAAGCATTAGTTTTCTTTTCATAAATTCTCTCTTAATTAACGTGAGTTCGATGAATTATAAGTACTTGTAAAATTGGTGATTAGCGAAAATTGTTGTATCTTTATAGTGCTGAATTACAAAGATTTACAAACAATAGTCGCTATGATCACCGAAAGCAAAGTTAT
>DXBX01000026.1 GCA_019116285.1 Candidatus Bacteroides merdigallinarum
AAAATTTTCAAGACTACTCTTGCTCATTTTAAAAAGAGTGATTATCTTTGTCGCAACAAATCCCGCCCGCTTCCCGTAAGATCAGCGTACCCAGCGGGACATTTTTATTTTATGGGAGCAAGATACACACATCAAGCCATAACGACAGAGCAGCAAATCGAAATTCTTAAGCAGAGAGGTTTGCTTATCGATGATGTCCAATTAGCAAAAGAAACCTTTGACATCATTAGCTATTTTCGCCTTGCCAGTTATTGGAGACACTTGGAGAAAGACCATGCTACACACCTATTTAAAGAGGGTAGCCGTTTTGCAGATGTTGTTAAACTTTATTCTTTTGATAAACAACTTCGGGCTTTACTATTTGCAGCAATTCAAACCATTGAAATTTCCGTCCGTACTAAAATAATCAAACATTTCGCCCATGATTTCGGCGCATTCTGGTTTATGGATGAGCAATATGCTACAAATAAAACCCGTTTCACGGCAAACCTGGCTGTTATTCGTAAAGAGGTTTCCCGTTCCCATGACGATTTCATCGTTGAGCATTTTCGTAAATATAGCGAACCTGATCTTCCACCTGTATGGAAAACCCTAGAAGTCGTTTCTATGGGTACGCTTTCCAAACTTTATTCCAACTTTTCAGATGCCGCAGCTAAACACGCTGTAGCAAGAGAGTTTGGATTAAATCATCACAAGTTTTTGAGAAGTTGGTTGGAATGTCTTGCTGTGCTTCGTAACTGTTGCGCTCATCATTCAAGGCTTCTAAACCGAGTTTTCCCTATTAAACCTAAAATGCCAAAGCGTATGCCCAATGCGTGGATAACAGACTTTTCTTTTCAGGAACAGACCCTATATCCGCAACTTTGCTATATGGTGTATTGGCTTAACTCTATTTCTCTTGACAATACTTTTGTTCACGATTTCAAACGGCTTTTAGAGGAATATCCTGTGGTTCAACCACGCTTGTTAGGTTTTTCTTCTAATTGGGAACAGGAGCCTTTGTGGAAGCAGATTTACAATTGATAACAAAGATATCCTGAGAAATCGACATTAACCTCTCTAAACAAGGTCTGGAGCGAAAAATCGAGAGCATAATACAACTCATTGGAAAATAGCGTGATGAAATATGTTTTATATGCAATCATAGGATGGTTGGCCCTATGTGCTTGCCAGCCGAAACCGGCAGACACGGTGAAAGCCTATATATTCACCGATATTATTCGGTGAAAAGATTGTTTATTCACCGAATGCTATCTAATTTTGTACCAAACTGAATGTGCTATGCGATATATCCACGGCTACAAAAAGACCAAAAAGCTAGGAATCATCCTGCTGGCAATCATTGTAATACCCTTGCTAATCCCGCAAAGTCTGGAGATGCCGGTGCAGGGGGCGACAAACGCGGACTTTAATCTGCAAACATTCTGGTATCATCCTTGGGGAAGCTCCATCGTGCACAAAGGGGTGGACATCTTTGCCAAACGGGGAACAAGCATACATGCTGCCACCAGGGGCATTGTCCTGTTTACGGGAAGTCTTGGGAAAGGCGGAAACATAGTGTTGGTGTTGGGGCCGAAATGGCGGCTTCATTATTACGCACATCTGGACGAAGTACGCACCTCGGCATTTTCCTTGGTAGGGAACGATACCGAAATAGGCACGGTAGGCAATACGGGAAATGCCGCCACAACACCGGCGCATCTGCATTATGCAATCGGAACGTTTATTCCTTATCCTTGGCGGATAGATTCATCTCCCTTAGGCTGGCAGAAGATGTTCTATCTAAATCCCATACAATATTTGAAATGAGAAGGACGTGTGTGTCATACTGGCACACACGCCGTCCATCACCGCCTGCCTGCCCTCCGCCGCATATACCAGAAGCATATCACCAACGAAGCCAGCGTGGCGAGCGGCGAGGCGAATCCCATCCAGAAGAGGGACGTCGGGTCTATCAGGCTGAACAGCCACGACAGGGGAATACGGAAGAGGAAGGTCGCTATCAGGCTATGTATCATGGGAAACAGCGAATTGCCCTGTCCGCTAAAGTAGGAGTTGATGCAGAAGACGAAGCTGACCATGATGCAGTCGATGCTATAGCCGTGCAGATAGCCCGAGCCCATCTTGATGACGGCTTCCTCGTTCGTGAAGATGCCGGTCAGCGTGTCCGGCAGGAACTGAGCATAGATACAGAAGCTGATGCCGAACACCAGGGCCATGCCGATACCCGACCACAGGCAACGGTTCATGCGCTCGGTCAGGCCTGCCCCATAGTTCTGCGCCGTCATGGCAGCAATGGCAGAGGACATAGCCGCCGGCGGCAACATGGCAAAGATGATGATCTTCTCCACCACGCCCAGTCCGGCCGAGGCAATGACCCCCATCCCGTTGACAATGACCGTAATGATCAGGAAAGAGATGTTGATCAGCGCATCCTGCAAGGCAATGGGAGCGCCCAAGGTCAAGACCCGCTTGGACAGCCGTCCGTCCAGCCGGATATCCCGGCGCGTGAACTCGAAGCGGAAGCCTCGGCGATGCAGATACCACAAGGCTGTCAGGAAGCTGATGCCTTGCGAGGCTACCGTGGCGATGGCCGCTCCCATGGCCCGCAGATGGAAGCCGCCCACCAGCAGGAAGTCCAGCAAGATATTGATGACGCAAGCCAACGCCACGAAGTAGAGCGGCGTACGCGAATCGCCCAAGCCGCGCAGGATGCCGCACACAACATTGTAGCCGATGATGAACGGGATGCCCAGCGAACAGATGAGCAGGTAATGCTCCGTGTCGCGCAGGGCCTCGACGGGCGTATGCATTAACAAGGCAATCGGATTGTGCAAGATTGTCATGAGCAATGTCAGACATACGCCCACGATGCCGAACAGCCAGACGGACGAGCCGATGATGGAGGCCAGCTCGCGATAGTTGCGCGCCCCGGTGGCAATGCCTATCAGCACGGTGATGCCCGTGGTCAGTCCCAGGATGATGCCCGTGACCGTCTGCATCACCTGGCTGCCGATGGCTACGCCCGCCACACTGGCCGCATCGTCAAACTGCCCCACCACAAACAGGTCGGCACCGCCATACAAGGCCTGCAAGATATTGGCCAGCAGATAGGGCATGGCAAACTGAAGCAACACGCGGGGCACACTGCCCTGCGTCAAATCAAGTTCTTTCTGCATACGTCTTATACCTATTATATATATTATACAAAATTGCCGGACAAGCTGATTGGTTTTACCCAGTCATCTTATCCGGCACTTATCTTCGGCCCTCCGATGAGGATTACAAAACGCTATCCCATATTTTGCGGGTGCAAAGGTGGGACAAAGGTTTGAGGTATGCAAGTTTTTTCGCCGGGAAATACAGAGACTTATTTTTTTCAGCATTAGCCGAAGCACTTCCGATTTCTTTTTCCTATTTTTGTAGCCGTTAAGCATTAGAAAAAACCTCTATGATAAACAAAAACCTGCTATCGGGACGAGACAGAGAATTGGCGGAACTGGCCGAACAATACGAGAGAGCCAAGGCCGAGAACCGCAGCATTTACATGGATGCGGAGGATATAGCCGACGTGGCCGACTGGTATAGCATCCGGCAATACCCCAATCAGGCCATGGAAATAGTGGAGTATGGCCTGAAGCTACATCCGGGCAGCACTGCCTTGCTGGTCGAGCAAGCCTACTTATACCTGGACGACTACGACACCGTCTCCGCGCAAAACATCGTGGACGGCCTGAGCGACCGGATACCGGAAGTCAAAATCCTGCAAGCACAGATATACATCATCCTGGGCAAGGAGAAGGAAGCCAAACAGTTGCTCGGCACCCTCGTGCGCAACGGAGAAGCCCCGAGCCTGGAACTGATGACAAACGTGGCCTATATGTACATCAATGCCCGCCTGCCCGAAGAGGCATTGAAATGGCTGGAAACCGGCATCGGACGTTATGAAGATGACGAGGCTTTCTTGGGCGTACTGGCCGATTCACTCTACGGCGTAGGCCGAGGAGACGAAGCCATGGAACGCTACAACAAGCTGATAGACATGAATCCCTATTCGGCTCCCTACTGGTACGGCCTGGCGCGCTGTTACTTCGACAAGCAGATGTACGACAAAACCATCGAGGCCTGTGACTATGCCATCGTGTCGGATGAAGAATTTGCGGACGCCTGCATCATGAAAGGCCACGCCTACTTCTACCTGCACAATGATGAGAAGGCATTGGAATGCTTCCGGGAGGCTGCCAGGCTGGGCGCGGTGTCCGACAGTTTCGTCGATACATTCATCGGCTTGGGGTACATCGCCGAGGCGGCGTGGGAAGAAGCCTACCAGCACCTGCAAAACGCCTTGGACCATTACGACTACGAAGAAGGGGATGCCATCATCACCCTCTCCATGCTTTATGCCAATACGGCCTTCTGCCTGCGCAAGATGGGACAGAAACGGAAGTCCAACCAATACTGGAAGAAAGCGCACGAAGAAGACCCCGAAGACGTGGAGGCCTACCTGCTGGAAGGGAAAATGTACTTTCAGGAAAAGAACTACGACAAGTGCGAGCAATGCTGGGAAAGGGCCCTGCACTATTCTCCCACCGCCCTCACCTGGTATGAAATCGGCATAGCCTGCCTGGAGAATGGCGGACTGAAACAAGGACGGAAAGCTTTCGAGAATGCCAGACAGTTAGATCCGAACTTCTATGGCATCAACGAAAAGCTGGCCACCATATGTCTCCTGCAGAAAGACAAGGAGGGTTTCATGAAATACAATGAGCTCTGCCAGCATCCCATCACCCTGGAAGACCTCCAACGGGTGCAGAAAATGTTGGAGGACGAAAAAGAGGAGAACTTGCTGCGTGCCATGAACAATATCCTGAGAACCCTGCAATAAGGTATTCATTCCCCCGGGAAATGACGGAGCGGATGAAAAAGTGGGTGTTGCCCTGCTTTTTCATCCGCTCCTTTTTCTATAAATGGACAGCCCCTTAACGAGCCAAATCCTCTATCACTTTCATCACCTGGCGGCCAATCTCTTCTGCCTGCTCCTGGGTGGATGCCTCGCTATACACGCGGATGATGGGTTCCGTATTGCTCTTGCGCAGGTGTACCCACTTGTCGGGGAAGTCAATCTTCACGCCGTCGATGTCCGTTATCTGCTCCTTCTTATAAAGCTCTTTCACCTTGGCCAGGATGGCATCCACATCGGTGTCGGGCGTCAGGTCCACCCGGTTCTTGGCCATGAAGTAGGCGGGGTAGGTGGCACGCAGCTCGCTCACCTTCTTTCCTTCGTGTGCCAGGTGGCTCAAGAAGAGGGCAATGCCCACCAGTGCGTCGCGTCCATAGTGGCTGGCCGGATAGATGACACCGCCGTTGCCTTCGCCGCCGATGACGGCACCCACTTCCTTCATCTTGGTCGTCACGTTCACCTCGCCCACGGCAGAAGCGTAGTAAGACTGACCATAACGGGCCGTCACATCCCGCAGGGCACGGGTCGAGCTGAGGTTGGATACCGTGGTGCCGGGCGTATGCTTCAGCACATAGTCGGCCACGCTGACCAACGTATATTCCTCGCCATACATGCGGCCGTCCTCGCAGATGATGGCCAGACGGTCCACGTCGGGGTCTACCACAAAGGCCACATCGTTGCCGCCCTTCGCCATCAGGCCCATGATGTCGCTCAGGTTACGCTCCAGGGGTTCGGGATTGTGCTGGAAGTTGCCGGTAGGCTCGCAGTAGAGTTGTTCCACGTGCTGCACGCCCAACTGCTTCAGCAGCTCGGGCAGGATGATGCCTCCCACCGAGTTGACACAGTCGATGGCCACGTGGAAGTCGGCCTTGCGGATAGCCTCCACATCCACCAGGTCCAGTGCTAGGACACTGTCTATGTGCTTTTGATTATACGACAAGTCTTTGCGGTACGTGCCCAGGCGGTCTACCTCGGCATACTCGAAGGCTTCGGCCTCGGCGATGCGCAACACTTCGTTGCCCTCCTCCTTGTTGAGGAACTCGCCCTTCTCGTTCAGCAGCTTCAGGGCGTTCCATTGTTTGGGATTGTGCGAGGCGGTCAGGATGATACCTCCGCTGGCACCTTCCATGGTCACGGCCAGCTCGGTGGTGGGAGTCGAAGCCAGGTCGATGTCTACCACATCCCAGCCCATGCCCATCAGGGTGCCGACCACCACGTTCTTCACCATTTCGCCGGAGAGGCGGGCATCGCGCCCCACTACGATTTTATTACTCTTTACCGTGCAAGTCTTGCGGATCAGGGTTGCGTAGGCAGACGTGAATTTCACGATATCCAGCGGGTTCAATCCCTCGCCGGCCTTTCCGCCGATGGTGCCGCGGATGCCTGAAATGGATTTGATTAGTGTCATATGCTTTTGTTTTTAAAGGATTGGCAAATCAATAAATCTGATAACGGATGTCATAATAATAGGGGACTACCGCGCTCATGGCCGTGCTGCTGCCCATGTCCGAGGGAATGATCAGCTTCACATGCGCCCGGTTGCAGATATAATCCCAAGGCACCAGCCAGCCGGCGGGTACAGCCGTGCTGCCGAAGATATAGGAATAATAGCTCTCTCCCATGAAGATGCCCGCAATGGAAGAGGAAGACTCCGTATAGCGGAAACTGTCCACGATGGTGGGCACTCCCAGGTTGGAATACGTCAGGTAGTTGTCCAGGATGTTATATTCGGTGAAACGGACGATGATCTCGTCGTTGTTCTTCACCGTGTCTCCCTCGATGCCCCGGTCCACAATCTGCATGTAGACGCCGCTGGCCAGTTGCACGAACTCATTGCGGCTGACATCCGTGACGGAGTCCTGCGCATAGAATTCGCTCTGCGAGATCACCACGATATTACTGTCCCTGAGGAAGGCACCGATGGCATCATCTTCTCTTTCTTTCATCTCGGCATAGGTCATGGTGTCATCACACGCCTGGAAGCCCATACAGAGTGCCATCACTGCCAAAAAGAATAAGGTAAGTTTCTTCATTATCTGTCTATCTGAATTATGCGACAAAAGTATCTGATTTCGGGGAAACGCAGAAGGATACGCCGCTAATGTTCGTATCTTTTAACCTTTCCCGACGGGGTTTTAGGATTTGGCCTCGATAAGCATTGGCTTATACTCCGCCAAGGCCGCCTCGAAGAGCTCCCGGGCCTCCTCCAGGGTGCCGTAGAACTCGCCGCCCGAGGCATTGAGATGCCCGCCCCCGTTGAAGAACTCGGCTGCCAGCCGGTTGCAGGGGAAGTCGCCCACCGAGCGGAGCGAGATCTTGATCATCGGCTTCTCCGTGTCCTCGCGCAGGAAGCAGGACAGCACCACGTTCTTGATGCTCAGCGGGATGTTGACAAAGCCCTCGCTGTCGCCCCGGATATAGTTGAAGCGGCGCTGCTCCTTCTTGGTCAGCGTGATGAGCGCGGCGCGGCAGTCCGTGTAGACGCGCATCTGGCTGAGGACATAGCCCATCAGGCGCAGGCGGCTCTCGGAATAGGTGTTGAACACCTTGCGGTAGATCGCGTCCTTGTCAATGCCCTTGGTCAGCAGCTCGCTGATGATGAAATAGATTTCGCGGTTGTTGGAGTTGTAGGTGAAGCCGCCCGTGTCCGTCATCATGCCCGTGTAGATGCATTCGGCCCCCTCCTTGGTGATTTCGTTGAAGTAGCCCATGCGGCAGATGAGGCGGAACACCAGCTCGGACGTGGAGGAGATCTCCGGGTGCGAGATGATGATCTCCGCAAACTGTTCCGGGTCCAAGTGATGGTCCACGAGAATCTTGCGGGCCGGCGAGGCCAGCACGGCGTCGCCCATCGCGTCGATGCGGTGGATGGCGTTGAAGTCCAGGCAACAGATCACGTCGGCCTCGGCAATGAGCCGGTCGGCAAAATCCTTGTACTTGTCATACTGCAGGATATCCTTGCTGCCCGGCATCCACTTCAGGAAGTCGGGGAAGGCATTGGGCACGATGACCGTGGCCGTCTTGTCCTGCGAACAGAGGAAGTGCCACAGCCCCAGCGAGGAGCCGATGGCATCGCCGTCGGGCGAGATGTGGGACACGATGACGAACTTCTCGCCACGCTCCACCCACTTGGCAAAGTGGTCTATGTCAGCTTGTTTGATAATCTTGCTCAGCATTACGGATGTCTTTTTGGAATGAGGAGGCAAAAATACAAAAAGTTTGGGACATAAGCGACGCTCCCCTCCGCTTTCTGCAAAAGAATGGGGCTGCCCGTCCTCGGACAGCCCCGCAAACAAAACAAACAAACGGTATCTTGCATTGCTGCAAGAGTGCAACCCCGCCTCGCATAGGCGGAGGTGCGGTGGCGCCTCACGGCGGCACAAGGTTTTATTATGGATTTTGAGGGGCCTTGCGCACGGCACGTACATTATGCGTTTCAAGTCTTCTATAGTAAGTAGAAAGGTCATATCCTTCCGATTCCCCTCGATTGTCCATTGCTTCTTCACCATTTTCTGCAGCTTTGGCTACTTTAGTATAATAATAATCTCCATTTGGATTTTCAACCCAATCCCTAAATAAAAGTTCCCATGCCACATATACAATGCCCGCTATAATCTTATCCCAAGTTGCATTGTCATACCAAGATTGAAAAGGATTTGTTTCGACTTCATTCCTTGTCGGCACACTTGAACTCCAATAAGTCTTATCAATCATAGTTTCTGGAGACCATATTGCTGAGGTAGCTGTTACAGCGCTTGTTAATGGCATTAATTCATTAATAGCCGGCAAATACCAATTATTTTCTATTACTTGACCGAGTTCATTCCGCTTATTTTTATAATAACAATACCGTGCAGCATAGTCATTATACAAAGAACTTTCTTCAAAGTTCCCCGGATTTCCATCAGTACCAATAATCGTTTGTGTATTATCAAAACCCGTATCAGAATCATAAACCCCGATAAGTGTTCCATGCCATCCCCACTGCAAACCTGCAACCGCATGCACATCCGGGTCAACAGTCAGGTTCATTCCGTATTCCTCATAGCTCTCGACATATACACCATTCACTTCTATCAATCCGGCTTGAGTGTAAGTGTAATAGCGTATCACCGGGTCATTGACAATCTCTGAACTCTCCGGCGCAGGAGTATGCGTTACTTTCAGCACAGCAGAACGGGATTGCGTAGAAACATTCTCATCCGTATAGATATAAAGAGTTTTGCTGTCTACATCCGCATAGCTAAATGATTTCCCTGTGCTTTCGTCCGGATCAATATCTATATTATACGTATCCTTTTCGGACAAAACAATCCAAGAATCACTTGTCAGCGGGTTCGTACCGGCTTCCGCATCTGCTTGCGTAGGATATAATTGCAAATCTACCTTACCGGCAGAAGCCAGAATATTCAGATACCGCTTGTCATAATGAGCATCCACACTCTCACAATACGGGGCAGTAATTTGCAGGGCATAACCTTTATGAACCCGCGAATCGAAAGCATCTACCGTAATGTCATCATAATGTACGCCATTGATATGTATGTTATAGATATAATTGTGATTGCGCAACAGATTATAGTCATTTGTATTGTTGGCTCCCAAAGCTATTTTATAAGCAAAGGAAGTGACATTCTGCGTATCCTTCTCACGTATCAGTCCGGACAAAGTAATAAATGATGCGTCATCCGGAGCATATAATGTTTTAAATTTCGGACTGTTGGAGTTATCTGTAAGTCCTTTGATATCCTCTGCATAATCGCCGGCTTCGCCTTGCAGATTATCCGGATTAGGTGACGCACTCCTATTGCCACGCCGATTCTCATAAGTATAAAAGCCATAGGTTTTGGGCTCCATATCTGACAACCACTCTCCTATATCGTATCTTACAAGCTGTGTTTCTGTGTTATTGGTAGGATAATATAGATCATAACCAGCAGGAGAGGTATTATCATCGGCCCAGTCAGCGTCATGGGGAAGTACATAGGAATAACGCGGCAAACTTTCCACCGACCATTCATTAAAATAGAACTCCAAATTACCATTCGGCACGTCTATCGTAAAGGTTACCCTGGCCATCACGCGCTCCATGCTGATTGAAACAGGGTTGTCTATTGAGGTGGGCTGGGTCATGTTGACTCCTTCTGCTTTGCCTGTCATAGCCAGGCAATCACGTTGAGACAATTGACTTCCCTGCAACAAACGATAACCATAGGCATTCTCCAAATCTGAAAGAGTTTTCACCGTTTCAAAGTCAAAAGAAGAAGCCCCTTCCCAAACGCCGGCATTGGCGATAACCCAAATGGTACAACTGGTATATTCAGCTCCTGTTTGCTTCATCAAGCCCAAAGCCTGAGAGGCCTGATAAGGAGTTTTGGTATCATAACCATTATAAACTTCTTTATTGTAAAAGCAATTCTGATTGCTATCAAAAGCCAGCAAACGGACTATATATATGTTTTTTTCCAACTCGGTAGCTTCAGCACGCGTCACTACAATATCGTCTGTCTCTGGCAAATTCATACTTAACCAAATCTGATTATCTTCCGTCTGCCAGGAAATATCCTCAAGCAATTCATCTTTTTGGCAAGCGGAAAACAACAATACTCCCAGCAACAGACAAGCCATGCCTATAAATGCTCTTCTCGTTTCCATAAGTTTCTTTCGTTTATTCCATATCAATATCTTCATAGCCGGAATTACCATCCATCCAATCACCAACCGTAAGCACCAACGCAATATGTTGAGGACTGATAATGATGGTATAGGCCAATGCTTCGCCTGCTCCCCATGACGTGACCGATGCGTTTGTCAAAGGAATATCCACCTCATTCTCCAAGAACTGATAAGCTGGATCTGTCGCAGGCTTGTTATTTTCCAGCTTATAACTTATATGGACGTAATGAACTTGGTCAACCATATCTTGAGGTATCATTAATAAATCATGATTTTCAGTTATGTTTACCGCTTCATTAGTTGCTCCTGTGGCTATTATATCGGGATGATTTTGCAATGTCTCACTCCCGATTTCATAGTTTTTTAGAGATTTATCGACAACTGACCAGCTTGCGTCGGAGTTTATACTTTGCGTCATATTTCCTTGAGAGTAAGCCCTGAATGACAAATTATTGACACTTACTTTATAACCTGCAGGCATATCATCGGCCAACTTGATGGCAAAAGACAAACGGGTAAGAGCATGATTAAACGTAAATGCCACCAACTCCGGACTACTTCCGCTCATCTCCCCGCTCTGTGCCGTCATCAAGTCCACAGCATCCTTTCCGGTCTTCGAGGCATCAAAATCCGTAACGGTAATCGTTCCATCCTCGGCAACCTCAGTTTTTACCGCTGTCGGATACACCGCATAGAACCGATACGACTTCCCGGCAATCCAATACTGATAGGGCGAGTATGTCCATGAGCCGTTACTGTTCGTCACAGTCACATCATCAAATACATTTGTAGCGCCGTTATCATACCAGCCCCACACAGAAAAGGCATCGCCATCGTTGAAACCGGTCACCACCGCCTTCGTCACCTCCGCCGTGCGGAACGTGATGGGCGACGCACTGCCCGGCAGGGCCTCGTCCGTCACCTCGGAGGTGCAGGCGGCCAGCGGAAGGGCCAGGGCGAGGAGACGCCACAGGCGGGAGGGGAAATGTTGTATCTTGTTCATCATTATTGCTTGAATCGTTTTTTGTACGGATTTTTATTTTGGTGTCGTTTAAATACCCTATTTAAACGTCATTTAAATACCCTATTTAAACGTCGTTTAAATGACTATTTAACGGTCCGTTAAACGGGTATTTAATCGTCCGTTAAACGGGTATTTAACGGTCTGCTGAATGAGTATGTCTTCGTGGACGTAGTGGATAGTCAGACGCGGAAGCCGCGGATGGCACGAATCAGTTGCGTAGAAAATGAAAAGCCGCGCCCGCCGCCCTGTCCGCGTCTGTAGTCCTTATGCCCGGGGTTATCCATAGGTGCCTTCCTCGCCTTCTTCCTCACCACCGCCGGGTTGCGTAGGTTCGGACACTTCGCCCACCGTGATGGGGTGCGGAAGGATAAAGGTACGCGGTTCTTTCGTCTGATATTTTCCTCCGGCATAGCAGGTGGTCACCTGCACCGTCCATTCGCCCTCGGTCACTCCGGCAGGCAGCACGAACTGCAGCTTCTTGGGCTGGTTGGGTGAGACTTTGGATGCGGGGATGAAGAACGTGGTGTCGGGGTTGCTGACGGAGGTGAGGGTGATGCCCACCGTGGGGTCGTCGCCCACCAGCTTCAGGCCGTTGCCCGTCAGGACCACCATCTCCGAGGCGGCCAGCGGGGCGGGGGCCTTGGTCTGCGCGTCGATGAAGGCGCTGGTCATGCCGGCGATGTAGGGGCCGGTGGTGGCGGGCTGGAGGAAATATTGCAGTTTGGCCCGCTGAAGGGCCTCGGTCACGGCGGGGCCTTGACGGAAGGAAGCGTAGACACGGACCTCGTCGCGGTCGACGGGCTGGGACAGCTCGCTCTCCAGCACCACGCCGGTGGCCACGGGGCGGGCGTAGAAGGCGTCGGTGGAGACGCAGTAGCCGCTGGCGACGGCGAGGCTGACTTCTTCGAAGAAGATGTTGAGGATGCTGCGCACCTTGGCGGGCTCTTCGGCCAGGCGCTCGGCCACGGAGTCGGCGATGTCGTCCTGGGTCAGCGGGGTGCTCTGGGTGTGCACCTTGACGGTGTAGTCGTTGTCCACATCGGGCGTCAGCTCGTTGGGATAGGCCTTCAGATTGAGGTCGAGGGTGTATTTCAGTTGGGCCATAAGTTGGTTCTCCTATACGGTTAAGTGAATGAATTACTTGTTGTTTACGATAAGGGAAATTCCCTTATTCCTTTAATAAGTCTACGGGTGCAAGCGTTGTATCTTTTGCAGGTCTTCGCTGTATGCCAGCATTATCTCTTCCAGCTTTGCACATAGCTCCGCCACGGTTCGCACGCTTCCATCGAAATTCTGCAGGCTCTTGTCTGTGCTCACGTAAAAGGCGCCCGTGCCCGGATAGTGCTCGTCGAGGTCAACCACCGTGACGGGAATGTTATCCAGCAGCGTGGTCGCATAGGCTTGTTTATATAATACACCATCGACGGAACGAGGAATTTGCTCGAAACCGGGCAGATCCCGCATCAGTTTGTGGGTCAAACGTGCATCCTTGTCAGAAGCTATTTTGAGTAAATCGTAAATGCTGCACATGGTTGTTATTCTATTTATAAACAGGTTGATGGGTAATCAATTCCCCTCCTCCTGGGAGGTTGCTCTCCCCCGATAACGGGGGAGTCCGGAGGGGGTTGGTGCCCAACGGGCGGGGTGGTAGAGAAAGTATAAACAACTCTTTATAGCCGCTACCACCTCCCCCTTCGGGTACTCCTCCTCCCCGGAGGAGGAGAATTGAGTTACCTGCTATGGTTTGATATAGCTTGTTTATTAATCAGTAGGAAGAATTGTTCCATCATCACCCATAGTAGCATTCTGCCAACCAGCAACGCTTGTTACTGTAAATTCAATTGGCTTCAACTGGTCATTGATATTTGAGCCATTGACAGTGGCAGTATAATTGTAGCAATAACCCGGCTTCCAACCTTCCGTATCAGGAGAAGTCAAATCCAATGTGAACACTTTCTCATTAGTAGGTCCAGCAGTCAAGCCCGCGCCACTGATAGCAGCTTTAAAAGTCACTTGAATCTTGTTGTTATCAGAAGGAAGGGGCTGAGGAATAACCAATTTATATTGTTGATGATCCTTGCCGTCTGCAATGTCCGCTATGTTTTCATAAGTATATGCTGCATCAGTTTCTGCTGTTCCTTCCCACTTAATTTCTGAAGGCGTAAAAGTACCCTTTGCAGTCTTAACAGCCTTAAGTATCTTGATATCAGAAATCGCAATGGTATATTCATCACCATCTTGTGTCTTAAATGTGAAGCCGACTTGAGCTAACATGTGACTAAATGATAAGGAAACCTTGTCAGCAGGAATGCTTGCAGAAGCATCACCTGTACCAATAGCTGCAACCAAGTCTTTTGCATCATCAGGGGTATAGCTTTCAAACTCCAATGTTTGCGTGCTCGCAATAAATTTAGCGTTGTCTATTTTCCCATTAGCTCCGTTTGCATATGCACCAAAACGATAGTAATTACCTTGCTGCCAATAATAGCGCTCTGTGCTCAATTCGTTATTGAACACCTGTCCTGTCCATGTAGATTGGTCAGTACCAAAATTACCAAATACATAGAAATCACTTGTCAAAGATTCTACAGGAGTAACAGCCTTTGTATTGTTATTTACAAAGGTATTAAACCCGATGGCATTGCCTTTGAGCAATCTCCGTCACCTCTTCATTCGTACAGCTTGCCAAGGCTGCTACAGCCATACCAAGCACAAATAAACTTTTCTTCATAATCCATCAAAATTTAAGTAAAACATATTATTGAATAAATCTCTCTCGCTTAATCCAGGGGCAGGGGGATGTCGATGTATTCTCCCCAGCCTTCTACGTCCACATCGAAGCCGCCACTGCCGGCCGTGCCGTCCTCGTCGGACACCTCGATGTCCTGCACGATGATGACACCGCCACGGGGCTGTGCCTCCACTTGGGCAGTCACGTCAAATTCATAATCCAGTATCTTGCCGTTGGTCAGGCGCACTTCCAGGTTCAGCGTGTAGGGACGGTCGGCGCGGGTGTAGCCCTCGCCCGGGTAGTTGGGCACGCCGAAGGTCTGTACCTGTGCCTCGGCGCCGTAGCTCTCCAGCGTGCAGTCGTAGAGCACGGTGGCGGCTGCCTCGTCCGTGTGGCCGTCCTGCAGGTAGACGCTCTCCGCCATGCCGGCCAGGGCACCGCGTGCCAACGCCACGTATTCCAGGCCGTGGCTGAATTCGTAGCGCACCACGTAGGTGTAGACCAGCGGGCGCATGGTCAGCAGCAGTTCCACGGGCTCCACCGTGCGCTCGGCCACGTATTCATCGATGTACGTGCCATACAGTATGTCCGGCTCGTTGATGGTGCGCTCTTCCGCATGGGCCCCCGTGCCGGTGAAGGTGGAGCGGGTGCGGGTGCGCGTGGTGGCCGAGGCCGAAGCCGAGGCGTCCAGGTCGCTGAAGACGATGTATTCCGTATCGTTGTTGTAGAACAGCAGGGTGTTGGTGCCCTCCTGCATGGGCAGGCGTCCGCCGGTGGACTCCAGGTTGTATTCGCTATAGTCGCCGCCCTCGTCGGCATAGACCAGGGCACGGATGCCGTCGGCCACCTCGGGGCGCAAGTCGTCGTATCCGCAGCTGAAGTCCTCCAGCCAGTTCTGCTCCCAGTCCATATCATGCATGCGCTCCCACTCTTGCTCCCAGTCGGCCACGATGTCCACCTTCACCGAGAAGGAGTGTTCGTCGTGGTTGTAGCACAGGTCCTTGCGGCAGCCCGTCAGGAAAATGAAAAATGAAAAATTAAGAAGTAAGAAATAGGGCTTGAACCGTTTCATCGCTTGCCTCCTTTCTCCGCCCAGCGGCCGATGTTCCATACCAATGCAAACTTTAACTTCAGCGGCCCGAAGTAGTTCAGGCGGCTGCTCTGCTGGTAGACGTAGTGCCCGTCGATGGGCAGGTATTCCTCGTACCAGGTGTGCATGACTCCCACGCCGATGCCCGCCTCGAAGGCGAAGTACTTGCCCACGGGGAACATGTAGCCGTAGCTCACGCCTGCCAGGATGCCTTCGCCCTTGTAGCCGCGGTCGCCGTTCTCCAGGTCGTACCATCCGCCGCCGAAGAAGAGGCCCACGTAGTGGCCCCGGCGGTTGCCCTGCGGCTTGAACCAGTAGCGCGCCTCGGGGATGATGGTGGCCAGCTGGTAGTACTTGTGCTTGCCGTTGTTGTGCCACCACGCCATGTTGCCCTCCACGCCGGCCGACCAGCGGTCGTTGAAGCGGTAGGCCACCTCCAGCGAGGGCATCAGCACGGCGTCATACACCAGGTTGCTCTTGAGGTACCAGGGGGTGAAGACATACTCGCGCTCGACAGGCATATTCTCCACAGTCTCGGCAGATTCCAAGACCGGGGCAGGCTCCAGCACTTCGGCGGTCTCCACGGGTGCCAGGGTGTCGGCCCCGGCCAGAGCGGAGAGGGTATCTTTGGGGGCTATTGCCACTGTATCGGCCTCGACCGGCAGCTGTACCGGCGGGCGCGGCGGCTCGTAGCCCTCGACATATTCGATGCCTACCAGGGCCACTACGTCCTTGATGCCATTATAAGAATAGGTGGAATTGCGGGTGCGGTAGTACTCCTCCTTCATGCCGTGATGGGTGATGAACCAGGACTTCACCTGGTTGGTGCGGTTCTTGGCCGCAGCTAAATTGGCCGCCCGCGTGCCGAAGGAGCCGCAGAAGCCGCGGACCGACACATAGGCGTGACCCGCCTCGATGGCCTCGCGGTGTTGCGCTATCAACGCAGCCGCCCGGCGGATGGATACATCGTTGCCGCCATAGGGCGAGAAGAACATCCGCTTGCCGGGCACAAAGCGGAAAAGGATAGCAGTGTCCTGCCCGGCCTCTTCCGGAGTGGGGAAGACGGGGACTGCAGAGATGTGCGATATTTGAAAAAGGCACACCAATAATGCTATGGAATAGATTCGGAAGGTTTGCGCCATGATCGTTCCTACTGTTGTTATTGCTTGTTCACGTTATTTAGGTTTTCCTTAAATAACCGTGCAAAGTTACTCCTAACCTTTGGAGTAACCAAAAGAATAGTGTTAAAAATTAAATTTATTTCAACGGATATGCATAGTCACATATCCGAAGTAACCCTATCCCTCCCGCGGAGTCCCGCCATCGGCACCCACAATGCTCCCTCCTTGTCTAAGGCATGGCAAGGAATCCCCCGCTGGAGGCATTCTTCCTCCAGCCGACGGCTATAGAAGCCCGTGAAGGAGGCGTCAAACACCACGAAGCGCACGGCAAAGAGACGGTCCAAATCGGCCAAGGTGCCTTTGTAGCCCCGGCAGACATAGAGGTAATCCACCGGCAGGGGGACGGAGGCGGACTTATTCGCCCAGCGGTCATCGTGCAGGATGCAGATGCGCAGGCCTCCATACTGCAATAAACCGTTGTCCACGGCAAGGTTGGCATCGGCATAGCCATCGGCCACAGGCAGGGGAGGCGTCAGCCGCAAGTGTCGCCAGTGGGTCTCCAGCGAGCGGGCGATGCGCCGCACGTCGGGCAGGGTGTCCGTGCCCACCAGCCAGGAGCGGGAACCCGCCGTCAGGCAATGCACGGCAGGGGCACGGTTGACATGGTAGAAGGCAATGCCCGGCTCCGGACGGGAGGCGAGCAGGGAGACTGCCTGCCACGACACCAAGGCCAGGAGGGAGATGAGCATCCACTTCACCCGGCGGGGCGTGAACCAGCAGAGGCAGGCATACAGGCATCCTAAGAAAAGATAAAACAAAACCACCTCCACGCCGTCCACCCAAATGTTGTCGAAGGAAGCGTAGGGCAACCGCGTGATGCCCCGCAAACCCTCATTCTGCAAGAATACCAGGCGATCCAACATCCCCGCAAAAGCAGCCTGGAGAGCGGGAAACGGCGTGAGCAAGAGCAGCAACACCGCCGCATAGAGTATCAGCGAAGCCAGCGGCACCACCCACAGATTGCTGAGCAGGAAGTGGGTGGAGAAGCGGCCGAAATATAGCAACACCAAGGGCGCCGTGCCCACCTGCGCCGCGACGGACACCGTTATCAATCCCCAGGCATAGCGCAACAGTCGGTTGCGGGGCGTCCAAAGCCGATACAGCGGAGGTTGCAAAAGCAAGATGGCGGCCAGCGAAAGGAAGGACAGCTGGAAGCTGACCTCGAACAGCCACAAGGGCCGCGCGAGCAACATCAGGAAGGCGGCGGCCAGCAGGGAGTTCATCGTCAGCAGCCGCTCGGATTGCAGGGAGGCCAACGCCAGGAAGGAGCACATCGTGACCGAACGCACCACCGGCGAGGCCAGGCCGGTGAAGAAGGCAAACGCCCACAAGGCAAGCACAATGCCGAACATCAGCGGCACCTGCAGCCAACGCCACTGCCTCCACAAGGGACGGAGAAGGAATACGAAAAGAACATACAGAAAGCCGATGTGCAACCCCGACAATGACAGCACGTGCATCGCGCCGGAGACGGAGTAGGTCTCCAGCACATCTTCACTGAGGTCGTCTTGTTCGCCCACGGTCAAGGCGGACAGCACGCTCAGCTCGTCTCCCCGGAAGCCCAGGCGCCGGTAGAGGGCAATGACCTTGGTGCGGTAATCCAACGCAGCCTGACGGAAGGTGCGCGTAGAGTCATGCCCCACCACCTGCCAGCGGCCCGCAGGCACGTAGGTCGTGCCGCTTCCGCCACGCCGGCAGAGGAAGCGCTCGTAGTCGAACTCGTCGGGATTGCCCGGGTTGCGCGGGGGAGAAAGGCGGGCAGAGAGCAGCAATTCGTCGCCCCGGCGCAAACGGGCGGAGGCGGAGTCCTTGGGAAAATACAGGAGAAACAAGGGCGGACGCGCCTCGACACGGAAGGTATCGCCCACAAAAACACCCGACACACGCGCGGGGCAAAGGCGGCTGCGCTCCTTGTCCACGGGCGGCTCTACAATTCGCACCCGATAGGTGGCCTCCGCAGAAGGGAAGTCGCAAGCCACGGAAGAGCGTTGCACGGCTGCCTGCTGGAAGCCGAAGAAAGCCAGCAGCAGCACCGCGACAATCCCATAAAGCCTTGTCCGCATACGCCGGTGGCATCCGTACAGCAGCCCCACGCCACCCGCCGAGAGGCACCAGAAGCATCCCCACGGCAAGGGGTGAGGGAAGGCATCCCCTCCCACAATCCCTGCCAGCAATGGCAGCAGCAACCTCAGGAAAGGCTGCCGCCGCAGGGCTTCCGACACCTCCGTCCACACGGTCAGAGATTCTTCAGCGCCCAGATGGCCTTCATGGGGTCAGTGGCCGAGAATACCGCGTTGCCCACCACCAGGATGTCCGCCCCGGCTTCCACCAGCCGGGCGCCTGTCTCCAGATTGACCCCGCCGTCCACCTCGATGAGGGCCTCCGAGCCCGTCTGGGTCAGCAAGTCGCGCAGCTCGCGCACCTTGTCCACGGTGTGGTCGATGAACTTCTGTCCGCCGAAGCCGGGGTTGACGCCCATCACCAGCACCATATACAGGTCGCCCACGATATCCTTCAGCAGGGATACGGGCGTGGCCGGATTGATGGTGACGGCCGGCTGCATGCCGGCATCGCGGATCTGCTGCACCACGCGGTGCAGGTGCGGACAGGCCTCATAGTGCACGTTCATCACGTGCGTGCCCAAGGCCTTCACCTCGGGGATGAACTTCTCGGGCTGGACAATCATCAGGTGGACGTCCAGCGGCTTATGGGTCAGGCGGGCTACATGCTTCAATACGGGGAAGCCAAAGGAGATGTTAGGCACAAAGACCCCGTCCATGATGTCCAGGTGTATCCAGTCGGCCTCACTACGGTTGAGCATATCCATCTCGCCGGCCAGGTCACTGAAGTTGGCGGAGAGGATGGAAGGAGAGATGATGGGCTTCATAAACATTGAAAATTGAAAGTTGAAAATTAAAAGAAAGGGTTACTCCACCCGCGCCGGCTCCGCCAGGCGGAAGCCGCGCAAGAGTTCGTCCACATGCAGCCGCTTCTTGCCGGGCAGTTGCAGCGAGCGGAGGCCCACCAACCCGTCGGCGGCAGCCACGCGGAGGTAGGTCTTGCCGTCGGTCAGCACCGTGCCCACGGGCAGGCCATGCGCACCGGGCAGTTTCTCCGCCTCGAACACCTTCAGTACGACGGGTGCCTGGCCGGGCTGGTGAAGCTCTGTCCAGGCAGCGGGATAGGGTGCGAGGCCGCGGATGAAGTCATACACCTGCTTGACGGGGCGGCTCCAGTCGATGCGGCAGGTATCCTTGAATATCTTCGGGGCGGGGCGCAGGGGTTCGGCCGCTGTCATCTGCTCCTGGGGGATGGAAGTGACGCTGCCGTCCAGGATGGCATCTACCGTCTCCGTCACCACACGGCCGCCGAGCAGCATCAGGCGGTCGTGCACGGTGCCCGCATCGTCCGTATCGGCAATGGGCACGCGCTCCTGGCGGATGACCTCGCCGGTGTCAATCTCATGCTTGAGGAAGAAGGTGGTGACCCCCGTCTCCGTATCTCCGTTGATGACAGCCCAGTTGATGGGTGCGGCGCCGCGGTATTGCGGCAGGAGGGAGGCGTGCAGGTTGAACGTGCCCAGGCGCGGCATGGCCCACACCACCTCGGGCAGCATCCGGAAGGCAACGACTATCTGCAAGTCGGCCTGCCACGCACGGAGTTGCTCGAGGAAGGTTTCATCCTTCAGCTTCTCCGGCTGCAAGATGGGCAGATTGTGAGCCAGCGCATATTGCTTGACGGGCGATTGCTGCAGCTTGTGTCCGCGTCCGGCAGGCTTATCGGGCATGGTGATGACGCCCACCACGTTGTAGCCGCCTTCCACCAGGCAGCGCAGGGCCTCCACCGCAAAGTCGGGGGTGCCCATATATACGATTCGTAGGTCTTGTTTGTTCATTGTGTAGTATGAGTTAAATGATAATCGACAAAAATACGGCATTATTTTCACAATTCATAGCCTGCCCCTGCTTTATTCGTGGTGATACGGGCTTCCGTGCAGAATGCTCATCGCCCGGTAGAGTTGCTCCACGAAGATGAGGCGCACCATCTGGTGGGAGAACGTCATGCGCGAGAGGGAGATTTTCTCCTGCGCCGCGTCGTACACCCGCCGGGAGAAGCCGTAGGGGCCGCCCACCACGAAGACCAGCCGGCGGCTGACCGTGTTCATCTTCCGCCGCATGTACTCCGCAAATTCCACCGAGCGCATCTCCCGCCCGCCTTCGTCCAGAAGCACCACCACGTCGCCCGGCTGGAGTGCCTTCAGGATGAGGTCGGCCTCCTTCTCCTTCTGTACGTCGGTGGAGAGACTCTTGGTGTTCTTCAGTTCGGGGATGACCTCCACGTCGAACGTCAGGTAGCGGCGCGTGCGCTGGATGTAGTCGTCGATGGCGGCGATGAAATGGGGCTCGACCGTGCGGCCCACTACAAGTAGGGTTGTCTTCATACGGTGTCGGAGAATATTTTTGCAAATATACGACAAAGAAATGAAATAATCCACGTCCTTGCCCGGAGATTCCCGGGGATACATTGGCGGGTATCCCTGCTCGTGCTCGCGGGAGCCCCCGCTTGTGTTCGCGGGTATCCCCGCTCGTGTCCGTGTAAGCCTTGTCTTTCTCTCGCAAAGGCCCCGTCTTTCTCTCGCAAAGGTCATGCCTTTCTCTCGCGGAGGCTTGCACTTTGTCCGCAGATACACATTTTCTTGCCTTATTTTCTTGTTATTTATAAGAAATGTGTACCTTTGTCCATTATTAATGCTTAGGAACATGAGAAAGCGGATTGTTTTAGTATTGACCAGTCTCTTCGTATGGTTGACCTTCGCTTTCGCGCAAGACGTGCCTGTGGGGGTGATTGTGGCTCTCAAGAAGGGGAGTCCTCAGGACCTGAACAGATACTTGGGCGAGAAAGTGGATCTGACCATCCAGGACAAGACCGTCAGCGCGGACAAGGCGCAGGCGGAAGGAACGCTGACGTCTTTCTTCTCCGGCAATCCGGTGAAGGGCTTCGACGTGAACCATCAGGGCAAGCGGGGCGAATCGAGCTTCATTGTGGGTACGCTGAGGACCGGCAACGGCCTCTTCCGCGTGAACTGCTTTTTCCGGCGCATACAAAACAAGTATTTCATACATCAAATAAGGATAGATAAGACAGAACAATGACTAAGGAACAAGAATTGATAGACAGGCTGATAGACCTGGCTTTCGCAGAAGACATAGGGGATGGCGACCACACCACGTTGTCCTGCATCCCCGCCACGGAGATGGGTAAGTCCAAGCTCTTGATTAAGGAGCCGGGCATCCTGGCCGGTATCGAGGTGGCCAAGGAAGTTTTCCGCCGCTTCGACCCCACGCTGAAGGTGGAGGTGTTCATGCCCGACGGTTCGGAAGTGAAGCCGGGCGACGTGCCCATGGTGGTGGAGGGCAAGGTGCAATCCCTGCTTCAGACGGAGCGCCTGATGCTGAACATCATGCAGCGCATGAGCGGCATCGCCACCATGACACACCGCTATGCCGAGCAACTGAAAGGCACCCATACCCGCGTATTGGACACCCGCAAGACGACTCCCGGCATGCGCATCCTGGAGAAGATGGCCGTGAAGATAGGCGGAGGCGTCAACCACCGCATCGGCCTGTTCGACATGATTCTGCTGAAGGACAATCATGTGGACTTTGCCGGAGGCATCGACAAGGCCATCCTGCGTGCCAAGGAGTATTGCAAGGAGAAAGGCAAGGACCTGAAGATAGAAATCGAGGTGCGCAATCTCGACGAGTTGCAGCAAGTGCTGAACGTGGGCGGTGTGGATCGCATCATGTTTGACAACTTCACGCCGGAGCTGACCCGCAAGGCTGTCGAGATGGTGGGTGGCCGCTATGAGACCGAATCGTCGGGCGGCATCACGTTCGACACCCTGCGCGACTATGCCGAGTGCGGCGTGGACTTCATCTCGGTGGGTGCCTTGACGCACTCCGTCAAAGGGCTGGATATGAGCTTCAAGGCCTGCTGATGGCTGCCTGACCTCCGTAGATTTAGATAGGCGCGGATTACGCGGATTGCACGGATTCATAAGATTATTCTATCTGTGTGATCCGCGTAATCCGCGCCAAAGTCTAAGGAGTTTAACTTGTTTTTACACTTTTCTTTGCAGCATTCTCTCAAGGGCTGCGTCTAATGGATAAACGGCGCGATGAGGCGTTCGAAAAGAATATTTTGGTATTGGACAGTGAAATAGAGTTGGTTGAAGGATGCCGGGCAGGGAAGGATTCCGCCCGAAAGGCTCTGTATACCCTCTATGCAAGGAAAATGCTGGCCGTGTGCTACCGTTATGTGGGCGATATGGATGCCGCGCATGACGTGTTGCACGACGGGTTCATCAAAATCTTCACGCACTTCACTTTCCGGGGCGAATGTCCGTTGGAGGTTTGGGTTCACCGGGTGATGGTGACGCAGGCCATCGACTACCTCCGGCGCGAGCAACGCTTCAGCTATTTGTCGGTGGAGGAGGGGCAGATGCCGGATATCCCGGATGAGGCTACCTTGGCCGAGGCCGGCGGTCGTCTTTCGGAAGAAGTATTGATGAAGTTCGTGGCTGAGCTGCCCGACGGATGCAGGACCGTCTTCAACCTCTATGTGTTCGAGGAAAAATCGCATAAAGAGATTGCCGGCCTGCTTCACATCAAAGAACATTCTTCTACCTCGCAAATGTCTCGCGCAAAAAGTATATTGGCAAAACGAATCAAAGAATATCTGGCCCATGAGAGAAAATAATGAATTGACCAATCTGTTCAAGAGCCGTTTGTCGCAGACGGAAATGGAGGTACGCGACGGATTCTGGGAGGCGCTGGAGCAAGAACTGGACACCTTTGCACCGGCGACACAGAGGAGGCGTGTGCTTTCCCGTCGGATTGTCCGATGGATGGTGGCGGCCTCGGTCTTGCTGGGGGTGGGGATTACCACTTTCTTGTGGTGGAAGCCCGCGCCTGCCGAGGAGAACGAAACGATGCGGCGTTTAGCATCAGCTTCTTCCGAAGCACTTGGTGGTGGGGAGGAGGGAGAGGAAGTCTCTTCTTTGCCTGTTCATCGGCAGGCGGAATCCATTGGAAATAGAGGTGTACATCGGCCTGTTTGGAGCAAGACGGTGGCGCAAGCAGAGGCCCCGGCAGAGGATCCGGTGTCGGTGCATGTTTCCATCACCATTACTCAGCGTCAGTATGGGCATCGTCCGCCTCGTAAGCGGACAGCTTATTCCCTACATCCGGCCGGAGAAGGTTTTACCGCCGGGGAAGACCGGTCGGTGTGGACGGCTTCTTCGGACGAGCAGGCTTCCATGGAGGATTGCAGTACGCTTCTGAAGAGTTCCCGCTGGGCGTTGAAGGCCGGTTTGGGCACCTCGTTGCCCAAGGGAGACTATCACGCTCCGTTGACGGTGGGGCTTGGCGTGGAGTATCAGTTGAACAAACGGCTTTCACTGGAGGCGGGCGTGCAATATGGCCGCTTGGCTGAGGCAGACGGAGAAAGCCGGCATACGCTGGGCATCCCGCTGCGGCTGAACATCTTATTGGCCGGAAATTCCAAGGTGGATTTCTATGCTTTGGCCGGGGGAGCGGTGGAGAAATGCGTGGCGGGTGCGCCGGACAATGGTTTCGATGCCGAGCCTGTGCAAGGCTCTGTGATGGCAGGATTGGGTGTGCGCTACAAGATGAGCGACCGTCTGGCTTTGTTTGCCGAGCCGACCGTATCCCATCATTTTGATACGGATGCTTCCACTCCCTCCCTGCATACGGAGCGACCGACGAACTTGAATCTCTTATGTGGCTTGCGCATGGCCTTCTAAACAGAATTGGACTATGGAAAAGAAAAACTGGATTGAAAAATTATATCGGTGGGGATGTCTGATAGGAATCGTTCTTCTCTTCCTGCCGTTTGCTTCCTGTACGGAAGAGGTATTGGATTATGAGCATCCCGATGTGGAGCTTTTTGTGAAGCAGCTGAAAGACGGAAATCTGGCGGCTTCTGCTCCGGACGGCATTGTCGGTATGCCTAAGTTTACCATGCAGGATATAGGGAAGTTGTTGGAATATGCCGACGACCTGAGCGTCATACCTTCTTTCCCCCTGGCACCGGTATCCTATTCGGCCGGCGGAAAATTGCGTTTGGGCGAATGTCTGCTTTGGACGGTGGAGACCATCCGGCTGGGGCATAACGCTTCGATGGGCTGTAAGATGGTGCACGTGGATGCGGACAATTATGAAGGCATCTATTTTCTTTCGGATGAAGAAGTGAAGGATGCGGTGGCCCGTTATAGGCATTGGTGGGAGAACCGGAAGTTGCCACGGACGATGTGGACCATTGACCCTTGTAGGGATGAACCGCTCTGCGGAAGCGGTTATATGTGGTGGTGACAAGTTGCATCGCATATGAAGTTTCTGGTCTGTTTATTCGGCCTGCTGGTGGGCTTGATAAGTCTGCTTTATGCCCAGGATTGGACACCGGAAGACTCCTTGCGTCTCCAACGCTTATTGGAAGGAGACGGGGAAATCAAGCTGAATCCCCATGCTTTGGAGGAGTTGGAGCGTAATTTCGGCCGGCCGAAGGCTTCGGAAGAAAAGTCTTGGTTGGAGTTCGACGAGACCCTGCCTCATACCCCTTCGGAGAAGGAAAAGAAGTCCCGCTTAGTCTTGCGCCCTTATACGGGTTATACACCCTATAATTGGGATCCTATCCGCCAGTGCAAGATAGATATTGACAAACCTACGTGGCGGCAGAATATTTTGCGTGGAATGGAGCAGATTGCGGCCGAGACGCCCTCTCCTTCAGGACTTAGTTTTATGGCCATCTTCACCAAGGAGTTCTGGGACCGCAAAGGCAAGAAGAGGCGGGCCGCCACGCTGGAGGCGTTGAAGGCTTACGGAGATTCAATTACGGTGCATTATAAGGAAAAGCCGTCTGTGGAGTAAACCATTGGCATGTCGAAAGTGTTTCATTGAAAATGAATATAAATAATAAGGTATGGACAATAGAATTACTTCTTTATTTGGTATAGAGCATCCCATTATCCAAGGTGGCATGGTGTGGTGCAGTGGTTGGCGATTGGCATCGGCTGTGAGCAATGCCGGCGGATTGGGCTTGTTGGGGGCAGGTTCCATGCATCCCGAAACCTTGCGCGAGCATATCCGAAAGACCCACCTTGCCACGTCGAAGCCTTTCGGCGTGAATCTCCCCCTGATGTATCCGCAGGTAGATGAGGTGATGCAACTCCTGGTGGATGAGGGTGTCAAGATTGTGTTCACCTCCGCCGGAAGTCCCAAGAAATGGACGGGATGGTTACACGCGCATGGCATAACGGTGGTGCACGTGGTGTCCTCTTCTACTTTTGCCAGGAAGGCGGAGGAAGCCGGAGTGGATGCCATCGTGGCGGAAGGTTTTGAAGCCGGAGGCCACAACGGGCGTGAGGAGACTACAACGCTTTGCCTGATACCCGCCGTGCGTCGGGCCACGGAGCTTCCCTTGATTGCTGCCGGAGGCATCGCTACGGGCGAGGCCATATTGGCCATGCAGGTCTTGGGGGCAGAAGGCGTGCAGATAGGTACCCGTTTTGCCTTGACCGCGGAGAGCTCGGCCAGCGAAGTGTTCAAAGAATATTGTTTGCATCTGGAGGAGGGAGACACCCGTCTGTTGCTGAAAAAGTTGGCTCCAACCCGTCTGGTGAAAGGCAAGTTCCTGGACAGTGTTACAAAAGCTGAGGATGCAGGCGCCACTCCCGACGAGCTCCGTGCCCTACTAGGGAAAGGACGCGCCAAACTGGGTATCTTCGAAGGAAACCTGGACGAAGGAGAGCTGGAAATCGGACAAATCGCTTCGCTGCTGAAGGGGAAAGGCATCCAGACGGTAGCCGAGGTGATGCAGGAACTGACAGAGGGTTATGAGAGGGCGCTGGCGGGACTGAAATAAAGAGATTAGTGGATGACAGTTGGCATAAAAAACGAGAAATTTCTCTCCGAAAAAGCGTAACTCTTGTCATTCATTTTGGATAAAGTAAATATTTGTTCCCATACATCGGCGTTTTTCATTAACTTATGCACACCTTTTATGCATCCTTTTCTGCGCCCTTTCCGAAAGAGACCAAAAAGAGACCAAAAAGAGAGGAGAAAGAGAGGAGAAACGAAGGGATAACGAATGGACGACAGATAAGAATTAAATTCTTTACATGAAATAATATATATCATTGAATATTATTATTTTGCGAGATTTGTCATCTGATATTTTTTTGTCATAATACACCCACTTAAGAGATGGTTTTCTCCTAAATGTCTTCGTTTGTTATGTTAATTTAATTATTAATATAGAATGGTATTTGTAAAAAAGTATGCTATATAAGACGAGGGCATGTCGAAACACAAGTAAGTTTTCAATCCCCTCCTTCTTGAAGGAGAATTAGGTTACTGACAGCGTTTCGGCACACCCTCTTTGATTTTGGAAGCTACGTTTTCTTCAATGTGACTCAAATAAAAAACCGTTCCCCCAGAATAGACAAGGAGGGAACGGTTTTACCACAAACAAACATAAACAGGACTGCTACTAATACTAACTTTTTAGTGAAAACTCATTTATTCGTAATAACAAAAGGGGTATGTTTTGATTAAGAATCATCGTTTTCCTTAAAATCACTATTCAAATCCTGTGCCAAAGCTATTTCTTTGTTTATAGGTAGGGGTAGACTGTGGAAACTTGTGGAATGTGTGGAGTGAGATGGGGAATTATTCCACACTATTTCTTGTCTTAAACCTCTATGCCATATAGCTTCAGTTTGTTGTATAACGTCTTGCGATCAATGCCCAAGAGGATAGCAGCCCGGCTTTTGTTATGCCCGGTTTGTCGCAGGGCTTCGATGATGTGTTGTTTTTCTGTCTCTTCGTTACGCAAAGGCAGGGTGGCGGGCGAAGAGTATGCTTCATTCCGGGTGCTAAGTTCGCTCAGTTCATCGGGAGTGATGTAGGGACCTGTGGCCAGCAAGGTGGCACGCCGAATGATGTTTTTCATTTGTCGCAGGTTGCCCGGCCAGGTATAATCCAATAACAACTGGCAGGAACGATTGTCGAAACCGATGAGTTGCTTGTTCATTTCACGGTTGGCCTGGTCCAGGAAGAGGTTGGCAAAGAGCAGGATGTCTTCGCGGCGGTCTTTCAGTGCAGGGATGCGGAGGGTGAACTCATTGATGCGGTGGTAGAGGTCCTCGCGGAAAGAGCCTTTCTCGATGGCTTGCTCCAGGTTCTCGTTGGTGGCCGACACCAGGCGCACGTCCACTTGAATCTCCTTGTTGGAGCCGATGGGGCGTATCTTCCGTTCCTGCAAGGCGCGGAGCAGTTGCACTTGCACTTCGTAGCTCAGGTTTCCTATTTCGTCCAGGAAGATGGTACCGCCGTTGGCTTCCACAAAGGCACCCGTTTTGTCGTTCAGCGCACCGGTGAAGGCTCCTTTCACATGGCCGAAGAATTCCGATGCGGCCAGCTCCTTGGGGATGGAGCCGCAGTCGATGGCGATGAAGGGGCGATGGGCACGCTTGCTCAGTTGGTGGATGCGGTGGGCGACGTATTCCTTGCCGGTGCCGCTGGCACCGTTGATGAGGACAGACATGTTGGTGGGCGCTACCAGCTTGACATAATTGTAGAGTTGGCGGGCTGCGTCGCTCTCGCCTTCCAGGAAGTCGGTCGGCTCGGTGGTGGAGGTATTCGTGGATTCCGGTAGTCGGGGGGAGGAGGCATTCAGTGCCTCACCTATTTTTTTCAGCAGTTCGTCGGGATTGATGGGCTTGGCGATGTAGTCGCGGGCCCCCAGTTTCATGGCCTGTACGGCAGATTGAATATCGGCGTAGCCCGTCATGATGATGAGCGGGATGGGGAGCTTGTTCTCGGTCAGCCAGCGGAGGAGGTCGGTGCCTTCGTGGTCGGGCAGGCGCAAGTCGGATAGGATCAGGTCCACGTTTTCCGTCTCGATATGCTTGCGGGCACGGGCTACGTTGCTGGTCGAGGCCACGGAGAATCCCTTCTTTCCCAGCCATGTTTTCAGCATCATGCCGTATGTAATGTCGTCTTCTACGATTAAAATGGATTTCATTGTCCTCGCTTTAGGTTTCTTTTGCCAGACAAAGGTAAGCGGTTTTGGCTGAAAGTCGTATATTTGCAGGCTTAAATTAAACAAAAAGGAAAATGAAGCGAAATATTATTGTCATATTAACCCTGCTGGTCTGTGGGCTGACCGCCTGCAAGCCGGGAGCAAACCAAGGAAAAATGGAAACAAGACTGAAGATTGAGACCACCGCGGGAGACATCGTGGTGAAGCTCTACAACGAGACGCCGAAACACCGTGACAACTTCATCAAGCTGGCCCAGGAAGGCACGTACAATGGCACCCTCTTCCACCGGGTCATCAAGGACTTCATGATCCAGGCGGGCGACCCCCAGAGCAAGAACGCGCCCAAGGGACAGTCCCTGGGCCGGGGAGACGTGGGCTACACCATTCCTGCCGAGTTTGTCTATCCCCAGTACTTCCACAAGCGCGGCGCCTTGTCTGCCGCCCGCCAGGGAGACAATGTGAATCCGAAGAAGGAGTCGTCGGGCTGCCAGTTCTACATCGTGACGGGCAAGGTCTACAACGACCAGTCGCTGCTGAGCATGGAGGAGCAGATCAACCAGATGCACTTGCAAAGTGCCTTCAATGCCTTGGCTCAGAAGCACATGAAGGACATCTATAAGATGCGGCGCGAAGGCGACCAGGAAGGCCTGATGAAGCTCCAGGACGAGCTGATAGAGCAGGCCGAGAAGGAGATGGCCGGCAAGCTGCGCTTCCAGTTCACGCCCGAACAGGTGAAGGCCTATACCACCGTGGGCGGCACGCCCCATCTGGACGGGGAATATACCGTCTTCGGCGAGGTGTTGGAAGGCATGGACGTGGTGGACAAGATCCAGCGGGTCAAGACCGACCGCAACGACCGCCCGGAAGAAGATGTAGTGATCAATAAGGTGACCGTCCTTGAAGATAAATAAGCTGACACTGGACAATGGCTTGCGGCTGGTGCACCACGAGGACACCACTACGCAGATGGTGGCGCTGAACATCGTCTATGATGTCGGCTCGCGCGACGAGCATCCGGACCATACCGGCTTTGCCCACCTGTTCGAGCACCTGATGTTCGGCGGGTCGGTACACATCCCCGACTATGACACCCCCCTGCAGCAGGCCGGCGGGGAGAACAACGCCTGGACCAACAACGACATCACCAACTACTACCTCACCGTGCCGCGCTCCAATGCCGAGATAGGCTTCTGGCTGGAGTCCGACCGTATGCTCGAGCTGGCCTTCAGTCCGCGGAGCCTGGAGGTGCAGCGCGGCGTGGTGATGGAGGAGTTCAAGCAGCGATGCCTCAACCAGCCCTACGGCGACGTGGCCCATCTGATGCGCCCCTTGGCCTACCGGGTGCATCCCTATCAATGGCCCACCATCGGCAAGCAGTTGAGCCACATAGCCGACGCCACGCTGGACGAAGTGAAGGACTTCTTCTTCCGCCACTATGCGCCCAACAATGCCGTGCTGGCCGTCACCGGCAACCTGTCGTGGGACGAGGCACGCCGCCTGACAGAGAAGTGGTTCGGCCCCATCCCCCGGCGGGACATAGCCCAACGGTGCTTGCCGCAAGAACCCGTGCAGACCGAGGAACGCCGCCTGTGCGTGGAGCGCAATGTACCTCTCCATGCCCTGTACCTGGCCTTTCACATGTGCGGGCGGGGCGAGGCGGACTACTATGCCTTCGATATCCTGTCGGACATCCTGAGCAACGGCCGCTCCAGCCGCCTGACCCGTCGCCTGGTGCAGGAGCGGAAGCTGTTCTCCAACATTGACGCCTATATCGCCGGCTCGCGCGACGCGGGTTTGCTGAACATCAGCGGGCGACCGGCGGCCGGGGTGTCGCTGGAGGAGGCCGAGGCTGCCGTGTGGGAAGAGCTGGCCCGCCTGAAGGAAGAGCCGGTGGATGCCCGCGAGCTGGAGAAGGTGAAGAACAAGTTCGAGTCCACCCAGATCTTCGGCAACATCAACTATCTGAACGTGGCCACCAACCTGGCCTGGTTCGAGCTGACGGGCGAGGTGGAGGACATCGACCGCGAGGTGGACCGCTACCGGGCGGTGACATCCGACCGCTTGCAGGCAGTGGCCCGTCGTGCCTTCCGCCGGGAGAATGCCAATGTGTTGTATTATAACCCCCTTTCCAAGTGATATGAACCGATTCTTGCAGACCTACGGGGCCCACTACCGGGCTCTGTTCACGCTGGGGATGCCCATCGTGGTGGGGCAGTTGGGAGTGATTATCCTGGGCTTTGCCGACACGCTGATGGTGGGGCATCACAGCACCGTGGAGCTGGGTGCCGCCTCCTTTGTCAACAATATGTTCAACCTCTGCATCATCTTCAGCACCGGGTTCAGCTACGGGCTGACGCCGGTGGTGGGTGCTTTCTATGGGGCACGACGGTATGCCGAGGCGGGGTTATCTCTGCGGTGCAGCCTGGTGGCCAACGCGCTGGTGGCCCTGCTGGAGATGGCGGTGATGACCGTGCTCTATCTCAACCTGGAGCAGCTGGGGCAACCCGCCGAGCTGATACCCCTCATCAAGCCCTACTACCTGGTGTTGCTCGTCTCGCTGCTGTTCGTCATGCTGTTCAATGCCTTCAAGCAGTTCACGGACGGCATCACGGACACGCGCACTGCCATGTGGATTCTGCTGGGCGGCAATGCAATGAATATCCTTGGTAACTACCTATTAATATATGGTAAGCTGGGCCTGCCCGAACTGGGCCTGCTGGGTGCCGGGCTGAGCACACTCTTGTCCCGCATCGCGATGGTGGGGGTGTTCGCCTGGATTGTCCTGCGGGCCCGCCGGTTCCGCCGCTACCGGGTGGGACTGCTGCGCCAACGCTGGTCGCCCGTGCTCTTCCGACGGCTCAATGCACTGGGTTGGCCCGTGGGGCTGCAGATGGGCATGGAGACGGCCTCGTTCAGCCTGAGTGTCATCATGGTGGGATGGCTGGGCACCATCGCCCTGGCCTCGCACCAGATCATGCTGACCATCTCGCAGTTTACCTTCATGATGTTCTACGGCATGGGGGCGGCGGTGGCCGTGCGTGTCAGCAACTTCCACGGTGTGGGCAATGTGCGGGATGTGCGCCGCTCGGCCAACGCCGGGTTCCACCTCATCCTGATGATGGCGGTGGTGCTGCTCAGCATCATCTTTGCCTGCCGCTATTCGGTGGCGGGGTGGTTCACGGACAGTGCCGAGGTGGCCGTGCTGGTGCCGGCGTTATTCCTGCCCTTCCTGGTCTATCAGTTCGGTGACGGCCTCCAGATAACCTTTGCCAATGCCCTGCGTGGAATAGCCGACGTCAGGCCGATGATGCTGATGGCCTTCATCGCCTACTTCGTCATCTCCCTGCCGGTGGGCTACCTGTTTGCCTTCGTGCTGGACTGGGGACTGGTGGGTATCTGGGCGGCGTTCCCCTTTGGGCTGACCACGGCGGGGGTGCTGTTCTGGCTCCGCTTCCGCGCACAGACCCGCGTGCATGCCCCTCGTTAGGGGGGCAGTCAGGCCTATGCGTGTTTCCCGGTCTTTCCCAATGACTGGGAAGATACTTTCCCAACGGCTGGGAAAATGCTTTCCCAACGGCTGGGAAAATGCTTTCCCAACAGCAGGGAAATGGTTTTCCCAGCTAATGGGAAAAGCCGGTCCCGTATAGGGGAAGATATTGGTTTATACCATGGACTGAATGGTTTAATGTTGTACGCATATAATATAAGGTATGAATAATGTATCCCGGTTCAAGGTTATCGTGAGCTTCCTGGTACTGCTGGCAGTGTTATTCTTCTCCCTCTACTTCGTGCATAGGGAGCTGGGTGTCCTGACACAGAGTGAGGGGCGCGATGTGCAGTGGATGGACAGCCTCTCCGTGCTGTTGGAGGAGAAGGATGCCAATACGGTCCGTATCCTGCGCACGCTGACAGAGGCCCATGACAGCCTTATCTCGACGGAGGAGATAGAGGACATAATCACCAGCCGGGACACCCTTGTGCTGCGCCCCCGGATAGAGCGCCGTGTGGTGCACCATCGGGATACCGTGGTGACCCCGCCTGCGACCCCCAAGAAGAAGGGCTTCTTCAAGCGGTTGCGGGATGCCTTCTCCTCCTCCAAGCCCGATTCGGTCATCATCCGTGAGAAGACCTCGGTGGAATACACCATCGACACCCTGATCAATGTCTACAACCCGATGGACTCCTTGCAAGCCCGCCTGCGCGGGGTGCTGGCGCGTGAACAGGAGGTGAACGATGCCCTCCGCCGGCGCAAGGCCCGTCTGCAGGCGGTCAATACCCGGCTGACGGCCCGCATCGATACCCTGCTGAAGCATTATGAGGAGGAGACCTTGCTGCAGGCGCGGTCCGATGCCGAGCGGCGGCGGGAGTTGCGCCTGCAGTCGGCGCGCACCATTGGAGCCATTGCCGTGGGGGCCGTGCTGCTGGCCGCCTTCTTCCTGGTACTGATAGGCCGCGACATCGCGCGCAATAACCGCTACCGGCGTGAGCTGGAGGAGGCCCGCCGCAGGGCCGAGGACCTGCTGGCCGTGCGAGAGCGGTTGATGCTGGCCATTACGCACGACTTCAAAGCACCGTTGGGGTCCATCATCGGTTATACAGACCTCCTGTCCCGGCTCACGGTGGACGGGCGGCAGCGGTTCTACCTGGACAACATGAGGCAGTCCTCGCAACACCTGTTGAGGCTGGTCACCGACCTGCTGGACTTCCATCGCCTTGACCTGCATAAGGCCGAGGTCCACCGCGTGCCGTTCCATCCGGCGCGCCTGCTGGAGGAGGTCTGCATCAGCTTCCGGCCACTGACCTCGGCCAAGGGGCTGGAGCTGAGGCAGGAGGTGGAGCCGGGGTTGTCGGCCGCCTTCGTCTGTGACCCCTTGCGCCTGCGTCAGATTGTCAACAACCTGCTGTCCAATGCCGTGAAGTTCACCCGGAAGGGCAGCATCACCCTTTCCGCCGGGTACGATGAGGTGGGGCGGCGGCTGGTTGTGTCCGTGGCCGATACGGGGCAGGGCATGGAGCCGTCCGACCGCGAGCGTATCTTCCGTGAGTTTACCCGTCTGCCGGGTGCCCAGGGGCAGGAGGGGTTCGGGCTGGGCCTTTCCATCGTGCGGATGCTGGTTCAGCTGCTGGAGGGTACCATCGATGTGGAGAGCGAGCCGGGCAAGGGCAGCGTGTTCACTGTCCGCATCCCGATGGAGCGGACCACGGACGAGGTGCCGCCCGAGGCGCAGGAGCCGGCGGCGGCCGAGGGGGACATCCATGAGCCGACGGGAGCCTCCCGCCTGCTGCTGATTGACGATGACCGTATCCAGCTTATGCTGACGACGGCCATGCTGAAGCAACAGGGTATCCTGTCTGTGTCGTGCCTGCAGGTGGATGAGGTGCTGGATGCGTTGCGCACCGGTCACTTTGATGCGTTGCTGACGGATGTTCAGATGCCGGCCATGGATGGATTCGAGTTGTTGCGGCTGCTGCGTGCCTCCAATATCCCGCAGGCCCGGACCATTCCGGTGATAGCCGTCACGGCCCGCAGTGATATGGGGCGGGAGGACTTTCTGGGGCATGGGTTTGCCGGCTGCCTGCACAAGCCCTTCACTGTGACGGAGCTGCGGGACGAGCTGTCCCGCCTGGAAACGGTGCCTGCCGCCTTGCCGGCGATGCCGGATGCACCCTTAACGGCTCCCCCCTCCGAGGGAGTGGACTTGTCCGCCTTGACGGCCTTCTCGGGGGATGACCCCGAGGCTGCCCGCTCCATCGTGGAGAGCTTCCTGGAGGAGACCCGCCGGCATCTGCTTCGGATGCGGGAGGCATCGGGCCGGGGCGATACGGACGAGCTCTCGGCTGTGGCGCATAAGATGATCCCGCTCTTCACGCTGATAGGGGCCGGGCAGACGGTCCGCCTGCTCCGCCGCTTGGAGGCGGCACAAGGCCAGCCGTGGGACGCAACGCTGCAGGCGGTTGCCACGGATGCGATGGCAGGTGTGGAGGGTGTATTGCGGGCGGTCCGGGATTAGTCCCCTTCCCCATAGCGCATCTTGACTTGGAGGTCTGTCTGCCCTTCGACGGATACCCTCTCCGGGATATATCCGGCTCTACGGAATGTCAGTATGTCATTGGCGGGTACTTCGATGCGGTATGTCCCGTCACTCCGGCTATGGCCTATGACGGATGCCTTGGCCTGCGAGTATATCTCCACGCCTTTCACGGGGGTGGCCTGCACATCGCGTACACATCCCTCTACCGTTATGACCTGGTCCGAGGCATATGTCGGCCGGGTCGGCTGCTGTGTTATCCGTTTCGGGGGCAGGACTGTGGATTCCTGTCCGATGAGGAGGGTGTCGCGCAACAGGATATGGTCAGCGGCGTCCCCCAGCTGCCATTCAAATTCCCCCTGTTCCACACGGGTTTCCCCCCTTTCGTTGGTCAGTGCCAGGTCCTTGATGGCGACATGCAGAGGTATCCTTACGCTCTCACCGGGTTGCAGGCTCACTTTGCCGACGGCCTTCAACTGCTGGACGGGGGTGGCAACGCTGCTCACCAGGTCACGCACATACAGTTGCGGGACGGCCATGCCTGATCGCTCCCCGGTATTCCGGATGGTCACATATGCCTTGATGCTATCCCCCTCCTGCCTGATGTCCAGGGCCGTGTAGTCGAAGCGGGTGTAGCTCAGGCCATGCCCGAAGGCCCATAGGGGCTTGGGGGAAGAGAATACATAGTCCCTCCCGGGCTTGTCCGGCGTGCCTGCCTGCCGGTAGAAGCCCCGGTCGCTTGGCAGGTGGTTGTAGTAGCAGGGCAGATGGCCGGCACTGCGTGGGAACGATACGGGGAGGTGGCCCGACGGATTTACCCGGCCGAACAGCACGTCGGTAATGGCATTACCGGCCTGCTCTCCTCCGTACCATTGCACCAGGATGGCAGGCAGGTGTTCCTTTTCCCACGGCAGGGCGAAGGGTTTGCCGGTCACCAATACCAGGACTACCGGCGTGCCTGTCTCGTACACGGCCTGTATCAGGGCGGTTTGCCCGCCCGTCAGCGACAGGTCGGACAGGTCAAAGCCTTCCCCGCAGTTGACCGCATGGTAGTTGCGGGCCAGTGAGGCACTGGCGCTTCCGCAGAACAGTAGGGCGATGTCGCTGGCTCGTGCAGCCTCTACGGCAGCCCCCAGGCCGGTGGTGTCGGCCGACATCAGGTCGCACCCCGGGGCGTAGCGTATATCCATGTCATACTCTTCGGCCAGGGCCTGTATTCCCTTCAAGGGTGTTACCCCGTCTTCGTTCGAGCGGCTCCAGCTGTAGTCTCCGAACTGCACCTGGTCCGCGTTAGGGCCTATGACTGCTATGGACTTCGTTCTTGCGGGGTCCAGCGGCAGCAGGTCGTCCTCGTTCTTGAGCAGCACGATGGACTCCTCGGCTATGCGGCGGGCTATGTGGCTGCTGCGTGAGGAACGCATGTGCTTCTCCTGCGCCTCTTCCCGCCCATATGGGTGCTCGAACAGGCCCAGGCGGAACTTGGCCAGGAGTACCCGGCGTACGGCCTGGTCGATGAGGCTCTCGTCGAACCGGCCTTGGCGTACCAGCCCGATGAGGTGCGGATAGCATTCACTCGAGGCCTCCACGTCCAGTCCGGCAGAGAGGGCCTGCATGGCAGCCTCGGCAGCATTGGCGGCGGTGCGTTGGAAGGTGTGCAGCATGTCTATCGAGCCCCAGTCGGCATACACATACCCCTCGAAGCCCCATTGTCCGCGCAGGACATCCGTCAGCAGGTAGCGGGAGGATGAATTAGGCTGGCGGTTCCAGGCGTTGTAGGCAGACATGACGGCCTGGACGGGCAAGGAGGTCACCACCTGTCGGAAAGGTTGCAGGTAGACATCGTGCAATTCGCCCACGCCGCAGTTGACAGAGGCCAGGTTCAGTCCGCCTTGCGGATTGCCGTGCGGGCCGAAGTGCTTCAGCATGGGCGAGATGCCGTTGTCCAGGTAGCCACGGCTCTCCTCGCAGGCGAAGAGGCTGTTGAGGAACGGATCTTCGCCGTAACATTCTTCCACGCGTCCCCACCGCAGGTCCCGTACCACGTCGATGCACGGTGCCAGCACCTGGCGGATGCCCTGGTAGTGCAGGTCGTCCGAGGTGGCTTCGGCACGCTGGTAGGCCAAGGCCGGATGGAAGGTGGCCCCCAAGGCGATGTTTTGCGGGAAGATGGCCGAGCCTTCATGCACGGAGCCATGCAGGGACTCGGCCACGGTGAATACGGGTATGCCCAACCGGGTATGGTTCACCATGTATTCCTGGATGCAGCGCATGTGGCGGTGGCAGCTTTCGCCCGTCAAGGGGAAACCTTCGACGAAGCCCCAACAGAGGTCGCCGACAAAGCTGCGCAGCTTGTCTTCGTCCAGCTCTTGACCGTTGAATAGGTTCCAGGAGTGGATATGGCGGATCTGGGCGATTTTCTCTTCCAGCGTCATGCGGGCCAACAGGTCGTCCGCACGCTCTTCGGGTGTGAGGCGCGGGTCTTTATAGGCTTGGGCGAACGCCAAGACCGGCAGGAAGGCCAGCAGTGTGGCCAGGCGAACATAAAACGGGGTGTGTATGGGCATAGGGGAGAATTTACGGTTTCGTGACTGATCAAATAGGAATCATTCCGCTGCGAAGGCGTGGCGATACCCTTGTACCTTGTTCCAATTGCCGCGTGTGAAGTCCGGTACCTCCACCGGTGCGGATCCGTTTTCCAGGGACAATTGGGTCAATGGAATCAGCGCACACCATTCGGCGAGGTCGTAGACGTCCATATCCAGGGGCAGGCCGTTGCGCAGGCAGTAGATGAGGCGTGTGTCCATGATAAAATCCATGCCTCCGTGTCCTCCCACCTCCTTGGCCGAGGCTTCCATCTCCTTCACGATGGGGTCTTTGTAGAGCTCCATCAGTTTGGCCAGTGCTTCGGCGGGCATGTATTCGTGGGCGGTGAAGGTCTTTCCGCCGGTGACGGATTCGGGCAGGTCCTTGCTGTCCAGGGCATATCCCTCCACGGGGTATTTGTTGGCAAAGCCTTTGGTACCCGTCAGTTGGTACAGGCGGCTGTAGGGGCGCGGCGAGGCGACGTTGTGCTCTATCTGCATCGTTTTGCCTTTCTCGGTACGGATCAGGGTCAGTGTCACTTCCCCGTTTTGGAAGTTCTCCGCATCCGCTTCGCGTCCGTGTGCCTTCAGATAAGCGGGGATTGAGACGGGATCACTGTCCATGGCCACGAGGTGTGTCATGCGGTCTCCGCGGTGGATGTTCAGCAACTGGCAGGCGGGACCCATGCCATGGGTGGGGTAGACATCCCCACGGTGGGCCATGTTGTATTGCATGCGCCAGTCGGCATTGTAGTCCGTCCAGATGTCTGCCAGGCAATGGTTGTAGGCACCTTTCACGTGCGTGATGTCCCCAAAGAGGCCTTGTTGCGCCATATTCAGGGTGGTGATTTCAAAGAAGTCGTAGACGCAGTTTTCCAGCATCATGCAGTGCTTGCGGGTACGTTCGGCAGTGTCCACCACCTTCCAGATATCATCCAGCGTGAGGGCGGCCGGGACTTCGCAGGCAACGTGTTTGCCTTGCTCCATGGCATAAAGCATGATGGGCGCATGGTTCACCCAGTCAGTGGCTATGTACACCAGGTCGATGTCCGGTCGTTCGCACACTTGTTTCCAGGCATCCTCGCTTCCATAATAAGTGGCGGCCTGAGGCATTCCGGCCCGTTGCAACATGCGTTGGCAACTGTCCGTGCGGGCCTGGTGAAGGTCGCAGAGGGCAACGACGCGGATCCCCTTCTGATAGGTGAAGCGGCGGATGGCTTCCGTGCCACGTGCCCCCAGGCCGACAAAGCCGATTCGCACGGTGTCAATGGGCGGACAGGTCAGTCCGATGACATCGCTTTGGCCGGCCGGACGTTCGGGGGCAGGGACGCTGATGGGGGTGGGCACTTTTTCGGTTTGGGGTGCCTGGCAGGCCAGAAAGGACAAACTTCCGGCAAGGGCCAGGGTGAGGGCACATACAGTATGGCGGAGTTGGGGGAATCGGTAAGTTCTCATAGAACAGGAAATGTTTGTATATCAATAATATAAAGCGTTGTATATCACCCGCCTGCTCGGGGATACCTCCGAGCGTGTTCGGCGGTATCCCCGCTCATGTTCGGCGGTATCCCCGCTCGTACTCGTCGGTATCCTCAAGTAAACAGGCGGGATATAAAGATTGGTTAGGGATTAATTGTAGCCGTCGTTTTGCAACACCAGGCCCTTACCGTCATTGATGGCAGCCAGCGGTAGCGGGTACAGCTTTTTATGGTCTGCCGCATAAGAGGTTCCCTTGATGTCGCGGGCGTGCTCCACAAACTTGCCTAGGCGGATGAGGTCGGCCCGATATTGGCCGTTTTCGCACCAGAATTCGTGGCAACGCTCTTTCAGTATGACTTCGATGAATTGCTCCTCGGTTTGGATGTCGGCCATGGACAGGTCATCCAGCTGGGCACGGTTGCGGATTTCGTTGATGAGCCGCAGGGCTTCTTCCTTGTCGGCCGCACTGGAACCTGGCTTGCGGTAGAGGGCTTCGGCCAGCGAAAGGTACGCATCGGCATAACGGTAGATGATAGGGTCTATGGTGCTCTTGCCGCCGTTACCGGTGACGTTGGGGTCGTATCCGTATTTCATCGGGATAGGGCCTACGTCCAAGTGGGTACCGGGATTCTGTCGGTCCACCACCTGTCCGGTATTGTCGATGTAGGAAGCCACCAGATAGGTCTTGCGTACATCGTTCGGCTCGAAACTGTCATAGAAAGCCCATGTGCTGTTGACCGATTCGTAGCCCGACTGCATGCCGTGGTCGGCAAAGTTGTTGGCCAGCGTGAACATGTGCCAGTCGTTCCAGCTAATTTGCTCCAGGGCGACGGGGATGGCCCAGATGATTTCCGGATTGCTCTTCCCTTGTCCGTCCAGTTCGAACATGGCTGTATAGCTATTTGCCAACCGGTAACCGTAGGAGGAGTCCATCAGTTCGCGGGCCAGTGTCTCCACCTGTTCATAGTAGGCCGGGTTCGTAGGCGTCTCATGCAGGTAGAGGCGGATGAGCAACATCTTGGCCAGGCCTTGGCTGAAGCGTCCATATTCGGCTTCGGCAGGGGTGGGCAGGTAGGTCGCGGCGAATTCCAGGTCCTCGCGGATGAAGTCTACCATTTCTTCTTGCGTCAGGCGTGGCAGTGGTTGTTCTGAAATGGGATTCTCCAATACCTCTATGGGGGCTACCACGATGGGGCCGAACATGTCGTACAAGGTGTAGGAGATAAGGGCGCGTGCACAGCGCACTTCGGCAGCATAGCGCTGTTTCTTTTCCTCGCTGAGGAAGTTGCTCTGCTCGATGTCCCGCAGGGTAGTCGTACAACGGCTGACGTCGTTCACCCATCCGTCGCTGTAGGCATCCGTGTTAGTGTAGTAGAAGCGCGTTAGATCGGCTGTAGTGGGGAAATAGTTCAGGTCCGAGATATCCTTCAGGAAGCCGGACTTGCAAGATAATATCTCCGTTGTCAGGTCGTTGACCACGGTGACGCCTCGTTCACTGGTGGCGAACAAACCATCAAACCAGCTGGCACGGACAGAATAGTAACTGGCGTTTACCAATGACTCGATGTCGGCTTCGGTGGTCGGGAATATCGTGGGATTGATTTCCGAATAGTCCACCGGCTCAAGTTCTACGCAACTGTTCATGGACAGTGTGCCGATGAACAACGAAGCGATTAGGATGGGTTTATAGAAATGTTTCATATGGATGATTCTTTATAAGATTAATATGTAAGGTCTATGTCGGTCCGTCTTGTCCGTCAGAAGGTCACGTCGATACCGAAGCTGAACGTACGTGCATTGGGATAGGCTGCGGCATAGGCATCAGTCTCCGGGTCCAGTCCGTCGTAGGGAGTGATGACGAAGAGGTTGTTGATGGAAGCGCTGATACGCACATTGCTCAGAACCTTTGTCTTGGCTATCAGAGACTTTGGCAGGGTATATCCCAGGCTGAGATTCTGCAGCCGGATAAACCATGCCTTCTGATAGAAGAAGTCGCCGGCTGTATAGTTGTGGCCTGTGTTATAGAACGAACTGGGGCGTGTAGTGGACGGGTTGTTCGGTGTCCATCGGTCTTGCACGCTGCGCAGCGCATTGTATCCACTGGCGCTGATGCCGCCTCCGCTGATGCCGAAAGCCATTTCCGTGGGGTCTTGCATGATGCGGTCGAACATGCCGTTGAACATGAAGTTCAGGTCGAAGTCCTTGAACTTGATGATGTTGGTCATGCTGGCCATCCAGCCCGGGTCGGTGGTACCGATGAGTTTGGTATCCGCATCGTCGATGATGCCGTCTCCGTGTCCCAGCAGCATGAAGCGTCCGTTATCATCCACCTTGGGATTGCCGTTCTCGTCGCGGACATAGCCGTCCAGGTCCTTGATGACAATCTGCCCCGGCAACAGGTCCGGTTGAGCGGCGGGAGCCGGTTCGCCTTCCTGCAAGATGTGGTCGGCGATGCGCGAGTATATCGGGCGGATAGGATCGTCCACCTTCTCATAGACATTGGGCTTCCAGTCGGGAGTGCGTTCCTTCCAACGGTCTTTGTATTTCGAGAAAGTCAGGGTCGTTGCCCAATAGAAGTCGTTGGTGACGATGTTGCGCGTATTCAGGGTGACTTCAATACCCCGGCTCTGCGTCTTGCCGATGTTTGCGATGACTTCGGGAACTTCCTGATAGATATTCAACGGCTTGGTGTTCAGCAAATCCGAGATGACGCGCTGATAGAGTTCGACAGAACCGCTGATGCGTTCGTTGAAGAAGCCGAAGTCGATACCGAGGTTCCATTCGGTGGTTGTTTCCCATTTCAGATCAGGGTTCTCCAGTTTGGACAACATGACTCCCGTTACAGGATTGTAGTCGGCGTTGATCCAGCTGTTTTCTGCCCGATAGCTGGCGAAAGCGTTGGTGCTGATGTCTGCATTACCGGTTTGTCCCCAGCTGAGGCGCATCTTCAAGTTGGAGAGCCAGTCTACATCTCTCAGGAAGCTTTCTTCGCTCAGCGTCCAGCCCAGTGCCACGGAAGGGAAGTAACCCCACTTGTTGTTCTTGGCAAAGACACTGGCACCGTCTGCACGCAGGGTGGCCGTCAGCAGGTAACGGTTCTTGAGAACATAGCCAACCCGGAAGAAGTAGGACAGCATCTTGTTGACGGTTGCGGCAGATTTCACGATCTTGGTACCCGAACCGGAAGCCATGTTGTTCCACCAGAAGCCGTCGGTCACAAAGTTGTTGTTGCCGAGTTCGGAGGCATTGTAATTGAATTGCTCGAAAGAGGTACCGGCCAGCAGGTTCAGGCTGTGTATGTCGGCAAACGTGCGCTGGTAGTTGGCCGTACCTTCCAACAGGTATTGGTCATTAGCTGTGTTGTAGATATAGGCTACACCATTATTGTCCCGACCGTTCAGAGTGGTACGGGGCTGATACGTGTTGCGGTTGATATTGGCATGATCCAAACCGGCGTTGACACGCAACAACAGGCCTTCTATCGGGCGTGCTTCCACAAAGATGTTTCCCAAGAGGCGGTCGGTGCGTCCCTTGTCCACATTGTTCAGCAGAGAATAAGGATTGGGCAGTTTGCCAACCAGCGGGTTGAGCGGATAAGTGCCTGTCTCTTCATCATACGCCTGGATGTGAGGTCCCATTTGGATGGCCGAGCGGATGATGCCCGAGTTCTCAAACTCGCCGGCTCCCAATTGAGTATTATCATTGTCAATGCGGGTCAGCGTCAGGTTCAATCCGGCTTTGAATATGTCCATGAACTTTTGGTCGATGTTGGTCTTTACGGTATAACGCGTCATACCGGAGTTGCGGACAATACCTTTGTGGTCATAATAGTTGAAAGAGAGCATGTATTGCGTGTTCTCACTACCGCCTTGCAGGCTGACGTTGTGCTCTTGGATGTGGCCGTTGCGCGTAATCAGGCCCAACCAGTCTGTACCGGGACCGGCGGCGGCAATCTGTTCGTCTGTATAAGGACGGCTGTATTGGATGCCATTGTATGGATTAGCCTCTGCCTCCGCAATAGTTTTATTGCCCCAAGGAGCAACTTTGTTATCCCATAACCATTGCTCCCAGGTGGTGGCATTCTTTTGCACCATCCACTCTTGCAGGTTCAGCAAGTCATACTTGTCCGTATATTTCTGGAAGGAGTAGTTATAGGAGTAGTTGACGCGGGCTTTCCCGACCTTTCCGCGCTTGGTGGTGATGATAACCACACCGTTGGCGGCGCGGGCACCGTAGATAGAGGTGGCACTAGCGTCTTTCAACACCTCGATGGATTCTACATCGTTGGGATTGAGGAAGTTGAGGATGCCCTGTGTACCGGGATCCATCTTGGCGTCTCCGCCCGTAGCCTGATCCAGTTTGGCGATGGGGAAACCGTCGACGATGTATAACGGTTCGTTGCTGGCGTTGACAGAGCCGGCACCGCGTACCAAGATATCCAAGCCGCCACCCGGTTGTGCACTGTTTTGGCGGATGTAAAGACCCGCAGCTTTGCCTCCCAAGGCATGGCCGATGGAGGATACACCGCTTAAGGAGAGGTCATCTCCCTTCACGCTGGAGACAGCACCGGTCAGGTCGCGCTTCTTCACCGTGCCATAGCCTACCACTACGACTTCGTCCAAAGTCTTGGTGTCTTCATCCAGATGCACTTGTAGGAAATGCTGCTTGTTGACAATCAGTGTCTTGGTGGTATAACCGATGTAGGAAATGACCAGTTCGCTACCCAAGGGAGCATTCAGCCGGAAATTTCCGTCAATGTCTGTGATACAACCGATGCTGGCCCCTTTCACCTGGATATTCGCTCCGATGATGGGGAGGCCGTCGCGGTCAGTCACTTGTCCTTGTAAGGGATAAGATTGGGAAGTAGAGGGGGTACCTTCCTTTTGGGGAGTAAGCAGAATCCGTTTTTCGGAGACTTGCCATTGGATACCCGTGTTTTTCAAGGCGGCGGTCAGTGCCGAGCGAATGTCGGCATTGTGCAATTCGACAGAGATTTTCTGTCGCACGTCAATTTCTTGTTCTTGATAGAAGAACTTGAAGTCGGTTTGCTGCTCCACGCTTTGGATAAAGGCGGACAGCGGTTGCTCCCTCAGTTGCAGGGTGATGTTACTTTGTTGTGCATAAGTCGGGATTGCTAGCAATAGCCCGCTTAGCGCCACTAACCATAGACAGACATTGCGTCTGAGTCCGGCAAGAGATTTGGATGTATACCAGCTTCTTCTCATGATAAGTTAGATTTTGATGAATAATAAAGTTTAAAGTTCTCTTTGGTATGCTTGTTCATAATGAAAAGATGCTTCCGATGGTTTGATTTACTCACAGGGAAATGCGCATTTTAGAGTATGTTAACAAATAAAGGCCTCATTTGTTCTTTTTCGGGTCATTTAGGCGTGTTTTTAGGGAAGAGTGTTTGGCGGTTTGCCGGAAAAGGCCTATATTTGGGCTCTCTTTGATGTTCTTGCTTGTTTGTCTGATTAATAAGTAGACATATACCTTGAATTAATAAGGAGGAAAAGCATGGAAGAACAAGTCTTCTACGTAAAAATACAGCAGGGTGATGTGGCCGCTTTCGAGCAGCTTTATAAGAAATATCACCCGAAGGCTTTTGCTTTTTGCAAGAGCATCCTGCGCGACCCGGACAAGGCGAAAGATGTCGTGCAGGAAGGGTTTGCTGCGTTTTGGGAGCATCGGGCCGATATCGTGGCTACCGAAGCCTTGTCAGCTTATCTGTTTCGCATCCTGCGGAATGGATGTTTACGTCAATTGCGTCGGGATGCTTTGGCCAACAACTTTCTGAATATCGATTCGGTCACGTTGAGCGAGTTGGAGCTATGTTATCATACGGAAGAGCAGAATATCCTGAATGACATCTATTTCAGGGATTTGAGCGAACGTTATCAAGAAGCGTTGGACAAGCTGCCCAAGCAGTGTCGTACCATTTTCCGTATGAATCGCAACTATGGTATGCGTAGCGAGGAGATTGCCGGTGCATTGAACCTGTCTATCCGTACGGTAGAGAACCAACTCTATCGCGGGCTGAAGATGATAAAGAAATCTTTGAGAGAATATTTGCCTCTTGGGGTGTTGGGCCTTCTGGGGAGTTTGTTGAACGGATAAAATGAGATGAAGATGGTTATAGATGAAGGCTATTTTGTAAAGTACCTGAAGAATGAACTGACGGAGGAAGAAACCCGCAAACTGGTGGCGTGGGTCAAGGAGAAGCGTGAGCATGGCGACTTCCTTTTTTCGCTGAAAGAGGCTTATACCTATCTGAACTACGAGAAAGACCGTAAAGAGGCTGATACCGAACGCGAATGGCATCGGTTTGTGAAGCAGGAAGGCTTGCCCACATGTCCCGAGGCCGGGCACCGTGTCGGGTGGTCTCATTGGCTGTCCTATGCGGCTGTGGCATTGTTGTGCCTATTGGTGGGGTGGCAACTGAATCGTTTGTATATTGATAGAGCGGATATCGGGGTACCCACGACTTTGGAAACAGAGGTAGGACAGCAGGCAAAGGCCACTTTGCCGGACGGATCTACCGTACAGTTGAATGCTTGTTCGCATTTGAGTTATTCTGTCGAAGGGTGGGACAAGCAAAGGCATGTGCAGTTGTCCGGCGAAGCTATATTTAATGTCCGGCATCATTCGGATGACATTCCCTTTTGGGTTCATACACGTCATTGTGATGTACAAGTATTGGGTACTTGCTTCAATGTATCGACCTATGAGGGTGAGTCGGAAGATGTGGTTACCTTGAAAGAAGGTAAAGTCGAGATTTATGCGGGAGAAAATGAAGGCATGCCTTCGGTGGTATTGCAACCCGGCGAAAGTTTTGTGTACGATAATCGGACTCATGCTTATCGGGTAGAGCGCCGTTCTTTGCAACAAGCTTATGCGTGGGGAGAACGGGAAATCATGTTTGAAGGTCATACGTTGGAGCAGAAGAGCGGAGAGTTGTTCCGTCATTTTGGTTATCATTTTTATATTTCTCCGGAGTTGCACGATGTACGCTATAAGGCTACTTTGCGTGAGGAAAGTCTGACTGAATTCCTGCAGTTGCTCAAAAGCATCACCCCTCAAATGCGTTATGAAGTGGATACGGTCAATAAGACAGTGACTCTGACGGCACTTAAAACCTCTGCCTCATGACTTCGATACGGACAGCTTGCATAGGATTGGGATACCGCGGCAAACAACTGATTGGTTTGTTGCAGCGGATTCCTTTTTTTCGGGTAGTGGCGGTGGCCGATCCTTGCTTGGAGGCAAAGAACGTGCCCGATGGCATCGTTTGTTACGACCGGGGTCCCGATGACTACCTGCGGATGCTGGACGAACAACGGCCGCAACTGGTAGTGGTGGCCTCGCCCTGGGCGTTGCATGTGTGTCATGCCTTGGCTTGTGTCCGGGCAGGTTGTCACGTGGCTCTTGAAATCAAAGGCGGACTGGCCGAGGGCGAGTACAGCCCGTTGTCCGCCTTGATCCGGCAGACGGGGCTTCGGCTCTTTCCGTTGGAGAATACGCTCTTCCGGCGGGACATATTGTCTATATATAATATGGTGCAGGCGGGTGTGCTGGGCGAGATTGTCCACATGCGGGGCGGCTACCGGCACGACTTGCGCGACCTGCTCCTGGACGACGAAGGACACCTGGGCAACCGCAAGAACACGGAGAGCGTGTGGCGGGCCTGTTTCTACCGCGAGCAGAACGCCGATGTCTATCCCACGCACGGCCTGGCGCCCTTGTGCCTGATAGGCGGCATCAACCGCACCGACCATGTGACGCACCTCACTTCCTTCGCCTCGAAGCCCGCCGGACTGTTGCACCGCATCCGCGAGTTGGGGGGCGACGACCGCGTGCGGGTCACTTTGGGCGACGTGGTCATCACCCAGCTGGAGACGGAGCGCGGCGTCCTCGTTACCCTGACGCATGACACCACCTTGCCCCGGCCGCGCAGCCTGGACTTCGAGGTGCAGGGCACCCGGGGCTTGTGGCAGGGAGACACCCGCCGCATCTATGTGGAAGGCCCCGACAAGGCCGAGCGTTGGGAGGACGACGCTCCCTGGCTGGCCCGTTACGAACATGACTATTGGATCCGTTGGGGCCGGGAAGCCCTGGAGGCGGACCGTCACCACGAGGGCATGGACTACGTGATGCTGAAAGCCGTGGAGGAAGCCCTTTCCGGCGGCAGGCCCTATCCGGCGACGGTGGACGACCTGGCCCTGTGGACGGCGGTGACCCCCCTGTCCGGGCGTTCGATAGCCGGGCGGTGCACGGTGGACTTCCGCTACGTATAGACTGGCTCTTCTATTACCGTGTCATACAGGCCGACAGACTCGCCCGCATGGCGGTTGATGCCGGTGTAGTCCAGGCTGGCATCCTCATAGCGTTTGAACTTGTAGACGGCGTCGTTCATCAGCGGGCCGTTGAACACGCCGAGCGATACGAGCAACTCGAAGTCCTGCTGCGTCAGGCCCGTCACCTTGCGGAACAGGCCCGGTTCCAACTGTGTGATGACATCCTTCAGGCTGCGTTCCCGGTAGTCCGTCAGGTACATGAAGACGGGTATGCGCGTGGCAAACTTGATGAGCTTGTCCTGAATCTGCTTGCGCAGGCTCCGGTATTCCTTCTCTTCCTGCGTCAGTTCCTTTTTCTTTTCTTTGGATAGGTGGGCGTCCGCTTCGCGCTTGGCTTTCTTCACGGCATCAGACTTGTTGATGATGGTCTCGATGTCGTGGTTCAGCGTGCGGAAGCCTTCGATGTTCATCAGCGCGCGCAGGGCTTCGGGCGTGTCCATCAGGCGGCGCAGGGTGAGGTTGTCCACGTTCACCAACAGGGCGCTTTCCCAGCGGCGGGCCAGCAGGGTGGCGCTGGTGCCGCTCAGGGCCATGTCCAGGATGCCGGCTGCGTCTATCTGCTTCATGTGGCTGCCGTCGTAGGCCAGCACGGGCAGGAATCGTATGAACTCCTCCACCTTTTTCTCCGGGTTGGACTCGTCCACGTTGAGGCGGCAGCTGTATTCGGCTATCTGGCGCAGGGCGCGATCCGGGGCGAAGTCGAACACGTAGCATTCCTCCTTCAGGATAACGGTGCGGTTGGGCGAGAGCCCGTCCGGGTTTTGCAGCGTCCACGGGCTTTGCACGCGGAAGGCAGCCTGGAAGTAGGTTTCCGGGCTGGACGAGTTGCGCAGCATGAAGATGCCAGTCCACGGCTTCACGGTGACGCCCGTGGTCAGCTTGCCGCAGGACAAGGTGATGGTCTTGCTCTCCAGCGGCCGGGCCATGGCTTCCAGCACCGGGCCCAGGGCTTCTGCGCCGATGCCCCCTTCGCTGCCGGCCGCCACCACTATCCGGTAGTCGTGGTAGAAGCGGTTCTGACGTTCGGCCAGCAGATTGCGCATGGCGTGGCAGGCGGCCACGCTGGGCAGGAACCAGAACGTGTGGTTCAGCACCTCGAGCAGCGGCGCGTGCGAGAACGGCATGGGCGGACGCTCCGCGCGCAGCTTCAGGTCGGAGACCATGTTTTCCGCATAGGCGCCGCGGATGAGGTCCAGCCATTTCTGTACCTCGTCCTTGTAGAGGAAGGCGGCCTGGCTGCCTTCGCCCTCGGCCTTGAAGAAGGTGTTGAGGTCGAACTCGTTGAACTCGCCCGCCAGGGCCACCGAGCGCAGCGCGTCAGGCAGCTGGTAGGTCATCAGCACCATGCGTGGCAGGGCGGCGTAGGGATTGTCCGGTCCCGTCCAGGCAGCCTTGGCGTGCTGCTCGTCGCTGTAGGTCCAGTTGTAGATTTGCTCTTCGATGAATTCGCCCGAACTGATGGCGCGGAAGGGAGTGCCGGACAGGTAGAGGTAGGCGTCGGTGGTGATGGGCAGGATGTCTTCGTCGAAGTCGGTCAGTCCTTCTCCCTCGGCAAACTCGCGTTCCCTCCGGTCCTCGGCGGCAAAGAGGTCCTTGGCGTGCTCGCGCCAGGCTCCGTAGTGATATTCGTCCAGGATGACGCAGTCCCAGTTCCACAGGTGTATCCATTCGTTCCGTTCCTTGATGCCGCCTGTCCGGTTGCGTCCCAGCAGGTCCTGGAACGAGCCGAAGCACACCACGGGGCGTTCCTTGTCCACGTCCTCTGCCGTGAGGGTGCCGCCGCGGGTGACGAACTGCCAGCCCTCGAAGTCGCGGTGGGTCAGCAGGTCTGTTTCCCAGGCGTTTCGCACGGCGGGCTTGAAGGTCAGTACCAGCAGGCGCGTCCAGCCCATGCGTCGGGCCAGCTGGTAGGCGGCAAAGGTCTTGCCGAAGCGCATCTTGCAGTTCCAGAGAAAGTGGGGCGGCTTGTCGGGGCTTTCGCGTCGGCTGTGCTCGAAGTAGGCGGCGGTCTTCTCCACGGCCTCCTGCTGTTCGGGGCGCATGCGGAAGGTCTCGGTGCGGGCCAGGTCGGTGTCGTCCCGGCGGCGCACGGCTTCCACGGCCTGTCGCACGTCTTGTACCGTGCAGCGGAACCATTCGCCCGCAGGGTTGTCAACGTTCTTCATGCGGCGCAGGCGGTCGTGCACGTCGTGGTCGGTGAAGGTGGTGCCGTCTTCGCGCATGGCGGAGGCTTCGTAGCGGACGATGTAGGGCAGGGGGCCGGGGCGCAGCGTGGGGTATTGCTGGCGGATGCGTTGCTGCACGCCGACGGTGGTGTAGCCTACTTTCAGCAGGCCGCTGTATTGCGGGTTTGTGTCCTCGTAGGCGTATACCTCGGGAGTTACGTCGGGACGCTGGGGGAAGAAGGTAACAGGTGTCATAAGCATAAGGTATAGTTTATATTTGTCATTCGGGCAACTACAGAAAGGTAGTCGGGCAACTACAGACGGAGGGTTGGGCGGGTGCTCCTTATTCCATCGGTCGAATCATACTTTCAATGAAGGTGATTTCTTCGTCTGTCAGGGCGTATTTCTCGTAGAGCATCTCATCGGTCCAAGGGTGGGAGAAGTCTTGGAGAGGGACGAGTTTAAATGTTCGAATTGAAACATCGGGAGAAACAATCGTTACTTGGCATAATAGTCTAACGAATTTTGTTTTTATATAGGAAAAACAATTCCTTGCTTCTTCTTCTGTGTCAAATACATCTATAACAACATATGATTCTGTAACTACTGCATTAGGTTCTACTATGAAAGTTTGGGACATTCTTAAAACTTGTCCGTTATCTTCTTCTGGTACGGAAGTAGATCTTGATGTAACGACCTTCCATTTGTCTAAAGTATCTATATTTTTCGATATGTACTTTTGTGGAATATATCCAAATCCGGATTTGGATTTCTTGGTATACAGTTTGATTTCTCCATTGTCTTTAAAATCCATGAAGTTCGTTCGTAGTCCGTATGGCTTTTGACTGAAAACCTTGGAGGATAACATCATTTCGTTAAGTGAAAGGACCTTCTTGACGATATTTCTTGTAAATGAGTCTCGTATGAAGAAGTCTAATCCAAATTCCAATTTAGGTCTTATGACTTCGGTGATATGCCTTTCATCATTATGATTGAATACTTTTACATTGTCGGATGAATAAGTGCTGTCCCAAAGAAAATAACATATACCGCCGCCATTTCTGATGCCAGGAAAACAATCTTGACTCTTCTTGTAGTCGTATATTACTCTCAGATGTTTGTCCTCCAGCATATTTTTTCTAAAATCATCCAGACCTCTTCCTCCACAATACCAACGGGAAGGAATAATCATGCATAAATAGGTAGGGTGTAGTTTTTTAGCTTGTTCTACAAATAAATTGTATATAGGTGTGGCACTGGTATTATTTCCTCCATCTTCCAGCTGATACGGCGGATTCCCAATAATCACATCAAACTTCATATTGAATATATTTTCCGGTTGGAGGGTATGAATGAACTGATAGGCATACGTTTCGCTACCCTCTTCGCGTTCGTACACCTCCTGGCTGGCGCCGCAGAAGCGGCAGCGTCCCCGTTCCCAGGTATGTTGTTGGGGCGTGTAGCGGATGTTTCCCTGTTCGTCGGCGAAGGCGGTGCAGACGGAGTAGCGTCCGTTGGCCCGCTTGCTGCAATAGAGGCTGCGGCGGGAGAGCAGGGAGGTCAGCTCCGTGATGGGCAGGCCGAAGAGTTGGCGGGTCATGATGTGGTTCACCCGTTCCTGCACGTCGGGGATTTGCGTGGCCAGGCCCACTATTAGCCGTCGGGCTATCTCGCGGAGGAAAACGCCCGTCTTGCACGCCGGGTCCAGGAAGGTGGCCTGCGGGTTGCTCCACAGGTCGGGAGGCAGGAGGTCCAGCATGCGGTTGGCCACGGCGGGCGGGGTGAAGACTTCGTCGTTGCTCAGGTTGGCCAGGCACGACAGGACGTCGGGGTTATAGCGGTTCTGCATCTTGGGTATGGATTTTCAGGTAGTGAATCAAGGGATATTCGGCCTTGGGGGTGGGGATGAAGGCTTCGTCGCCCAGGTCGGAGAAGAGGTTGGGGCCGGCCATGGGCTGGTTTTTGAGGAGCATGTCCAGCTCGAAGTCGCGCCGTTTGATGAGGCCGCTGCCGTTGACGGCCGTCCACTCGCTGAAGGTGATGGCTTCGTGTCCGTCCGGCGTGCGCAGGGTCAGGGCGTCGCCCCACAGGATGTTGCGGCGGAAGACGTAGCGGATGCTCCGCAGGTAGTCTCCTGCGGGGTCGGTTGTTGGGAAGAGGGGCAGGTAGGTGTCGCGGAAGAGGGCGTAGAGCCGTTCGCGGCATTCGGCCACGTTGTCCTCCAGCAGTTCGATGCCATAGAGGCTGGCGGCGGCAATGAGGGCGTAGAGTTCGTAGTCGGGGCGCGAGGCGGCGTGTCGTCGGCGGACGACGGCCAGCTTGCGCTCCAGTATCTTGGCAAGGAAATTTCCGTTGCCGCAGGCGGGTTCCAGGAAACGCGAATCGATGCGCTCCGTCTCCTGCTTCACGAGGTCGAGCATGGCGTTCACCTCGCGGTCGGCCGTGAAGACCTCACCGTAGGTGGACACGCGCTCCTTGGACTTGATCCGCCGGGGAGCGGAGGAAGTCGGGGTGGATGGGGTCATGCGCTAAATCCCTTTCTCTTTTTGTGCGTTGGACTAGCTTATTCTGAAATACAAGTAAAGCCAAATACCAAGAGTTCGGATACAAAAGAAGCGTGAACTTCCCTTATCAGACTCCGAGGTATTTGGCGAAACCCGTATCCACAAATAAGTTCGGTCCACGCTATGGGTATAGCGCAGACGTTTACTGAACTTATTCGTGTGGATACCTCTTCTAATCGCCAAATTTTCGGAGTATCTCGAATAAATAGCAAACGCTAATTAATACTATGTCAAAAATGTCGTGGCAAAGTTAGCAAAGATTCCCTTACGGCCAATAGCTGTGGGCTATGTTTTAGGAACATTATACAAATTGGCCGGTCTGTCCTCCAAGGATGTATGTGTTGCTTCTGTGGCGGAGGCTGGATACGATAGAATGAAATGGTTAAATATGATTACATATCAATGCCGAGGTAAAGACCCGGAAGCAGCTTGGGGCGTTGCTGTTTTGCGAGTGGTTTTCCCTGTCCGATGGCTTATGAGATGCAAGAAGAGGGAAAGATGGTTGTGTGTAAGTGTTTAATAATCAATGAGATGTTAAATTCCTTGTGAGGCGGTTTCGCTATCTCTTCGTTTCACCTTCGCTTTTCCTTCGCTTTTCCTTTGCTTTTCCTTCGCTACAGGTCTCTTTGGGAAGCAGTGAAAAAGGGGCGTGGAAGGGGAACTGTCCCGAATGGAGAGAAAGTTGTTCAGGATTGATAATATATGTTGACATAGAAAGATTTTCTTTCCCGTCCGCGCCGGATTATGGGAAATAATCGTTTACTTTGTGCATCATAAAATGGAAAAAAGGATATGGCAGAAGAAGAGGTCTTGAAGAAAAAAAGTCCGTGGTTGCGGGCGGCCTTGTGGGTGCTGCTCACGCCGGTAGCCTTGTTCGTGCTGCTCATGGTGCTGCTCTATGTGCCTCCGGTGCAGGATTTCATCCGTCGCCAGGCGGTGTCGATAGCGGGCGAGGCCACGGGTATGCAGTTTGCCGTGGAGCGGATAGACCTGCGTTTCCCGCTGGACCTGCTGGTGAGGGGCGTACGGGTGGTACAGCCGGCGGACAGCGTGACCGCTGCACCGGACACCCTGCTGACCTTGGGCAACCTGAGCGTGCGTGTGCAGGCCTGGCCTTTGCTGCGGGGACAGGTGGAAGTGGACGGCGTGTCGCTGGAAGACGTGTCGGTCAATTCGGCCGGCCTGTTGGAGGGGATACGGCTGGAAGGCACCTTGGGACGCTTCTTTCTTCGCAGTCATGGAGTGGACCTGAACCGCGAAAGCGTGATCCTGAATGAAGTGACATTGGAGGATACGCATCTGCGGATGGCCTTGGCCGATACCACCGCGTCGCCGCCGGACACGACTTCTACGCCTGTCCGCTGGAAGGTGTTGCTTCACGCTTTGCGGTTGAAAAATGTTTCCGTGGACCTGCAGATGCCGTTGGATTCCCTGCATCTGTCCGCCCGTTTGGGGGAGGCCCGCATGAATGAAGCCGAGGCCGACCTGGGGCGTCAGGCATACGGCTGGCAGAAGTTCCTGCTGACCGGCACCAGCCTGGACTATGACACCGGCACGCCGCGGGACACCACCGTGACGGCCGCCGGGCTCGACCCCTCGCACCTGTCTGTGCGTGATGTGCGGATAGGCATTGATTCTGTCCGTTACGTAGGGCGGGAGATGAATGCCGTTATCCGTGAGTTTTCCCTGAACGAACGTTCCGGCCTCCGTATCGCCTCATTGACGGGGCGTCTGACGGCCGACTCCACCTTGATACGTGTCCCCTTCCTGCAACTGACCACCCCGCACAGCCAGATTGATTTGGCCGCACAGACTTATTGGGAACTCATCAATATCCCCACTACGGGTCGTCTGTCCGCCCGTCTGGATGCCCGTATCGGCAAGCAGGACGTGCTGTTGCTGGCCGGTGGCCTGCCGGAGAGTTTCAAGAAGTCTTATCCGTTCCATCCGCTGGTAATCCGTGCCGGCACGGAGGGCAATCTGAAACAGATGCAGATCAGCCGCTTTGCCGTGGACCTGCCCGGAGCGTTCTCGCTCAGCGGCGGGGGTGAATTCTGGAACCTGACGGACAGCCTGTCGCGCAGCGGCAATCTGGACCTGGAGATGCAGACGCGCGACCTGAACTTCCTGACCGCTCTGGGCGGACTGATGCCAGACAGCTCCTTGGTCATTCCGGACAGCATGCAGCTGGGTGCCCGTCTGGCCGTGGAGGGTAATGCTTGCACGGCTTCGCTGGACTTGCAGGAGCATGAAGGCTCCCTGGACCTGGCGGCTGCCTACGACCTGGGCAACGGGCGTTACCAGTTGGAACTGGCTGCCGATTCGCTTCAGATTCATCACTTCCTGCCCAAGGATTCCCTATATGCCTTGTCGGCCCGGCTGAGGGCTCAGGGGCAGGGCTTTGACCTGGCTTCGGCCCGCACCTCCGCGCAAGTGGACTTGGCTTTGGGAAGCCTGCAATACGGTCGTCTCAGCCTGACGGATGTCGATTTGCGGGCGGCGTTGCAGGCATCGGTCGCTTCGGTGCGGCTGCACAGCGACAATGCCCTGCTTCGGATGAAGATGGACGCCGACCTCCGCCTGGACCGCAACTATATGGACGGCAAACTGAATCTGAACGTGCAGGATGTCGACTTGCATCGCTTGGGGCTGGTTTCCCAAAAACCGGAGCATCCCCTGGCTTTCGACCTGGCCGCCGAAGCACGCCGTGACTCCATCAAGTTGCACCTGGGCTCCGGCGATTTGGATTTTGATTTCAAGGCCCGCAGTACGTTGAAGACGTTGCTGGAAAAATCTGATGCCTTCATGGCCCTTCTGATGCAGCAGTGGGAAGACCGTCGCCTGGACCATGCGGCGTTGCGCCGTATCCTGCCATCGGCGGGCATGCAGCTGACGGCGGGGCACGACAATCCCGCGGGTGACTTGCTGGCTGCGCAGGGAATGGCCTTCGACCGCCTGAAAGTTCAGTTTGGTTTCACGCCGGAGTGGGGCATCAACGGACGGGCCTCCGTGGAGGGGTTCCGGACCGATTCCCTGCGGCTGGACACGCTCTTCTTTGCCGTCCATCAGGATACGACCCGGATGCAGTTGCAGGGAGGGGTCATTAATGGTCCCCGCAATCCGCACTTTACTTTCCGCAGTCTCCTGACGGGCGAAATACGCAACGAGGATGCCGAACTGACCGTGAACTATACCGATGCCGAGGGGAATACCGGTATCCTGCTGGGAGTCAATGCCCGTCCCCTGACCGAGGGACACGGACGGGGTAACGGCGTGCTGTTGCGCCTGACGCCCGACGAGCCGGTTATCGCATACCGCAAGTTCCGTTTTCAGGAGGGTCGGAACAGCATCTATCTGCACAAGAACATGCGCGTCTATGCCAACATCGATATGGAGGGCGGCGACGGGATGGGGTTCCGGATGCAGTCCGATGTGGGTGACACGGTCTCCTTGCAGAACGTCAACGTGGAGCTGAGCCGTTTCCGCCTGAGCGAACTGAGCCGGGTATTGCCCTATTTGCCGCGGCTGACCGGCCTCTTCACCATCGAGGCCAATTACATACAGACACCCGAAGCCCTGCAGTTGGCCGCCGAGGCAGATATTGATTCGCTGACCTATGAGGGGCGTCCGGTGGGCGACCTGGGAGCAGGTGTCACCTGGTTGCCTGCCTCGGACCAAAGCCATTACCTCAGTGCCTACGTGGCCTGCGATGACCGGCAGGTGATGACGGTAGATGGCCTGTTGGGCACGGAAACCGATAAGGACGCTCTCTCGTTGGATGCCTCGCTGGAGCGGCTGCCACTGTCCGTGGCCAATGCCTTTGTGCCGGACGGAATGGCTTCTTTGTCCGGTCATCTGAATGGGGCCGTCTCTCTGCGGGGGACGACGGCGAGACCCGACCTCCGGGGCAGTCTGCAGATGGATACGGCCTCTGTATTCATCCGGCAGTTGGGGGCACGCTACTATTTCGACGGACGGCCTGTGCGCATCGCCGACAACCGGCTGACGTTTGACAAGTTCTCCCTCTACACAACCAGCCGTAATCCGTTCGTCATCGACGGTTCGGTCAGCTTTGCCGATCCGGCTCGTCCGTCGGCCGACTTGACCTTGCAGGCCGTCAATTATAATCTGCTGGACGCTCCCCATACTCGCGAAAGCCTGGTCTATGGTAAGGTGTTCGTGGATATCAACGCGGCTGTGCGCGGGCCGTTGGATGCCCTGACGATGCGTGGCAACATGAATCTGCTGGGCAATACCAACGTGACCTATGTCCTGACGGACTCTCCCTTGACGGTGGAGGACCGTCTGAGCGGCCTGGTCACCTTTACCTCCTTTGCCGACAGCGTGGCGACGGATACGCTGCAAGTAGCTGCCGTCCCCTTGGGCGGGATGGAAATCTACATGTCCCTGCACATCGATGAGGCCGTGCGCTTGCGGGCTGATTTGACCCCGGCAGGTGATAAATACATCGAACTGGAGGGAGGCGGCGACCTCAACTTGCAATATACGGCCCAAGGGGATATGAGCCTGACGGGACGTTATACCTTGTCCGGAGGCGTGATGAAATATTCCTTGCCCGTCATTCCCCTGAAGGAGTTCCGTTTCAATACAGGCAGCTACGTGGATTGGCGCGGCGACCTGCTGAATCCCACCCTCGACCTGAAGGCGACGGAGCGGATGCGTGCCTCTGTGGCCGACGGAGAGGGAGAAGCCTCGCGCATCGTCAACTTCGACGTCAGCATCGGCATTACGGGTCGGCTGGAGTCGCCCGACCTCATCTTCGACATCGCAGCGCCTGAGGATGCTACCGTGCAGAACGAGTTGCAGGCCATGGGAGCCGAAGAACGCAGTAAGCAGGCCATCGCCATGCTGGCCACGGGCATTTACCTGAACAGTGGTGCCAAGGGGGGAGGCTTGTCCATGGGCACGGCTCTGAACAGTGTCCTCCAAAGCCAGATTAACGCCTTGGCCGGATCGGCCGTGAAGAATGCCAGTATCAGTGTGGGTGTGGAAGACCGCACGTCCGCCGAGACGGGCAGTACGCAGACCGACTATAGCTTCCGCTACTCGCAACGGTTCTTCAACGACCGCTTCCAGGTAGTCATCGGCGGCAAGGTGTCTACCGGTGCCAATGCCACCAATTCCGCCGAATCCTTCATCGACAACATCTCGCTGGAGTATCGGCTGGACAATTCGGGCACGCGCTATATCCGGGTGTTCCATAATAAGAACTACGAAAGCGTGCTGGACGGAGAGATTACGGAAACGGGCGTCGGCCTCGTGCTGCGCCGCAAACTGGACCGTCTGGGCGAACTGTTCATCTTCCGTAAGAAGAAGCCGCGGAGCGTCGGGGAGGAGAAGAAGTCCGCCTCGGAGGAGCCTGAATCTTCACCAAGGTGACGGCGAGATCAAGACCAAGGTGACGATGAGATCGAGACCAAGGTGACGATGAGGTCGAGACCAAGGTGACGGTGAGGTCGAGACCAAGGCGACGGTGAGGACAAGACCTCGGTGAGGCTGAAACCTTCGCTATAGTGAACCCGGATTCGTCACCCTAGTGACGGTGCTGTCGTCACAGTAGTGACGATGCTGTCACCACAGTAGTGACGGTGCAGTCGTCACAGTAGTGAATCCGGCGTCCTTACCAGGTTGCTTTATAAGTTATTGATAATAAGGAATATATAAGTATATGGTACGAATAGACATACATCGTCTCGGGCGAATCCTATATATAATATTAGGTGTATCCCTCCTGGCCGCCTGCTCCACCACGAAGCACCTGCCCGAGGGCGAAATCCTCTACATCGGCCAGCGGCCCACGCTGGTGGACAATCCGCAGCCGACCTCCGTGGGCGAGACCGCCCTGGAGGAAGTGGAGGCCGCCCTGGCCAAGGCGCCCAACAACTCCCTGCTGGGCAGCACCTCGGTGCGCTTCCCTTTCCCCCTGGGGCTGTGGGTGTACAATGGCTTCCGGAAGTACGAGAAGGGATTGGGCCGCTGGATATACAACCGGTTCGCCGCCGAGCCCGTGCTCCTCTCCGGGGTGAATCCAGACATCCGCACCCAGGCTGCCACGAACCTGCTGCACGACTATGGCTACTTCCAGGGGAAGGTGACCCATCAGGTCTTGCCCCATGCCAAGGATTCACTCAAGGCCCGCGTGCAGTATGACGTCCGGATGGGGCGTCCCTACTTCATCGACACGGTAGACTACCGCGGCTTCTCGCCCCGCACGCAGGCCATCCTGAAGTTGAGCCGTCGCCGCTCCCTCATCCGACCGGGCGAGCAGTTCAACGTGCCCGACCTGGACGGCGAGCGCACCCGCATCAGCAACCTGCTGCGCAACGTGGGCTGCTACTATTTCCGTCCCGACTACCTGACCTATCAGGCCGATACGACCCTGGTGCCGGGGCGCGTCTCGCTCCGCTTGGTGCCTGTGGCAGGGATGCCTGCCGTGGCCGAGAAGCCCTTCCGCCTGGGCCGCAAGTCCTTCTACCTGTTGGGCAAGAACGGCGAGGCGCCCAACGACAGCCTGGTCTACAAGGACCTGACCATCCACTATCATGACAAGCTGCGCGTCCGTCCCAACATGATCCACCGCTGGATGGACTATCAGAACTTCCGCTACAAGCGTCAGGTGGAGGACAGTGCCGGCATCTCCCGCCAGCGCTCGGCCCGGAGCCTGTACAGCCTCTACCGTCAGACCCGTGTGCAGGAACGACTGGCCAACGTGGGTATCTTCCGCTACACCGAGATGCAGTTTGTCCCCCGCGACTCGGCCTTGGTGAACGATACGTTGGACGTGCATGTCATTGCCGCCCTGGACAAGCCCTACGATGCCGAGCTGGACTTCAACGTCAAGATGAAGAGCAATAACCAGACCGGTCCCGGTGCCGTGTTCTCTCTGACGAAGAACAATGTCTTCGGCGGCGGTGAGAAGTGGAACGTCGAGCTGAAGGGTTCCTATGAGTGGGCGACGGGGCGCAACACCTCGTCCGCCATGAACAGTTACGAGTTGGGCGTGGCCACGTCCCTCATCTTCCCCCGCGTGGTCTTTCCGCGGATGGGCGGCAATGAGTACGACTTCCCCGCCACCACCACGTTCCGCCTCTACGTGGATCAGATGAACCGTGCCCGCTACTATAAGTTGCTGGCCTTCGGCGGGAACGCCACCTATGACTTCCAGCCCAAGCCGACCTCGAAGCACAGCTTCACGCCCTTCCGCCTGACCTTCAACGTGCTGCGCGACCCCACGGCGGAGTTCCAGCAGCTTCAGGCGGAGAATCCCGCCCTGTACGTCAGCCTGCGCAATCAGTTCATTCCGGCCATGGAATACACCTATACCTTCGATAACAGCGCAGGACGCCGTCGCCGTCACCCCATCTGGTGGCAGACCACGCTGACCTCGGCGGGCAATGTCACTTCTGTCATCTATCGTGCCTTGGGCAAACGGTTTGACGAGGAGGGCAAGGAACTGTTGGGAGTGCCCTTCGCTCAGTTCCTGAAGATGAACACCGAGTTGCGCTATAATAATCGCATCGACCGGAATAACTCCCTGGCTTCCAGGGTGGCCTTGGGTGTCATCTGGTCGTATGGCAATGCCACTACGGCTCCTTACACCGAGCAGTTCTATGTGGGCGGTGCCAACAGTGTCCGTGCCTTTGCGGCGCGCAGTATCGGTCCCGGCGGTTATCCGGCCGATGATAATGATACCTATTCCTTCATCAACCATGTGGGCGACATCCGCTTCGAGGCCAATCTGGAGTATCGTTTCCGCATCATCAGCGATCTGCACGGGGCGGTGTTCCTGGATGCGGGTAATGTCTGGCTGATGCGGAAAGACCCTTCGCGTCCGGGAGGTGACTTCCGTCTGAAGGACTTCCCGAAGCAGATAGCCGTGGGCACGGGCGTGGGCATCCGTTATGACTTGGACTTCCTGGTGTTCCGCCTGGATTGGGGCATCGCCCTGCATGATCCCTATGATACGGGCAAGTCCGGTTATTACAATGTGCGCAAGTTTATGGACGGTACAGCCCTGCACTTTGCCATCGGTTATCCCTTCTGATGTTTTATTTTAGGGGTCGGGTGGATTATTCTATGAATATATTTCGTACATTTGTGCGGTGTTAAACTATCAACCTTTAAATACATAACGTAATGAAACCTACTCTTTTCCTATTGGCTGCCGGTATGGGTAGCCGTTATGGCGGGCTGAAACAGCTCGATGGCCTGGGTCCCAACGGCGAGACCATTATGGATTATTCTATTTATGATGCCATTCATGCCGGCTTTGGCAAGCTGGTCTTTGTCATCCGCAAGGACTTTGAACAGGATTTCCGCGACAAGATTATCTCCAAGTATGAAGGACATATCCCTTGCGAGCTGGTGTTCCAATCACTGGATGCACTGCCCGAAGGTTTCACTTGTCCGGAAGGCCGCACGAAACCCTGGGGTACGAATCATGCCGTATTGATGGGCGAGGATGTCATTCATGAGCCTTTTGCTGTGATTAACTGCGATGACTTCTATGGACGTGATTCCTTCCAGGTGATGGGTAAGTTCCTGGCTGCCCTGCCCGAAGGTGCGAAGAACACGTATGCCATGGTGGGCTTCCGTGTAGGCAATACGCTGAGCGAGAGCGGCACCGTATCGCGCGGCATCTGCGGCACGGACGAGAAACGTATGCTGACTTCGGTGGTGGAGCGTACCAAGATCCAGCGCATGGACGGCGAGGTGAAGTATCTGGACGATGACGATCAGTGGGTAGCCACGCCCGAGACGACGCCCGTCAGCATGAATTTCTGGGGCTTTACACCCGACTATTTCGGCTACAGCAAGGAGTACTTCAAGGGCTTCCTGGCCGACCCGAAGAACATGTCGAACCTGAAGAGCGAGTTCTTCATCCCGTTGATGGTGGACAAACTCATCAAGGAAGGCACGGCTACGGTGGAGGTGCTGGACACGACGAGCAAGTGGTTTGGCGTTACTTATCCCGAAGACCGTCCGGCGGTAGTGGCCAAGATCAAGTCGTTGGTAGAAGCCGGCGAATATCCTGAGAAGCTGTTCTAAGCTGACAGATAGCGAACTGTTATAGACTTTTTTGATGCGGACTTGCAGAAGGATGGGCGGATGTCTACCCCTGCAAAGTCCGCATATTTGCGATAGGGCTATCGCACGGCATCGATAGAGCTATCGTTAGGCGATGATAGAGCTATCGTTAGGCGATGATAGGGCTTTCATCTCTTCTCCGTCCTTATCATACTGCTTGCGCTTTCCCGTTGGGGCAGATGTCAGTGTGATACGGACCACGGAGGTGCGGTGCAGGCTTCGGCGGATGGCATCCTCGAAGGCATCCATGTGTTGGGGCAGGAAGCGCTCGCTGATGGCATGGAGAGCCGTTATTTTTTCTTGTTCGTCCGTGACCAACTCTGCTCGGCCAAAAGCGATGGCCGAACGGTACTGGAGAGTGAACGAACCATCCTTGGGGCCTATGGTCGGTGTGCATCGGGTAACGGCTGAAAGGCAGACTTCCGGGTGTACGGCTATGGCATCGAGTTTGTCACCCTCCGGGGCACAATGGAAGTACCAGTCCTTGTCATTGGTAGAGGCAAGGGACAAGGGTACACCATACGAAGTGCCGTCCGGCCGCGTGAAACTGACCGTGATGTATGGCGCTTTATGCATGATTTCCAAGGCCCATTCGGAGGGCATTTCTCTGCTTGTTTTTCTCATAGGATGCTGGGGAATTTTTTATTCGTTGGCAACCAGTGTCAGTATTTCTTCCGCCTTGTCCACGATGTGGGCGGGGCCGACTTCTTCCAATTCTGTCCGCGGACGGAAACCCCATGTGACGCCACAGGCCTCGACGCCGGCATTGCGTGCCGTCTGCATATCCACACCGGAATCTCCGACATAGAGCACGTCTTTGGAAGAGATTGAGGCTTGCTTCAGAATGTCGTGTACGATGGCCGGGTCAGGCTTGACGGGGACACCCTCGCGCTGACCCAGGACGGCTGCGAAGCGGATGCCGGGGAAGTAGTGGGCAATGAGCTTCGTGGTGGCTTCCTGATATTTGTTGGAGGCTACGGCCAGTTTGACACCCTTTGCCTGCAATTGCTCCAGCAATTCGGGGATGCCGGGGTAGGGGCGGCTCATGTCGGCGTTGTGAATATTATAATAAGGTATAAACTCGGCGCGGACACGGAGCACGTTTTCCGGTGTTTTCTCGCCTTCGGGCAGGGCACGCTCGAAGAGTTTGTTGATGCCGTTGCCCACCATCCGGGGGTAGGCAGAGGCGTCGTGAGTGGGGAATCCCAGGGCGTGGAGCGCGTGGTTGGTACTTTGTGCCAGGTCGGCGATGGTGTTCAGCAGGGTGCCGTCCAAGTCGAATATAACGAGTTTCTTCATTGCGGGTAAATCCTTTAAATTCTTATTTTTGACGGCGCAAAGATACGATTTACACAGATTCTTCCTATCTTTGCACTCTCAATTTAAGTTAATACGACTATGAGTTACAATTTGTTGAAAGGAAAGAAAGGCATCATCTTCGGTGCCCTGAACGAGCAGTCCATCGCTTGGAAGGTGGCCGAAAGGGCCGTCGAGGAAGGCGCCACTATCACGTTGTCCAATACGCCGGTGGCCGTGCGCATGGGCCAGGTCTCTGCCTTGTCCGAGAAGTTGAACGCCGAGGTCATTCCGGCCGATGCCACCAACGTGGCAGACTTGGAGAACGTCTTCAAGCGTTCGATGGAAGTCCTGGGCGGACAGGTGGACTTCGTGCTTCACTCCATCGGCATGTCGCCCAATGTGCGCAAGAAGCGTACCTACGACGACCTGGATTATGACATGCTGGGAAAGACGCTGGACATTTCGGCCCTCTCTTTCCACAAAATGATCCAGTCTGCCAAGAAGCTGAACGCCATTGCAGAGTATGGCTCCATCGTAGCCTTGAGCTATGTGGCTGCCCAACGCACTTTCTTCGGTTATAACGACATGGCCGATGCCAAAGCGTTGCTGGAGTCCATTGCCCGCAGCTTCGGGTATATCTATGGACGTGAGCACCATGTGCGTGTCAACACCATTTCCCAGTCGCCCACGATGACCACGGCCGGTTCGGGCGTGAAGGACATGGACAAGCTCTTTGACTTCGCCAGCCGCATGTCTCCTCTAGGTAATGCTTCGGCCGATGAATGTGCAGACTATTGCATCGTGATGTTCTCCGATCTGACCCGCAAGGTGACCATGCAGAATCTCTACCACGATGGTGGTTTCTCCAGCATGGGCATGAGCCTCCGCGCCATGAACACCTATCAGAAGGGCTTGGAGGACTATATGGACGAGAACGGAAATATCATTTACGGATAATGCTTTTTTCGGTGATTTGTGGGGTGGGTGGTGAACACCCACTGCCATAAATGCCCAAAATAACTGTGGAAACTGTATCTGTGGAAAAACAATCGATGACTCCAGCTCTATACCTCCTTCCCGTTACCCTGGGCGATACGCCCATAGACACGGTATTGCCTGCTTATAACAAGGAAGTAATTGCCGGCATCCGCCATTTCATCGTGGAGGATGTGCGTTCGGCGCGCCGTTTCCTGAAGAAAGTGGATCGCGAGGCGGACATTGATGCGATGACATTCTATCCCTTGAACAAGCATACGTCGCCCGCCGATATTTCCGGTTATCTGAAGCCTTTGGAAGAAGGATTGCCGATGGGGGTCATATCCGAAGCCGGATGTCCGGCCGTGGCTGATCCCGGTGCGGATGTGGTAGCCATTGCCCAACGCAAGAGTCTGCGGGTGGTGCCGCTCGTGGGGCCATCGTCCATCATTCTTTCCGTGATGGCATCGGGATTCAACGGACAGAGCTTCGCCTTCCACGGTTACCTGCCCATCGAACCGGCCGAGCGTGCCAAGAAACTCAAGCTACTGGAGCAACGTATCTACAATGAGCACCAGACGCAACTCTTCATCGAGACGCCTTATCGCAACAATAAGATGATGGAAGACATCCTCCGCACCTGCCGTCCGCAGACGCGTCTGTGCATCGCGGCCAATGTGACGTGCGAAGGCGAGTATATCAGGACCAAGACGGTCAAGGAATGGCAAGGCCACTTGCCGGATCTCTCTAAGATCCCCTGTATTTTTCTCTTGTACAAATAAGGTCCTTCAGCAGTTCGTATTCATACTCCAGGAACTTGCAGAAGTAGTGTTTCCCCAAATTTTGTCTGATTTGGCGGAGTGTCCATAGTTTGCCTTCCCGCAAGGCATCGTCATCCTCCGCTTCGAAGGTAAATAGATAGACTAGCCGGTTGGCCGTATCATCCCGGTAGTAATACTTGAAGTGGTAGCGCAGGTTTCGCGAAGGAGCTTGAGGCAACAGGCTGCGCAAGAGTCTGTAGGCGGTCTGTCCGATGTCTTCGCCATAGAGGGGATACCCCTCCAGGGGAAGGTCGGTTTTCCCTTGCTCGTTGAGGCAGGTTTGCGGGCGGGGAGAGAGATAGAGCATGTGACAGGCCGTAATGGCGATGCGTACGACGGGGTAGATGGTCTTCCGATCCGAGTGCAGGATGGTAGCCAAGAGCGGTTTCTTTCCGATGACCTCACCCTGTGTGTTCACCACGGGGATAAAGGTAATCCGATTCAGCCGCTTGTTGAAGTAGTAAAGTCCGATTTGATTCAGCAAGATGGGCAGGGCAAGTACTCCCAGAGGAGTGTATTCGCATAGGATGGCTTTCCAGGCGGTTGTCGGTGCAAAGGGCAGGACAAGCAAAGCCATGACACCATGCACCAAGACCAGGATGAACAGGATGCGTGCTGATACGATGGCGGCCTCGATGCCTTGGATGAACCGATATCTGCGTGGATTTACGAGACCGGACCATCTCCGTCCGAACAACAGGAGCAGCAAGGCCGGAAGGAAGATGATCCCCTCGACAAGCAAAGGAATACACGTCCCCGGCCTTGTGCAAAGGCAGGCTATCACCACGATGACACCCGGCAGGAGGCCCAGTGACAGGTTGAACTTCGGGGATAAGGCTGGTCGATGATTCATTTCCGCTTCGTTTTAGACCTTTCCGTCTTAACGTATCGCTTGCGGAAAATGTTCACCGTTTTTTCAATAAGAGCTTACTTTGGTCGGCGTGGTAGGACGAGCGCACCAGCGGACCGCTCTCCACATGAGTAAAACCTTTCCGCAGGGCGGTCTCCTTGTAGGCAGCAAACTGGGCAGGCGTCACATACTCGGCCACAGGATAATGGCGGTGTGAGGGCTGCAGGTATTGGCCGATGGTGAACATCTGACAACCTACGGAGCGCAGGTCGTCCATCAGTTCCTCCACCTCTTGGATTGTCTCGCCCAGGCCTACCATGATGCCCGACTTGCACGTGATGCCACTCTCGGCTATCTGTCTCAACACCTCCAGGCTGGTCTCATAGCGGGCGGCGCTGCGCACCAGCGGACTGATGCGGCGCACCGTCTCCATGTTGTGCGAGAGGATGTCCGGGCGGGCGTCGATGACCTGCCGCACCAGTTCCTGCCTTCCTTGGAAGTCCGGGATGAGCACCTCGATGGTGGTGTCGGGGTTGAGGCGGCGGATTTCCGCAATGGTGCGTGCCCAGTGGGAGGCTCCCAAGTCGGGCAAGTCGTCGCGATCCACGGAGGTAATGACGGCGTGCGAAAGCTTCATCAGGCGGATGGATTCGGCCACGTGCAATGGTTCTCCTTCGTCCAAGGGGAGGGGACGACCCGTCCGCGTGTTGCAGAATTTGCAACTGCGTGTGCAGATGTCACCTGCAATCATGAAGGTGGCCGTGCCGCGGCCCCAACACTCACCCATGTTGGGGCAACGGCCGCTGCTGCAGATAGTGTGCAGGCAATGCGACTCCACGATGCGCTTGGTTTCGGCGTAGCGTTCGTTGGAGGCGATGCTGATCTTGAGCCATTCGGGCTTGCGTACTCGTTCGCTCATTTCAGGTGGGTGTTAAAGAAGTTCGTGAGCTTGGTGTACAGGTGCATCCGGGTGTTGCCGCCGAAGATACCGTGGTTACGGTTGGTGTACACCTGCATGTCAAACTGCTTGCCCAGTTGCACCAGATGTTCGGCATACTCGGCGCAGTTTTGGAAGTGTACATTGTCGTCGGCCGAGCCATGAACCAGCAGGAGGTCGCCGTGCAGATCCTTGGCGCGGGTGAAGGCAGAGGAGGCCCGATAGCCGTCGGCATTCTCCTGCGGCGTGCGCATGAAGCGTTCGCCATAGATGGTGTCGTAGTAATTCCAATCAGTCACGGCAGCCACGGCTACGCCCGCCTTGAACACCGGGGTACCCTCGCTCATGCTCATCAGTGTCATGTAGCCGCCGAAGCTCCATCCCCAGATGCCGATACGCTCCTTGTCTACGTAGGGCTGCATACCCAGCCAGATGGCGGTCTCCACCTGATCGTGCGCCTCCTTGACGCCGAGATTCAGGTAGGTGCATTTCTCGAAGGCCGCGCCCCGTCCGCCGGTGCCCCGTCCGTCCACGCAGGCTATGATGTAGCCTTGCGAAGCCATGTAGGTCTCCCAGCTGATGCCGAAGCGATCCAATACTTCCTGCGAGCCGGGGCCGCTGTATTGGTACATGATGACAGGATACTTCTTGTTCTCGTCGAAATCGGTGGGCTTCATCATCCAACCGTTCAGCGTGGTGCCGTCCGAGGTTTGGAAGGTGAAGAACTCCTTGGTTGGCATGTCATATCCCACCAGCTTCTCGCGCAAGGCGGCGTTGTCCACCAGGGTGGTCAGCGTTTTGCCCGTGTTGTCGCGCAGGGTGATAACGGTCGGTGTGTCGAGGCTGGTGTAGCGGTTGAGGAAATATTTCAGATCCGTGCTGAACTGGGCGGTGTGGATACCCTCCTCCGGAGTGAGGCGTGTCTTACGTCCGCGACGGTCGGTCTTCCAGACGGCTTGACGCAGGGGGCTTCCCTCGTTGCTGGTGTAGTAGAAGGTAGCGGTCTTTTCGTCATAGCCCAGGAACTGCTTCACTTCAAAATCGCCCCGGGTGATTTGCTTCACGAGGTTGCCGTTCAGGTCATACCAATAGAGGTGGTTGAAGCCGTCGCGCTCGCTCATGAACGTGAAGTGCCCGTCGTAGAAGCGGATGTTGTCGAAGGTGCCTTCCTTGATATACGTGTCTGTCTCATCGCGCAAAGCTAGTCGGCAGACGGTGCTCCGAGGGTCGGCCATGTAGACATCCAGGCGATTCTGATGGCGGTTGAGGGTGAAGACGGCCAGCTTGTTGGGATCCTTGGTGAAGCGTATGCGGGGGATGTATCCGTCGGCATCCAGCGGGAGCTTCAGCGTGCGATCCACCTTGGTTTTGATGTCGAAGGTATGGACGGTGACTTTCGAGTTCACTTCGCCCGTCTTGGGATACTTGTAGGTGTAGGCACCGGGATATTTCTCGTAGTCTTTCAGATGAGGCATTTCGCCGGCATAGAGCGGGAAGGAGAAGGAGGAAACCTCCGACTCATCCCAGCGCACGTAAGCCAGCATCTTGCTGTCGGCGCTGAACTCCAGGGCGCGGTTCATCGCAAATTCCTCTTCATACACCCAGTCGGGGATGCCGTTGAGCACCTCGTTGCGCCGTCCGTCCGTGGTCACCTGGCTCTCGCTGTTGTCGTAGAGACGCTTCACGAGGTAGATGTTGTTGTCGCGCACGAAGGCCACCATCGAGCCGTCCGGCGAGAACACGGGCACCTGTTGCGGGCCGCCCTCGGAGAGGGCTTCCACCTTGTTGTCAATCTTGCCTTCGGCGTTTCGTTTCAGACTATATAAATAATGTGTGGCCTTGTAGGAGCGGCGGTAGATGGGGGTGGTCTCCGTGGCGATGAGCAGGGTGTTGCCATCCGGCGAGTACTGGTAGCTGTCGAAGCACTTGAAGGGGCATTCACGGGCCGTGGCAGCGTCGAACAGCACTTCCACTTGTTGTCCGGTCTTGAAGGAATACTTGATGATCTGCGTTCCTTGGGCATTCATCTGTGAGTAGTGCTCGCCGTCGCCGGGGATGGGCGTGACGCCACGGATGTTTTCGGGATAGAACGCGCCGCCCACGACTTCTTCCAGCGTGAGCGCTTTCTTGCCTTGCGCGGCCGTCCAGATGGGCAGGCAGAGGGCAAGGAGCAGGAGGGTAAGGATTTTCTGTTTCATAAGGGTTGATAGTCGTTTATGGGAGGCAAAGGTACGCAAAGAAACCTTCTTACCCAAGGATAGGGCAGGGAAAAAGAGTCCGCACGGCTTTTCACTAACATAGAACACGCAGTCGATGATTTTCATTGCCTCTGTGCGTCTATTGATTGTCTGCTAAATGGTAAGTAGTCACCGTCCTCAGTCCTTGTCTGCAAGGACCGCAATCCTTGTACTGGGAGGATTTCGGTCCTTGTATTGAAGGATTGGAGTCCTTGCAATTGAAGGACCGGAGTCCTTGGCTTGGAGGACCGGCGGTATCTACAGCAGGAAGCGTTCACTCTGTCCAAGGGATGCTTTCTTCATAGCTGTCAAAGTCCAGGTCGTCCGTTACTCCTGCCTTCCGCAAGGCCCGGCGCACTATCTGTTGCTCATGGGGTGAGAGCGGCCTTTCTCCTTTCCTTCGTTCAAAATATGGGTTTCGTCCGAATTGGTTGACCAACGTGGCCATGAAGATGTCGTATTGTCCGGGATACATCCGCTTCTGCATGCCTATGAATCCACGGGCGTACCTGACGGGGGCGGAGTCGCGATAGTGGGGACACTGTCCGTCCTTGGTACACTGCCGGGGATTGAGCAGATGTAAGATGGGGATTCGCTCCTGCAAGGGTTGGTAGGCCAGCTGGTGCAGGCAGGTGGCGGCACGTGGACAATCATCGTGCAGGCAGACGGGATAGCTGTTGGGTGCCTCTTTATGGAATTTCTTTGGCATGGTGCATGGGGTTTGTTGATTTTCGGCAAATATAGATATAATCTGCTGGATTCTACACCGGCAGCATGAAGAAAACTTTTTTCTATCTATGTAACACCGCGTTGCAGCATGAAGATGGCCCTGACTCGGGTCCTTTTCTTGGCTTGATGCAAGAATTCTTTTCCCCGTGTGCTGATAATCCGATTCATTTCCCTACATTTGTTTCCCAAAATGATGTCAGACGTATGAATGCTTCCTTTCTCTACAACGACTTTTCCACCTTCCTGCGCCGCCACCTGCCCGGCAAGGTGCAGAAGATATCGCTCAACGCCGCCTTCACCTGCCCCAACCGCGACGGCACGAAGGGGTGGGGCGGATGCACGTATTGCAACAATCAGACGTTCAATCCGGACTATTGCCGGACGGATCTCGGCATCGCCCGCCAGCTGGAGGAGGGGAAGCGATTCTTTGCCCACAAGTATCCGGAGATGAAGTATCTGGCCTATTTCCAGGCCTATACCAATACCTACGGCGAGCTGGAGGACCTGCGGCGGAAGTACCGCGAGGCACTGGAGGTGGACGACGTGGTGGGATTGGTCATCGGCACCCGCCCCGACTGCGTGCCGGACGACCTGCTGGACTATCTGGCGGAGCTGTCCCGGCGCACGTTTGTCCTCGTGGAGTATGGCATCGAGAGCACGAACGACCGCACGCTGCGCCGCATCAATCGCGGCCACGCCTTTGCCGACACCGTGGATGCCGTGCGTCGCACTCACGAGCGGGGTCTCCTCTGCGGCGGGCACGTCATCCTGGGCCTTCCGGGCGAGACGCGCGAGGACCTTTGGAGGCAAGCCGGAACCCTCTCACGCCTGCCCCTGGATACGCTCAAACTGCATCAGCTGCAGCTCATCCGCGGCACGCGCATGGCGCGGGAGTACGAGGAGTGTCCCGCGGACTTCCACCTCTTCGGCGTGGAGGAGTATCTGGAGACGGTCGTCGGCTACATCGAGCGTCTGCGGCCCGACCTGGTGTTGGAGCGATTCCTCTCGCAATCGCCCCGCGAGCTGCTCATTGCGCCTGATTGGGGGCTGAAGAATTATGAGTTCACCCATCGGTTGCGGAAGCGGATGCAAGAATTGGGCACATATCAAGGGAAAAAATATGTGGATATGTGAGAAAAAACTATTAACTTTGTGCCGTACTAACCAGAAATGATAATGAACGAAAAGACTCTGATAACGGGACGAATCCATTATGTGGGCGTCAACGATCGCCGCAAGCACCTCTTCGAGGGCATGTGGCCGCTGCCCCAGGGGGTGTCCTACAACTCTTATCTGATAGACGACGACATCACCTGCCTGGTGGACACGGTGGATGCCTGCTACTTCGAGACCTATCTGCGCAAGATCCGCCGCATCATCGGCACGCGCCCCATCCAATATCTCATCATCAACCACATGGAGCCGGACCACTCCGGGTCCATCCGCCTCATCAAGCAGGAGTATCCCGACATTGTCATCGTGGGCAACCGCCAGACCTTCGGCATGATAGAGGGTTACTACGGCGTGACGGGCGAGCGCTATGAGGTGAAGGAAGGCGACTTCCTCGACCTGGGCCGCCACAAGCTGCGCTTCTATCTGACCCCCATGGTGCATTGGCCGGAGACCATGATGACGCTGGACGAGACGGACGGCGTGCTCTTCTCCGGCGATGCCTTCGGTTGCTTCGGCACGCTGGACGGCGGATTCCTCGACACACGCATCGACACGGAGCGTTATTGGGAGGAGATGACGCGCTACTACGCCAATATCGTGGGCAAGTATGGAAGCCCCGTGCAGAAGGCACTGGCCAAGCTGGGAGGCCTGCCCATCCGCACCATCTGCTCTACGCACGGCCCGGTGTGGACGGAGCAAATCCCGCGCGTGGTGAGCCTCTACGACCGCCTGAGCCGCTACGAGGCCGAGGAGGGCGTGGTCATCGCCTACGGCAGCATGTATGGGCATACGGAGGAGATGGCCGAGGTCATCGCCGCCGAGCTGTCCGCACAGGGCATCACGAAGGTCATCCTGCACGATGTCAGCAAGAGTCATCCTTCTTATATATTGAAAGATATATTCAAATACCGCGGCCTCATTGTCGGCAGCCCCACCTACTGCAACCACATCTACCCCGAGGTGGAGTCGCTGCTGGAGAAGGTCCTGCTGCGCGAGGTGCGCGGCCGCTACCTGGGATTGTTCGGCTCCTTCACGTGGGCGGGTGCCGCCGTGAAACGCATGACGGAGCTGGTGGAGAAGGGCAAGTTCGAGCCTATGGGCGACCCCGTGGAGATGAAGCAGGCCCTGACTCCCGTGGTTGAGGAGCGTTGCGAGCAGTTGGCCCGCGCCATGGCCGACCGCCTGAAGAAAGACAGAAAACCTAATGTATAACCTTTAAATAACAGACATTATGCGAGTTATCATTGAACCGGATTATCAATCCGTATCCAAGTGGGCCGCCGCTTACGTGGCCTCCAAAATCAAGGCTGCCAATCCGACGCCTGAGAAACCTTTCGTGTTGGGTTGTCCCACGGGTTCTTCTCCCCTGGGCATGTACAAGGAACTGATCGACCTCAACAAAAAGGGTGTCGTTTCCTTCCAAAACGTCGTGACGTTCAACATGGACGAGTATGTCGGCCTGCCGAAGGAACACCCCGAAAGTTACTATTCCTTCATGTGGAATAACTTCTTCAGCCACATCGACATCAAGCCCGAGAATACCAATATCCTCAACGGCAATGCCGCCGACCTGGATGCCGAGTGTGCACGCTTCGAGGAGAAAATCAAGTCTTACGGAGGCGTAGACCTCTTCATGGGAGGTATCGGCCCGGACGGTCATATCGCCTTTAACGAGCCGGGTTCTTCGCTCAGCAGCCGCACGCGCCAGAAGACGCTGACCACGGACACGATCATCGCCAACAGCCGCTTCTTCGACAATGACGTCAACAAGGTGCCCAAGACGGCTCTGACCGTCGGCGTAGGCACGGTGCTCAGCGCCAAGGAGGTGATGATCATCGTCAACGGACACAACAAGGCTCGCGCACTGTATCATGCCGTAGAAGGGCCTGTGATGCAGATGTGGACCATCAGCGCCCTGCAGATGCACGAGAAGGGTATCATCGTCTGCGACGATGCCGCCACCGACGAGCTGAAGGTGGGCACTTACCGCTACTTCAAGGACATTGAGGCCGATCACCTGGATCCGGCTTCAATGCTGAGATAAAGGAAAAAACCTGTGAAGGTGTAATATTTTCATATTAGGGAGCCCTCTTTCTCGGTTGCGGGAGGAGGGCTTTTTTTATGGGTATGCGGATGTGGATACAGTTTCCACAGATACACAGTTGTTTTTTTATCCTTTTGCCTCTTGGTACATGAAGCGCTTGATGCTCTTCTTGGCTGTCTTTTCGAATTCCTCGAAGTGGATTTTTACCTTGGCTATCTGCGAGTAGGCGGGGAGTTGCTGATTCAGCTCCACGCGGTTGGCCTCCATGGCAGTGGCGATGTCCTCTTGCTTCAATCCCTTGGCGAAGGCTTCGTCGAAGTCGGGGTAGATGAGGGCCACGAGCTTGTCGTTTTGCAGCACGATGAGCGATTCGGCCACGTAGGGCATGTTGTTCAGCTTGCTTTCTATCTCTTCGGGGTAGATATTTTGTCCGGAGGCGGTGAGGAGCATGTTCTTGCTGCGTCCGCGCACGGTGACGTAGCCATCGCTGTCCATCGTGCCCAGGTCGCCCGTGTGCAGCCAGCCGTTGGCGTCGATGATCTGTGCCGTGGCCTCCGGGTTCTTGTAGTAGCCCAGCATGGTGTTCGTTCCCTTGCAGATGATTTCTCCGGCGATGTTCTCCGGGTCGGGTGAGTCAATCTTGACCTCCATGCGTGCCGCCGCCCGTCCGCACGAGGCGAGCTTCAGTGTCTCCCAGCGGTTGGAGCAGATGATGGGGCCACACTCCGTCATGCCGTAGGCAATGGTGTAGGGGAAGCCTATCTGCTTGACGAATCGCTCTACATCCGCATTGAACGGTGCGCCGCCGATGATAATTTCGTCGAATTGTCCGCCGAAGATTTCCATAGCCTCCTTGCGGGCCGATGCCTTGAGCTTATCGTTGATGATGGGTACGCGAAGCAATAGCTTTCCGATGGTGTTGTCCACGCGGGGCAGGATGCTCTTCTTGATGATTTTCTCCACGATGAGGGGCACGCAGGCGATGACCTTCGGGCGTATCTCGGCAAAGGATTGGGCGATGATCTTGGGTGATGGCATCCGCGTGAGGAAGAACAGGTGGGCTCCGGCGGCGAATCCGTAGAGGAAGTCATAGACCATGCCGAACACATGGCCCAGGGGCAGCATGGAGACGATGCGGTCGCCGGGATTCACGCGGAGCATCTCGCGACAATAATCTACATTGCTCCACAGGCTGCGGTAGGGGAGCATCACTCCCTTCGAGTAGCCCGTGGTGCCGCTGGTGTAGTTGATGACGGCCAGTTCGTCGGGCGATGTCTCGCGTCGGTAGCGGATGTGCTCGGGGCGGAAGTTCTTGGGATACTTGGCGCCGTACCTCGCGTTGCGGTGCTCGAAAGCCTCCATCAGTGCCTCGTTGCGGCACACCACGGGGGTGAAGTCTTCCAGCAGTACGATGCCTTCCAGGTGGGGCATCACCGATTCGTCCAGGGCTTCCCAGGCTCTTGCACCTACGAAGAGCAACTTTGCCTCGGAGTGGTTGACAATGTGGTGAATGTTGTCCGCCTTGAATTCGTGCAGGATGGGTACAATCACCGCGCCGTAGGTCACGGTGGCGAGGAAGGTCACGGCCCAGTGGGCGCTGTTACGTCCACACACGGCAATTTTGTCGCCCGGCTGTATCCCGGCGCTCTCCAGTACGAGGTGGAATTTGGCAATCTTTCGCGCCACGTCCTTATACTGCAGGGTGATGCCTTTGTAGTCGGTCAGGGCGTTGAGGTCCCAGTTCTGTATGATGCTCTGCTCGATGTATTCGATGAAGGTGGATGCTCGTTCCATGCGTATTTCTTCCAAATAAATGATTTCCGCGCAAAGATAGGGCTTATTTGTGGTTCTATTGGCATGATTGGGGAATTAATTTGCGGTCATGCCTGTCTTCTCATTCCACAGTTCTACAGTTACACAGTTTATTTTGGACATTGGGAGGGTCATTGCTTCGCCACAGCGTTTGGATTTCAGTGAGAAAAGCGTACCTTTGTGACCAATTAACCAAAGAGCTTCTTCGGAGAGAATTATGAGGAACATTGTCCGCATCGTCCACCTTTGCATCCTGGCCCTCGTGTTGGCCGCCTGCTCCACCACCAAGTACGTGCCCGAGGGTTCGTACCTGCTGGACGACGTGCGTATCCGGACGGACAACAAGGACGTGCGTCCCTCTCAGCTCTCGATGTATGTCCGTCAACACCCCAACTCCAAGTGGTTCAGCCTGATGAAGACCCAGCTCTACGTCTACAACTGGTCAGGGAGCGATTCCACGAAGTGGATTAACCGTGTGTTGCGGCGGATGGGCGATGCCCCTGTCATTTATAGCCACGATGAAACGGAGCGCACTACGGAGGAAATCACCAAGGCTGTGCGCAACATGGGCTATATGGGGGCTGTGGTGGAGCCGGAGCGCGAGGTGTCCGGGCAGAAGATGAAGCTGACCTACCGGGTGCGTACCGGCAAGCCCTATCGGGTGCGTTCGCTGAAGCTGGATGTGCAGGACGATCGCATTGCGGAGTATATGCAGAAAGATTCGGCCGCGACCCTCTTGCGTGAAGGGATGACCTTTGATGTCAATCTGTTGGATGCCGAGCGTCAGCGCATCACGTCCAACCTCTTGCGGCATGGCTATTACAAGTTTAACAAGGATTATATTTCCTATACGGCCGATACCGTACGCAATACGTATCAGGTGGACCTGACCCTGCATTTGGCACCATTTCGCCAAGGCGGTGTGACGGAGCCTCATCGGCAATATCGTGTGGACAAGGTGTCTTTCATCACCGACTATGACATGATGCAGGGCTCGGAGGAGAACAGCATTCAGGTGACCGACTCGGTGCACTATGGGCCTTTCCCCATCTATTTCAAGGATCGTCTTTATTTGCGTCCCAAGGTGTTGGTGAACAACCTGCACTTCCAGCCGGGAGATTTGTATAACGATTATGCCGTCAGCCGTACCTACACCAACTTCGGACGCCTCCAGGCGCTGAAATACACCAATATCCGATTCCTGGAGCAGGAGAAGGACAGTACCGCCCTGAGTGCTTTCGTGTTGCTTACCAAGAACAAGTCCCAGTCGGTGTCTTTCGAAGTGGATGGCACTAATTCGGCGGGCGACCTCGGTGCGGGCGGATCCGTATCCTATAATCACCGCAATCTCTTCCGTGGCTCCGAGGCATTTATGCTGAAGCTCCGAGGCGCTTACGAGGCGGTATCCGGCCTCCAAGGCACGGGCTATAACCAGAACTATATCGAGCTTGGGGCGGAGGCGACTATCAATTTCCCGCGTTTTCTCTTCCCTTTTCTTTCGAATAATTTCACACGGCGCATCTCTGCCACCACGGAGTTCGGCCTGCAATACAACTACCAGATGCGTCCGGAGTTCACGCGCATTGTGGCCTCGGCCGGATGGAGTTACAAGTGGGGTGTACAGCATGTGCGTGCCCAGCATCGCATCGACCTGTTGGACATCAACTACTTGTACATGCCTTGGATGGATGAGTCTTTCCGTCGGCTATATTTGGAGCAGGAGCAGAATTATATCCTGAAATATAACTACGAGGACCGCCTTATCGTGCGCACAGGTTATAGTTATACGTATAATAGTGCAGGGCGTGCCTTGCGGAATAACTCCACGTTGGGCAACTCCTTCACGGTGCGTTTCAATTTCGAGTCGGCGGGCAATCTGCTTTATGCCTTGGCACGCGCCACCAACATGCCCAAAAACGATGCCGATGAATATACGTTGTTGAGCATTCCTTTTGCTCAATACCTCAAGTTTGATGTGGACTTTGCGAAGAACATCGTGATAGACAGCCGTAACTCATTGGCCTTTCACATAGGCGGAGGCATCGCCATCCCCTACGGAAATGCTTCGGTGGTGCCGTTTGAGAAGCGTTATTTCTCCGGTGGCGCCAACAGCGTGCGCGGATGGTCTGTGCGTGATTTGGGCCCCGGCTCTTTTCCCGGTGACAATAACTTCCTGAATCAGTCGGGCGACATCAAGCTGGATGCAAGTATCGAATATCGCACGCGTCTTTTCTGGAAATTCCGGGGAGCTGTCTTCGTGGATGCGGGCAATATCTGGACGCTACGCGAGTATGAGGAACAGCCTGGTGGTAAGTTCGAGTTTGACAAATTTTACAAGCAGATTGCTGTAGCATACGGCTTGGGGCTTCGGCTGGATTTGGACTTTTTCGTCCTTCGTTTTGATGGGGGCATGAAGGCTATCAATCCTGTGTACGAGAGCGGCCGTCTGCGTTATCCTATTTTTCATCCCAACTTCAAGCGGGATTTCGCTTTCCATTTTGCCGTGGGTTATCCCTTCTGAAGAGGTGGAAAGTTGTATACAGAAATGCCCGTCCAGTGGGTGGCTGAACGGGCGTTTCTTATCTTCTGTTTTCTGAACATGCTTAATATCCCATGGCAAAGTAAGTATCCGTTTGGATGGCTTGCCGGGCTGTAGCCACGCCTTGGGCATCGAGAGTGACGGTCAGGTCCTCGCCATCGGGCAGGGTCAGTTGGGCGGTGCCGTCTCCGTTCAGTTTCAACAGGTCAGTGCTTTCATTGTCGGCCACTACACTCCACGTGCCGCGGGCTTTGTCATAGACCAGTTGCATGGAGGCATCTTCGCCTTCCTTCTGGATGAGATAGCCGTTCTCCTGCGTTTCCACCAGGTAATTGCCGTCCGTGCCTTTCACCGTCTTGATGTCGCCGATGCTGGCCATGGGATTGCTTCCGCTCCAGAATTCGATGGAGTTAATGACCAGCGCGTCGGCCAAGTAGCATACGCCATAGACGGGGATGATATTGAAGGCGAGGAACACCAGTTCGTTGACGAATTTGTTGCTGATGCCTTCGTTCCACTGACGGAGTTTGGTGTGCAGGCCGAAGGAGCCGATGCACGAACTGAACAAGAATGCGCCGCATATCATGATGGTTGCGGCCAGCTTAAGATTGAATTTCTTCATGATAGTCTGCTTATTGGGTAAATAATCCCTGCAAAGATACCTTCTTTCCCGTAGAAAATAGTGCCCTCTGCTCAAATTTTTGTGGTCTATTTGTCGTTTCTATCCTCTATTTCTCGGTAGTGGCTCTCATGTTTTCCACGAATTTACGGATGGCAGGGAGCATTTCCTTTGGAGTATCCAGTCCGTCGCAGGCGGTTTCCAGGGGGCAACGGCCATCTTTTTTGCGATTGATGATGTAAGGAACTTCTTGCTCAAAGCGGGTGGGTATGTTCGCTTGCCGGAGCACGTTCAAGGCCGGGGTGCTGATAATGTCTGCATAGACTTCGGCCATTCCGCCCAGAACTACCAGTGCAGCGGCTCCTTTTCCGATGACTTTGTCTGCCAACCTGGCGCTGTGCATAAACTTTGCGTCCTTTTCATAAAGTTCGAACAGGTCAATGATACCTCGGCGATGGAAGAGACGGATTTCTTCTCCCTTGCTGATGACGCACGAGCATCCTTCGGCATGAAGCCGGGCTATGAGGTTGTCCAATTCCATGTTACCTATTTTGTTTTAGTCGTTCAGCAAAAGCGTCAATCCGGTGCAATTCTTTGGGGATGTCGATGGATTGGGGGCAGTGGTCGATGCATTGGCCGCATCCGATGCAATGGTTTGCCTGGCGGAGGCGGGGCACGCTCCGATCATAGCCAATGAGGAAAGCGCGGCGAGCCTGACGGTAATTCTCGTCCAGCTTGTCTTGGGGGATGTTCCCTTCATTGACACATTTATTATAATGTAGCAATACCGCGGGGATGTCAATGCCGTATGGGCAAGGCATGCAATACTTGCAGTCATTGCACGGAATGGTGGGGTAGCCAGCGATGAGGTCGGCCGTGTCGAAGAGAAACTGACGTTCTTCGTCCGTCAAAGGCACCAAAGGGGAATAGGTGCGGATGTTGTCCTGAAGATGCTCCATGTAGGTCATGCCGCTCAGTACGGTCAGCACTCCTTGGGGAGAGCCGGCAAAGCGGAAAGCCCACGAGGCCACGCTGCTTTCCGGGCGTTGCTGCTTGAGGCGTGCCACGATGTGGTCGGGCAAGTTGGAAAGGCGTCCGCCCAGTAGAGGCTCCATAATGACGGCGGGGATGTGGCGCTTCTCTAGTTCGGCGTAGAGGTAATCGGCGTTTACGTTGTTACCGGTGGCGTGTGTCCAATCCAGATAGTTCAGCTGGATTTGCACAAAGTCCCAGCGTACTTTCTCATGCATGGCCAGTACTTCATCGAACACATCTTGGGTACCATGGAAGGAGAATCCCAGATGGCGGATACGTCCGGCCTCGCGCTCCTTAATCAGAAAATCCAGCATGCCGTTGTCTATGTAGCGTGCTCGGAAGGTTTCGATTCCTCCGTTGCCGATGGAGTGCAATAGGTAGTAGTCGATGTAGTCCACCTGAAGGTCGATGAATGACTGGCGGTACATCTGTATGGAGTTCTCGCGTGTGTAGTTGGCAAAGTTGGACAGCTTGGTGGCAATCTTGAACGACTCGCGCGGGTGACGTTTCAGGGCAATGCCTGTGGCCTTTTCACTCCAGCCTTGTACGTAGACGGGGGATGTGTCATAATAATTCACGCCGTGTGCCATGGCATAGTCTACCAGCCGATTCACCTCATCTTGGTCTATCAAGTCGCCCTTTCCGTCGGGCGAGGGGACGGTGGGCCAGCGCATACAGCCGTAGCCTAAGATGGATATCCGATCTTCTTCTCGTTTGGAGAAGTTGCGGTAGGTCATCCTGTCCGTAGGGACTGGGCCGAGAGCTTGGGCGGATGTTTCGTCCTTCTCCGCACCGGAGGCGCAGCCTTGCAGAAGTCCGGTGGAGGTGGCGGCGGTCAGTCCGATGATTTTCAGGAAATCTCGCCGGCTTATGTCATTGTTGTGCTCTTTCATACCCATTTGCTATTCAATTTAAACTAATCACTAATCTCTAAACATTAATCCCTAACCAAGCACTTGCCTATCTTTTTCATTTCGGTGCCTTTTGATATAGATAGAAGGCGATGAAGGCATATAATACGTTGGGAATCCATACGGCGATGGCCGGCGGCATATTACCGTTGATGGCAAAGGTGGAGGCGATGGTTTGAAACAGAATGTATGAGAAACTCAACCCCAAGCCGATGCCCAGGTGCAGTCCCATGCCGCCTTTTGTCTTGCGCGAGGAGAGCGATACGCCAATCAGTGTCAGGATGAACGAGGCGAAGGATGTGGCGATGCGCTTGTGATATTCAATCTCGAACTCCTTGATGTTGGCGAAACCGCGCTGCTTTTGCCGGTCGATGTATTCCTTCAACTGGGGGCTGGTCAGCATTTCCTGCTGGTTCTTCATGATGAGGAAGTCTGCCGGCTCCATGAAGAGGGTAGTGTCGATGCGTGCTCCCTTGGTGATGGTTTCCTTCATGCCTTTCATCTCGCGGATCATGTAGTCCTTGACAATCCAGCGATGTACGGCAGAGGTGTCGTAGGTGATGCTTCGGGCTGTCATATGGGACACTAGTTGCTTTCCCTCGAACTTGTCCAGTGAGAAGCGGTAGCCTGTATTGCTGTAGTTTTCGAAGCGGTCGATATAGGCTATGACTCCACTGTCCACCTCCAGCTGGATGTTGCGCGCCGTGTTCATCTTGCGTTGCTTGTAGTACTTGTCCTCGAAGTTGATGCGCGTCACGCTTCCCTTGGGAATGACGTAGGCACCCAATCCGAAGGTAACCACCGCAATGATGGCCGCTGACACCATGTAGGGGCGCAGCATTCGCTTGAAGCTCATGCCTGTGGAGAACATGGCGATGATTTCCGAGTTCTCCGCCAGCTTCGAGGTGAAGAATATCACCGCGATGAACACGAACAAGGGGCTGAAGAGGTTGGCGAAGTAGGGGATGAAGTTCAGGTAGTAGTCGAAGATAATGGCACTCCATGGCGCGTCGTGCGACATGAACTTGTCCTGCTTCTCGTTGAAGTCGAAGACCACTGCGATGGAGATGATGAGGGCGATGGCAAAGACATACGTCCCCAAGAACTTCTTGATGATGTACCAATCCAGCAGCTTCAGGAATTTACCTTGTGGAAGCCGGATATTTTTCAATATGTTCAGGGCGGGCCGTTTCATAATCTAGTCGATAGACGTTTGACCATGGCGGGCTTCCACGTGGCAAAGTCGCCTGCGATGATATGCTTGCGCGCCTCGCCCACCAGCCAGAGGTAGAAGGCCAGGTTGTGTACGGAAGCTATCTGCATGCCCAGCATTTCCTGCGCATGGAAGAGGTGGCGCAAGTAAGCCTTGGTGTAGAGTGTGTCCACATACGAGGCTCCGTCCGCCTCGATGGGCGAGAAGTCGGCTTCCCACTTCTTGTTGCGCATGTTCAGTATGCCGTCCTTGGTGAATATCATGCCGTTGCGTCCGTTGCGGGTGGGCATGACGCAGTCGAACATATCCACGCCCCGCTCGATGCCTTCGAGGATATTGACTGGTGTACCCACGCCCATCAGGTAGCGGGGCTTGTCCTTGGGCAGGATGCCGTTCACCAGCTCTATCATTTCGTACATCTTCTCCACCGGCTCGCCTACGGCCAAGCCTCCGATGGCGTTTCCGTCCGCCTCTTTCGAGGCAACAAACTCGGCCGACTGGGTACGTAGATCCCGGTAGACGCATCCTTGCACGATGGGGAAGAGGGATTGTTGGTAGCCATACTTGGGCTCGGTTTCGTTGAAGCGCCGGATGCAACGATCCAGCCAGCGGTGGGTCAGGCCTAAGGATTTCTTGGCATATTCATAATCGGAGTCGCCGGGAGGGCACTCGTCGAAGGCCATCATGATATCAGCGCCGATGGTGCGCTCGATGTCCATCACCTTTTCCGGTGTGAAGAAGTGCTTGCTGCCGTCGATATGCGAGCGAAACTCCGCGCCCTCCTCGTGCAGCTTGCGGATGCCGGCGAGGGAGAATACCTGGAAACCTCCGCTATCGGTCAGCATGGGGCGGTCGAACCCGTTGAACTTGTGCAAGCCTCCGGCCCGTTCGAGGATGTCCAGCCCCGGACGCAGGTACAGGTGGTAGGTGTTGCCCAGGATAATCTGTGCCTTGATGTCCTCCTTCAGTTCGGAGAGGTGTACGCCTTTCACCGTCCCCACCGTGCCTACGGGCATGAAGATGGGAGTCTCTATCTGTCCGTGATCCGTAGTGATGAGCCCGGCGCGTGCGTTGCTCTTCGGGTCGGTATATTGTAGTTCGAACTTCATGCTTCTTTCCGGTTGTTTTCCTCGTTTTCTTTCTTGTCCTTCTTGATGGTGAAGTCGATAGGCTCGGCTACTTTCTCCCGGGTCAGGGCGATGTCGAGCACTTCCTTTACGTCCTTCACATAATGGAAAGTCAAACCCTTCAGGTAAATATCCTGGATTTCCTCAATATTCTTGCGATTCTCCTCACTTAGGATGATTTCCTTGATACCGGCGCGCTTGGCGGCCAAGATTTTCTCCTTGATGCCGCCTACGGGGAGGACACGTCCACGCAGGGTAATCTCGCCCGTCATGGCCAGATTGGCCTTCACCTTGCGTTGGGTCAGGGCCGATGCCAGCGAGGTAGCCATGGTGATGCCTGCTGAGGGACCATCCTTGGGGATGGCGCCTTCGGGCACATGGACGTGGATGTTCCAATTGTCAAAGATATCCTCGTCAATGTCCAGCAGAGAGGCATGTGCCTTGATATACTCCAGAGCCAGCATAGCCGATTCCTTCATCACGTCTCCCAGATTGCCGGTCAGGGTCAGGCGTCCGCCTTTGCCCCGGCTCAGGCTGGTTTCCACAAACAGGATTTCTCCACCTACGGCCGTCCATGCCAAGCCGGTTACTACGCCGGCATAGTCATTGCCTTGGTACTTGTCGCGCGTGTATTCAGGTGCGCCCAGGAAGTCATACAAGTCTTCGGGTTTGATCTCGGTTTTCTCGAAGAATCCGTCCGTGGCATATTGGCGGGCTGACTTGCGCAGGATTTTGCTGATTTTCTTCTCCAGTTCGCGCACGCCGCTTTCGCGGGTATAATTCTCGATGATGGCCTCGATGGTGGCTTTGGAGAACTTGATGTCGTTCTTCTTCATGCCGTTGGCCTCCAGTTCCTTGGGGATGAGGTGGCGTCGGGCAATCTCGATTTTCTCTTCCGTGATGTAGCCGCTCACTTCGATCAGCTCCATACGGTCGAGGAGCGGGCCGGGGATGGTGTTCAAGTTGTTGGCCGTGGCGATGAACAGTACTTTCGAGAGGTCGTAATCCACGTCCAGGAAGTTGTCGTGGAAGGTGGTGTTCTGCTCCGGATCCAGCACTTCGAGCAAGGCCGACGAGGGATCTCCCTGCCGGTCGGCACCCACCTTGTCAATTTCATCCAGGATGAAGACGGGGTTGGACGATCCGGCCTTGATGAGGCTCTTGATGATGCGTCCGGGCATGGCGCCGATGTATGTCTTGCGGTGGCCGCGGATTTCTGCTTCATCGTGCACGCCTCCGAGAGACATTCGTATGTACTTGCGCTTCAGGGCGGCAGCGATGGAGCGGCCCAGCGAGGTCTTTCCCACACCGGGAGGGCCGTAGAGGCAGATGATGGGCGACTTCATGTCTCCCTTCAGCTTCAGCACGGCCAGGTGCTCCAGGATGCGTTCCTTCACCTTTTCCAACCCATAGTGATCCTTGTTCAGGGTGCGTTCGGCACTCTTCAGGTTCAGGTTGTCCGGTGTATAGATGCCCCAGGGCAGGCTGAGCATGGTTTGGAGATAGTTAAGTTGCACGCTATAATCAGGCGATTGCGAGTGGGTGCGCTCCAGCTTGTCCACTTCCTTCAGGAAAGTCTTTTTCACCTCCTCGCTCCATTTGATGGTCTCTGCCTTGGCGCGCATCTCCGCGATTTCCTGCTCCTGCGAGGCGCCGCCCAGTTCATCCTGGATGGTCTTGATCTGTTGCTGGAGGAAGTATTCACGTTGTTGCTGATCAATGTCTTCGCGGGCACGCATCTGGATGGATTCCTTGATTTCGGCCAGCTGCACCTCGCGGTTCAATATCTCCAACAGGCGGTAGGTACGGTCGCGCACGACCTCCATCCCGATTAGTTCGATTTTCTCATCTTTCTTCAACGGCAGGTTCGTGCAGATGAAGTTCACCAGGAAAGTCGGGTTGGAGATGTTGCGGATGGCGAACGTGGATTCTTGCGGGAATACGTCGGACGATTTGAGGTAGCGTATCGTCAAGTCCTTGACGGCCTCCACCAACGCCTGAAATTCGCGATCCTTGTCTTCGGGAAGCACGTCGCTCAAGAGGGTGGCATGTCCTTTCAGGTAAGGGGTATCTTGGGTAATGTCCTTCAGCTCCATGCGCCTATAGCCTTGGAGGATGACGGTAGTGGTTTGGTCGGGCATCTCGAGGGTGCGGATGATACGCGCCACGGTGCCTATATTGTGCAGATCTTCAAATAAGGGATGCTCCGTCTCGGCCATCTTCTGGCAGACAACGGCGACGAATGAGCCTTTTTTCTCCGCCTCGCGGATCAGCCGGAGGGAAGATTTGCGTCCCAACGAGATGGGCAGGATAACGCCGGGAAACAGCACCATGTTGCGCAACGGCAATATGGATACTTCGTCGTCCAGCTTTATGTCCATCAGTTGTTCTTCGTTATTTTCAAAGTCAGCTATCACGGAAAAACCGTTTTTGTCTTCTCCGTCTACGCTATCGCTCAGGTAAAATCTTTTCTTCATGTTGTCACGTTTATTGGGGGCTTCCTTTCAGAAACCCTGTAAAGTGGGTGCAAAGTTAAACGATTTATTGATATATGCCGGCTTTCGATTCATTAAAAACGTAAAAACAAACAAGTTTTTATGGATTTGTGAGGGACATTGCGTATTTTTGAACCCGAGAAAACAAAGTGCGTGTATGTCCAATAATTATTTTAAGTTCAAACAATTTACTATATACCACGACCGGTGTGCCATGCGTGTGGGCACAGACGGTGTGCTGCTGGGCGCGTGGGCATCCGTAGACGGCGTGCGACGCGCATTGGATGTAGGGACGGGAAGTGGTTTGATAGCCCTTCAATTGGCACAGAGAAGCCCGGAAATGCAGATCACGGCCCTGGAAATAGATCCCGAAGCGGCGGGGCAGGCACGTGAGAATGTGGCGCGTTCGCCTTGGGCGGAGCGTGTGGAGGTGGTGTGTGGAGATTTCAAGACCTATGTGCCTGTGGAGAAATTTGATTTGCTTATCTCCAATCCCCCCTACTTTGTGGATGCTTTGCGGAGCCCGGATGCGCGGAGGCGTACGGCGCGCCACACGGAGGGCTTGGATTACGGCCTCTTGTTTCGTCGTGCTGTCAATATGCTGGTGCCCGGCGGACGTCTTGCTGTTATCTTTCCTACGGAGGTGGAGGCGTTGGCCTTGGACAGTGCCTTTGCTTGCGGATGGTTCGTCAGTCGTCGGACGAATGTCTATACCAAGCCGGGAAAGAAATGTCGCCGGCTCTTGTTGGAGTTCAGCCGGACTCCTGCAGCGTATAAGGAGAATGATTTGTATATCGAAAAGGCGGAAGGAGGCTATTCGGAGGAATATGTCGAGTTGACGCGGGAGTTTTATTTGAATATGTGAACGTATGATAAAAGCCCCCGTGGCTTATGGAAACCGCGGGGGCTTAGAGGTTTATCCTTCTTGGGGGATTTACTTGTTCAGAGCCAGAGCCACATTTACGGCGCAAGCTACCGTACATCCTACCATCGGGTTGTTACCGATGCCGAGGAAGCCCATCATTTCAACGTGGGCGGGTACGGAAGAAGAACCTGCAAACTGAGCGTCAGAGTGCATACGGCCCATGGTGTTGGTCATACCGTAAGAAGCGGCGACACTGCATCCCTGCAACCACTTACCAATCTGTTATAGACTGTTGTGTTACAGTTAGATATTCAAGTATATTAAAGAACTATCCAGTTTATTAGTTACTGTTATATTGTTAAATGGTCGTGAATAAGTCACAAATGACTAACCATAGACCTTTATTATTCCTTTTACAACTCTCTTATGGTTCTTTGCAAGTTTAGGTGCATAGTATTTACGCATAGCGGATTTTGAGTTTGTTTGAAGCAAAAATAGTAATTCTCCTTTAAACAACCAATGATTTGCTACAACATTTTTGCGAATGGGGTTGTATATGGAAGTATTTCTTAAAATTGTAGTAGTTCTATAAAAAGAAAAACAGCATAAGAGTTTCCTCAAATGCTGCTTCCTTTAGATTGTTATTCGTTCATGTAATCAACTATCTGCCTAAACACATCACCTGCCATTATTCCACCGCTTGCTGGTAATTCCTCTTTATGAATAGAAACAATGATAGAATATTGGGGAACATTTGTAGGGAAGTAACCACAGAACTCTACAATATAGCTTCCATCTTCAAGCTGTACTGTTCCTGTTTCACCTGCTACCTGCACCTTATCAGACTTGGCAGGTTGCCCCAATCCATCAGTTACCACATATTCCAATGCCTGTTTCAAACTGTCAATATTGGCTTGGCTGTTCTTATTGTTCGCTATGGAATTGTAGGCAGTAAGCACTTGCAGAGGAGCGTTCACTTTAAGATTGCTAATGCCCATATCCTTTAATTGGTCGTAATAAGCTTGGGTGTAACCATTAAAAGCTATTTCCATTGCTTTATAAATAGCAATTTCAGAACTGCTTGCCAATCCTTGTTTGAGGGTAATCTTGCCATATCCACCTCTATGCCAATTATGGTCTTTGATAGTATCTCCCTTGCAAATATAAGTGCCGTCACCTACATCTACCGTATCAGCTAATTTGACTTTACCTGTTTCCAATGCTGCCAATATGGATATAGGGTGCATCAGTGCTGATTCGTATGTTTGGGAGAACTTTCCGCAAGGTTGGTAGTCCGCACTATCTTTCCTTTCAAGTCCAACCATTGTTTTTATATGCCCTGTCTGAACTTCCATAATGATAGCTTGCCCAAATGAGGCATTAAGTTCAGATAGCTTGTTTTTTAAAATAGAAGCAGTTTTGGCTTGTAAAGTACTGTCTATTATAGGAGTTTGCTGTTTAGCTTCCTGTTGTTTAAATTTGCATGACACTAAAATAGAAAGTATTATGCATGAATTTATGAATAATTTCTTCATTGTTCTTTATGTAAGTTCATTTGATTTCCTGCTTCGTCAGATATGATTAAAATATCATTTGATAGTTTTATAATTATTATCTTCAATATATCATCCTTATCTCCATTGATGTAGATGATTATTTCTTTCTTTATGTTTTGATAATCATAAAGTCCCTCAAAGATAAGTCTATGGTAATTTGACTTCCCTGTACTTATTCTACCTATATCATGCCAATATGAACATTTATTATCCTGCTGAAAGACGAATCGGTATTTGGTAAAACAGTCATCAGCTTTCTCTGACTCATTATCTGTAAATGTCCAAGTTCCCACTAACAAGTTGCTACTTGTTGTATTTGTTTGAGCGTTAATGGAACAACACAAACAAAAAAGAATAATAGAAATGATTGTTCTCATATTTTAATCTAAATTTATGCCAATGCCATATCCTTCAAAAAAGATATTATAAACTTTTGGGTTCTTTTTATATGGTTGAATCTTTATGGTGGCAGAAACAGTGTGAACTTCGCCATAAGATGCATCTGGTACATACGGCCACTGATTTACAATATCTTTAAATTTATCCCATAATCCATTTGTGTAATATTCTACTGTACCTGTATATTCGTACCATTGGTCTGTCTTGATTCTTTGCTTCTTGGCCTTTTTATCATTGTCGACACTCATAGCAAATAACTTTACTTTCATTATGTATTGACTTGGATGTTTGTCATAAGCATAAATGATAAATTCGTCATATGTTCCATTAATCAAATATCCTCCATCAATAATAGAATTGTAAGGATTAGAATATTCCCATTCACCCCAGTAATTATTAATGCACTTGGTGAAACTAAAATAGGTTTGACAAAAAGAAGTGATAGGGATTATCACAAATAGAATTATCAATGATAACTTTTTCATAAATATGGAATTTTATTATTTATAAATCGGTGTAACGATGTATCTTTCTAATTCTGGAACTACAATTACAAGAGCTTTCTTCTCATCATATTTATTAGCTCCGAAATGGGTGAATATTCCGCTAAATTTAAATTCATTGGCTATAATCTCATTTGGATGTTCTAACGCATACGCTTTTATATCCGCAACCTTTCTTGTGATTTTAAATGAAGTAGGTCCAAATTGAATGTAATCTTTATTATTATCTTCTTCCATTATTTGATTGCATTCATGGATTAAGTCTTTTCCTGTTAAAGACCTTGTATGTTCTTTGTATGTGATTTCTGGAGCCTTATAATAATTTATTTCATTAGATAATGCTTCCTTTTCAGTCATATAAGACAGTTCTTTGATGAATTGAGCCTCTGCTGAATCCATTTGTTGGTTTACAGACTTTGTACAAGAGCTGAATCCCATGCTTAATGCAACCAATAGCGAAGTTGCTGATAATCTAATAGTTCTCATTATTAAATTAACTACGCCCACCTGTCCCCTATGGATAAGCAATAAAAAATAAGGTGTGGGAACACTATTTGCTTTATCTCGCTAACTGGCTTCTCGCATTGCCTTTGGTACGGATAAAACAATAGCGACCCACACCAAAGGGCATATAGAAACCTTAAAAACATAAGGTAAGTATATATCCAAGTGTGGGTGCTATTGCTATCATCTTCGTACCGTTTCAAATTTTGCGAGAATTTGTTAGCGGAAGATAATTTCAATAACACCTTTCGTTAATAATATGTCCTTTCGGCTTCCCAACTCAATGGGTTGCTGAAATTGGTTGCAAAGATAACGAAAGGTATTGAATAAGTATCGTCATATTGGAATAAATGCTGTTCTACATGTTCCAAAGCATATATACTGATATAAAATGGGCTATATTTACACCTTGATTTTATAAATTAGGATAGGTATCAAAATGAAGAATCCCCTTATAAAGACGGAATTTTCCAATTTGTTACCCACCCTGCTTTGTAAACTTCATGCCTGCATATTGTCAGCCTATTTATAGAGTGCTTTCTATGTCATGGATTATTAGAAGCTCAAACAGTCATAAGTCTGTAAGATTTCCTCCTGTCTTAATCCCAAATATCTTTTAGTAATGGCAACAGAACTATGGTTGAACAGTTCCATGAGCTTTACTAATGCTAATTCTGCATTGTCGCTGTTCATATTATAGACCTGTCTGCCGAAAGTCTTTCTAAGCGAATGGCAGCTAAAGTTCTTAATCTTTAACCTGTACTTCTTCTTCACCTCTTTAAGAATGATATTGATTCTTTGGACTGTGAAGATAGTGCCTTTCTGACTTATAAGGATTGGCGCATTAATCCCAACAGAATTTATATGCCCGTAGCACTCTTTAATGTGCTGCTGTAATTGGGGATTCAGTCTGATAGTCCTTACCTTGCCTGTCTTTTGCTCAATTACTGTAAACTCGTCAGTTCCTAATATCTGCTTCCACCTTAGAGATAGAATATCAGATATTCTTAATCCTGTGAAACATCCCAAAGCTATAAGGAGTGAGATTTTATAATTCTCGTCTTTGGCTAACTTCCTTATGAGGTTCATTGCATCAGACCAAACAAGATAGTCTGCGGTTGTGCTTGAATATTTGAGTGACATAATGTTCTGTTTTATAGTAAAACGAATAAAAGTGAATATTAATTTTGAATTGGATTTGCTAACTCATTGATTACTAATGAAACATTCACAAATAGAGAAAGTGAACATATTTAAGGTGGAAATGCCTTACTAAGACATTCCACACCTTATTATATATGGTATTGCTTAAAATGGTCTGTTGCCATATTTGTAATCCAATATGGAGTTGCACACCCTGTCATAAAAGGAGAATCCGCAACCTGTATAGAAGTAGCTTAGATATATTGCTTGGTATTTACGTTGCAATTCTTGGTTATTTCTAAGCATATTATCCAATTTGTCTAAGGAATGCTTCAATGCCTGTACTACCTTTATATATCTAAGGTTGTTATCCACTTCTCCCAAACGGCTTTCCAAATCTTTGATATGGTTTATAAGTTTGTCTATCTGTTTATCCATAATTATAAATTTTAGAAGTTGGTAGAAATAAAGAAAGGACAACTAACTGAATAGCTGCCCTTTTCTCTCTCAATCAATAAAGCCCATTTAATCAATGAACCATTTGTAACGCTCATCACCATGTAAAGCTGCATTGATTCCCAAAGCCATTTCAGTAGCATTCAAAGAACGGTCTAAGAATGAATCAATGTATGAACTTTTATTCGCACCCGTGAGCAAATTATAAAATTTCCACATATTAAGCTCACTTCCAAAGCTACCAAAGTTCTCGTCATTGATGTATGCTTTGGCTACGCTGTTAATCTGCGTATCAGTAAGCAACATTCTTGGCAATGCCTTTTGATAGCCTGTCGGTAAGCATTGGTAAAGCCGCATCTTGCCTAATATCTGTGCGAATTGATGTTCACTCATGGAAGTGTCGCCTAATTGCTGCATCAGATAAAGATGCTTGGCTGGGTTATAGTTCCCAAACAGTTCCAACGCTGCACGGTATAGTTCTGTGGTGTTGCTTGCCCTCAAATCATCCCTGTAACCGTCCGTAAAGATGCACATGTTACAACAAACGGTATTTTTAAATCCAAGTGCAAGACGGAATAATTCAGGAACTTTCTTTGAATATAAATTCATCTGATTATAAGCCCTTACGCCTACGATAGAAAGGTTCAGCTTGTTTCCTCCTACCGTTTCATAAATGGTTGGAATGTCAATGCTGAAAGCCGCCCTTTCATAGTAGATAGTCTTGTCAGATTCCAAAAGCTGATTGGCTGGTTTGTGGATAGCTTCAGGGATTCTCCCCTTAATGATGTGGCTTACCCTAATGCCTGCCTGTCCTACGGTTTCACCACTAAAGAAAGACTGTGCCGCTTCCTGTATGGTTTCCACAAATGCGGCATGGTTAATGGTCAGTTCATTGTCTTTAGCGAACACAGGGGTAATGCAGTCATGTTTCAGATGATGCAAGGTCACTTCCTGCGTGTTGGCTTCAATGAAATGGTTGGCAGGTCTTACAGGTTCGTCCATGATAACGGTAGCTTCTTCTGCAAATTCACCCAAATTCATTCTCTCACGGTTGTTTGCCATAGCTGGCATGATAACTAAATTTCTCATAATGATAAATTGTTTAAATGATTATTGATTGGATTAACTTTGGAATTGCATAAAGCCCATATCGCTTTGGATTGCTCCATTACGATTTTGACTTTACTACAATTCGCTGAATTACTTTTGAGTGTTATTACAGTTAGACTATCTTACATTTATGCTGTATTGTGCCACTCGTTAGCAAGTCAATCAATAAGGGTGGATTGGTTAATAGAATTTATGAAGTTGGCGGGGTGGGTAGGTTTCTGCCAATTCCCATTTTTCTTTTGTTTGGTGAGAGGGGGCGTAAAATAGTGGTATGGTATCTCGTGCAACATTTTTCTGATTGGGTTATAAAACTCATTTTGCATCCTGTATATTGCACCCAACTTAAAAATCAGTCTTTATGCGCATATAAAATGGAATTAAGGCAGGTTGAGGATTTTTCATACTATCTCTTAATATATTAATAAACAGTATAAAAAATCCCCACTACCTGTTATTTGGACTTGAAAGACATTTTAAGAAGGTCTTTTGGGGGTTGGATAATCCACTCCTTGCGTTGCTTGGCTATATCATTGTCTAATAATAGCTCTTTTGGAGTAAGCTCAAATCCGTTGGGTATGAATTTCAACAGACCTGCATTACATAAGTCCAAATTGTAACTTTCCACACTCTTTTTTCCCATTTTTAATTTCTCAGCCAGTTTGTTAGAAGTAAGCAATATCTTGTTATCCTCCGCTATCAATAGGAGCTTGATATAATATCCTTTCACTTTAATATCCAAATCCACTTTCATAAAGAGGTGGGAGAGTGTTATAAAGTTGGGACGGTCTATGGGTGGGATGCAGTAAAGACTTCTCATTATAAAATCAAGATAGGGAATTGATGTAGGTACGGGGTATTTCTTTCTGACCAACACGGCTTCTATATCCTTATTAAAATTCTTTAGTGCAGCTTCTTCCTCTCCAGTCCGCTTAGCTAAATCCTTGATTCTCCATCTGACATTATAATAGTCATTTCTGTATAAGGACAGACAGAAGAACCTGTACATGTTGGGTGGACTGAGCTTGTCTACAATAGACTTGTTAATGGTGGCATAATCCTGCCTAGCGCTGCTTATCCTGTTTTGCAGGTATTTTTGTGGTATCTTCATATTCATCTTTTACTATTCAGTCATTTCAAAGAACTTGGGGAGAGTAAGCCCACCTGTCACATGGGCTTTACTGTTTGTGGCTTATGCTTCCAGAGCCTCTTTCAGTATCTTAATGAAGTCATTCTCTGATTTAACCTCTTTCCACTTATCTTCTTTATAGTTTTTGTATTTCAGATTGTCAAGAGCTTTAAATGCCTGTTCTTCACTTGTAGATACGGCATGACTGTTGAAGCCTTTAATGAAATAGCGTTTAGTGATGAAAGAGACATCCATCTTGGCTGCTTTGCATAAGTTGATGAAGTTGTTTCCTCTCTCTATGTCAACCTTTGCATCTTTAGGAAGAGTAAATTTTTCTCCTTGCAGCACATTACTTATTTGTTTGTCAGATAAACTTTTACCTGTGTAAATCAATATGGCTGTGGTTGGATTAAAGCCTTCGTTTAACAAATTTGCTACATTTTGGAATAATTCATCTTTAGATGTAAGAGAAGCTACAACCAATCTATCCTTTTTATCCCAACTGCTGCCTACATTGTTAATGTCAACCAAATATTCCCCTACATTGTCAATCTCTCTTACATGAACATTGGGAATCAAGTCCTGATATTTTCCTGTCGCAATCAGTTTGGCAAAGGCGGTGCTTCTATGCTGACCGTCAAGGATAACGAAGTAATCTTTGGCTTCCTCTTTAGTCAGTTCCTTTCCATTGATGTCCGTTACGGTATAACCTACTTCAATCAGTTTGGATGCTTCCATTACGATAATGGGGAAAGCCTTGTCATATTTATTGGCGGCTATCAAGGCTATAAAGCCATCCACTTTCTTGGAGTTTACAGGTCGGTTGTTCTTAACGAATGCTATCTTCTTCTGTTGTTCCGTTCTTGCACCTGTTTCTTCATCCACTACTGAGAAAGTGAAAGAACTGTTGACAGCTTTCTCTTTAGATATTCTTTCAAACTCCTTTGCCTGTTCCATTTTGGCTTTGGCTTCATCAACTACTTTCTGCTGTGCTGCTATTACAGCTTCGTTTCTGTTACCTTTTATAAGGCGGTTCAGTTCTTTCTCTTCCTGCTCAAAAACTTTAGTCAATTCTTCTATGTTGCCCATAACTGTATTATTTAATTTTACACTGTTGTTTGCCATTTCTGTTGCATTTACATTTACTGTTGTCATATTGGTTTATTTTAAATTGTTATTAAAATTGTTTTGTGCAACCGTCCAGCCTATGCGCACTTGGCTTTCTGATTACGTTGCAAAGGTGGGAACTTTGGAGAGAATTAAAGGAGAGTAAAATTTTGAAGATTTTGGTTCTCCCTTAACTTGCCGCCTTGCAAGTTCTGTCCCTTTGACGTTGCAAAGGTGGGGAGAAACCGTGAGGATAAGTGAGAGTAAAAAATAAGGGAGATGTTACTCTCCCTTAGACAAATAATTGATTATCAATAATTGTTGTTACGCACATTCCAAGAAAATTTCTTGTTTTTGCTTAAATATCCTTTTAATGTAGTCTTGTCTGAGAGGAAATTCTCATTGTCTGAGATTCCTGTAAGATAGATAAGCTGTGATATTAGGAATGTGACATCGTATGTGTTCTTTGCACCTTTCCTGTAATTGGTATCAAAAGGTGACAGGAAATTGAAGAACATTTTGAATGTTTGGGCAAACAGGCAGATTCTTTTCGTGTTGCTTATTGTGGTTTGCTGTTGTTTGGGACAAGTGCTTACCATTTCTATATTATCGTATAGATGTTCTGTGTCAAATTCGTCTTTGGGGTTCAAATCATCCAAATGTTCTTGGCAGCATGAAAGTATGAACTTGATTGCATTGGCGGTCTCTATGGTATGTATGGTTTTCCCATTTACCTGTAAGGATAAGGTCAGTTCTTCCCTAAATGTTATATGGTCTGTAAGGGGATTGGCATTGGGGTGTTCTTCGTATTGGGATATGTTTTGGAAAAGTTTCTTTATCTCGCTTGCAGGTGTTTCCCCATATTCAAACGCTTGCCAGCACTTACCGTCCACGTAATCCTTTATAAACAGAATGGCAAACCAAAACTTGTCCTTGTCTAACTGTAAAGCTGATAAGGCAGTCTGAATTTCCTTGTCTTTCTTATATTCTTCATAAGTTAGAGGCATTTCAATAAGTCTGTTGTTGTACCTTTCTTTAAAGGTGGGTATGGCTTCGCTTCCCTCCAATATCAATCCCTGTATCTCTTTAGACATTGCAGGATGTATTATCATGGCAAACTGCCAAACATAATCCAAAATATCATCTTCCTCTTTTGCTTCTAAAGTGGGGTAAACCGCATCTATATTGGTAAATTTATCTATTGGCTGCATATTCTTTATGTGTAATGGTTAGATATGCAAAATTAAGAAATAATCCCCACCTGCATTGCTACAAGTGGGGAATTTGTGGGTAGGATATGCCTTAGTAATCAGAATCTCCTATGAACGTGTCCATGAGTTTATCCATTTGTTCACCTATGCACTTGTCTATTAGCTTTGCATAGTGGGCAGTCATTCTTGTATTGGTGTGACCTAACATTTTAGAAACAACTTCCAATGATATGTTGTTAGCTAAAGTGACGGTCGAAGCGAATGTGTGGCGGCTTGTGTGAAAGCAGATTCGCTTATTTATCCCACATAGAATAGCTATGTCCTTTAAGTATTTGTTTATGTCTGCTGGGTCTTGGATAGGTAATAGCCTGTCTCCACCTTTGTACTTATCCAATATCAGTTTAGCGATGGGGAGTAGAGGGATTCTTGAAAGCACGCCTGTTTTTACTCTACGTTTCTTAATCCATATTCTTCCTGCACTGTCCTTTTCAAAATGTTCAGGTGCTAATGTCTTGATGTCTATGTAGCTTAACCCAGTAAAACATCCAAAGAGAAACATATCTTTGGCTCTCTCCAAGCGAGGTAGGGGAGTATCAAAGTTAATAATCTTCCTTAATTCTTCTTCATCTAAGAAATCTATTTCTACAGGTTCACGCTCAACTTTATAGGTTGCAAATGGATTGGTGGTCATGTAAGAGTTGGCTACTGAAAGATTGATAATCTTCTTTAGTAGCTTCAAATGTTTGGTGGATGAATTTTGTGCCATGCCTTTATCTATTCTCAGAAATGAGTGAAAGGATTGGATGAAGTTTAGATTTAGTTCACGTAAGTATAAATCTTCTCTTTTGTACTTCTGTTGTATGAACTCTTTTAGTAACCGTTCTGTATAGACTGAAATCCAATAGGTAGCTTTGGACACTCCATTGCCTACTAATTTTTCTTGTGCCTGATTATGCTCTGCAAGGACTTCAAACAGACTTCTTTCTTTGATTGATTCGACTTTATCAAAGTAAGCGTCACGCAATAGTTCTGCTGTGATTACAAAACCTCTCTCTAATAGCTCTGCTTCTTTTTGATAGAGTTTAGCCTTAATAGCTTTTAGGTAGTTGTTTAGACTTTGGGCTTCTTCATCTTTGCCTTTTACTTGTTGCTTGTTCTTGTCCCAATTGCAGGATTTAACTTTCTTGCCTGTGGAGAATGCACATCGTTCTCCATTCACAGTGAGTACGACCTCTATTGAAGTTGTACCATCTTTCCTAACTCTGCTATCTCTTATGAAGAATAGGATAGCAAATGAACTTCTTACCATTGTTTAATCATTTAAAATTAGACATTTGGAAGTTCTCTAAATATGATATATCTGCCTGTTTGTTAGGTGGATAGGTGAAATCTTGTGTGCAGTTTGATAAAAACATGAAATTGCACACAGATTGCACACAGAATAGCTTCAATTAAGCTCCACTTTAAGAATAATCAGCCACGCTTACCCTTAGAGATTCAAGCTCCATTTAAGTCATAATCTGCTTTAATTTCAGCATCTACCCACAACTATTTATAAGAAGAAGAGTAAGCAAGAAACTATGAGAAATTACTACCCAAACATAAAGAGCGGATAAAATAAAAATCCCCATAACTCATAGAGCTACAGGGATTTATTTATATAGTAATTACTTAAATTACTTGTTCAAAGCCAATGCTACGTTAACAGCGCAAGCTACTGTACATCCTACCATCGGGTTGTTACCGATACCGAGGAAGCCCATCATTTCAACGTGGGCGGGTACGGAAGAAGAACCTGCAAACTGAGCGTCAGAGTGCATACGGCCCATGGTGTCGGTCATACCGTAAGAAGCGGGACCTGCGGCCATGTTGTCCGGGTGCAATGTGCGGCCCGTGCCACCACCCGATGCTACGGAGAAGTAGGGCTTGCCGGCCAATACACGCTCCTTCTTGTACGTACCTGCTACGGGGTGCTGGAAGCGCGTGGGGTTCGTGGAGTTACCCGTGATGGATACATCCACGTTCTCGTGCCACATGATGGCTACGCCTTCGCGTACATCGTCTGCACCATAGCATTTAACCTTGGCGCGGGGGCCGTCGGAGTAGGGAGTTTCCTTCACTACCTCCAGCTTGCCGGTGTAGTAGTCGAACTGCGTCTGTACGTATGTGAAGCCGTTGATGCGGCTGATGATCATGGCAGCGTCCTTGCCCAGGCCGTTCAGGATGCAACGCAAGGGGTTCTTGCGCACCTTGTTGGCCATTTCGGCAATCTTGATGGCACCTTCGGCAGCGGCGAACGATTCGTGGCCGGCCAGGAAGGCGAAGCACTGCGTCTCGTCGCGCAGCAGGCGGGCAGCCAGGTTACCGTGTCCCAAACCAACCTTACGGTCGTCGGCCACAGAGCCGGGGATACAGAAGGCCTGCAGGCCGATACCGATGGCTTCGGCAGCGTCGGCGGCATTCTTGCAGCCTTTCTTCAGGGCGATGGCGCAACCTACCACGTAGGCCCACTTGGCATTCTCGAAGCAGATGCCCTGCGTTTCCTGACAAGTCAGGTAGGGGTCGATGCCGGCGGCGTCACAGATGGCGTTGGCCTCTTCGATGTCTTTGATGCCGTATTCGTTCAGTGCGGCAAGGATTTGCTTGATACGGCGGTCTTGGCTTTCAAATTGTACGGGTCTAATCATTGTCTGTGTCCTCCTTCATTATTCTTTACGTGGGTCAATGTATTTAACTGCGCCCTGTTCGGGTTTGAAGCGACCGTACGTGCCCGTAACAGCCTTCAGGGCTTCGTTGGCGTCTTTGCCGGCTTTCACTTGCTCCATGAACTTGCCCATGTGGACGTATTCATAGCCGATGACTTGGTCGTCTGCGTCGAGGGCCATGCGGGTGATGTAGCCTTCGGTCAGCTCCAGATAGCGCGGGCCCTTGGCCAGGGTGCCGAAGAGGGTACCCGTCTGGCTGCGCAATCCCTTGCCCAGGTCTTCCAGGCCGGCGCCGATCATCAGGCCGCCTTCGGAGAAAGCGGATTGCGTGCGTCCGTAAACAATCTGCAGGAACAGTTCGCGCATGGCCGTGTTGATGGCGTCGCAAACGAGGTCCGTGTTCAGGGCTTCGAGGATGGTCTTGCCCGGCAGGATTTCAGAGGCCATGGCGGCAGAGTGCGTCATGCCCGAGCAGCCCAGCGTCTCTACGAGGCACTCCTGGATGACGCCGTTCTTCACGTTCAGCGTCAGCTTGCAGGCGCCCTGCTGGGGAGCACACCAACCCACACCGTGGGTCAAGCCGGAGATGTCTACGATTTCTTTTGCTTTCACCCACTTGCCTTCTTCGGGGATGGGAGCCGGTCCGTGGTTAGGACCTTTCTTTACAACACACATGTGTTCAACTTCGTGTGAATAAGTCATAATCAGCTCTAATTAATTAGTTAATATGATTAATGAAACGTAAGTCGTTTTCAAATGTCGTTCGTAACCGCTTGCAAAGATAGTGTTTTAATTTCATAATATCATTATATCGCGCGGGATTTTTTATACCTTTGCACCCGGTTGGGCGTAGGTATCTCCGCTCATGAGCGGGAATATCCCCGCACGTGTGCGCCGATACCTCCGAATGTGTACGCCGATACCTCCGTGAAAGGCTTTCGGAGCCTTTCTGACATATATAATATAGTATGGATATGATACAAGTAACCGACGAAGCCCTGCGCTGCGCCGCGGCCGAGGGCATGGACGCCTTCCTGCGCGTCTTCACCGATGCTTATAACGAAGCCACGGGCGGCACCCTCTCCGCGGAGACCATGCCGCGCCTCACCGCGCCGCAACACACCCTCCTGGCCTACACCGTCTTGCGCGACGAGCTGATGGAGGGCGGCTTCTGCCAGCTTGTCCAAAACGGCTGGGGCGCCTACATCTTCTATAATCCCGTGGCGCGTGCCCTCAAAGGATGGGGGTTGACGGACCTGGCCCGCCTGCTCTACGACGCCCGGCGCATCTACGACGCCCACCGCGCCGACCTGGAGCGTGAGCGCACGGACGAGGAGTTCATGGCGATGTATGAGCAATACGAGGCCTTCGACGACCTGGAGGACGAATTCCTGGAGCACGAGGAGGAGTGGACGACCCTCGTAGCGACTTACGTGGACGAGCATTTGGAGGAGTTTGCGGAGATCGTGAGCTGAAAATATGTTAAAAAACGAATACCCTTGCAGTATTCCGCCTACTCTTGCGTTTCACTACCGAATATATTATCTAATTTTGCAAACTGAATTAAAGAAAAAGAACAATGAAACAACGTTTTAAATTCCTGACGCTCGCCGTGGCATTGATGGCGGGCTTGACGATGACTTCTTGCTTGGGCGATAGCGGCGATCCCGTAGACGGCAGATTTGGCGTGATAGCGAAGGTGTACAGCAGCTATTTCACGACCTTCCGTACTCCCGGCGTGGATCCCATAACGATCACGCCTACAGAGGCTTCCATCAATAGCATTGTGACCAATAACCCAGATTTCAGCATGTCCAATCTGAACGGCAGGATTGTGTCGATAGGTTATTCATGGAATCCGGAGCTGATTCAATTTCCGGCGGACACCAAGGAGTATGACGGTGTTTCGTTGATCAGCATCGAGTCGTTGGACGAAGCTACGCTGGTAGTATCCGCCGGTGCGGTTGGCACCGAGAATGACTCTGTAGCCACGCACCCCATCATCTCCCTGAATCCGCAAGTGAACGGCTATACGTACAAGCCTTATTTCTTTGACAATAATCGCACGGAAATTATCGTGCCGGTGCAATACTATGTGCCGCTGAATTCGCAGGCTACATCCTTCAATGTATCGTTGGTGTATTATCCCGATGATCCGGATACGCAAGCCGACAAGGCAAACGGCATCTTGCGCCTGCATGTGAATTACCGCATACATGGTGTGGAGGAGTTCTCTACCCAGTATAAGTCTTCTGATCTCACTTATTATGGCATGCCTTATTATGGCATGCGGTACTTTTATAAGGCATTCCGCTTGAACGGCAACATCGAGAGGGCTTGGGGTGGCAGCTTGCCTTCCGCCGTGAACCTGGTGGCCGACGAAAACGAGTTCTCCACCAAGCTGGACGATTCACAAACCAAGCACGATCAGGTTTATCCGGTAGTGACGTATGAGCAATATGTCGAAGATCTTACGAATTAATTGAAGTTTTGGACTACAAAAACTTACTACATATCACTCTTTTGCTGATTTCCTCCCCGGCCCGTGCCTGGGAGGAAATTCGTTTGCAGGGGGATAAGCGGGCGGTGTTCACCTCGTTCGTTTATCCCATGATTGGTTTATGCGGCTTGAGCGTCTTCATCGGCGCGTTGTGGAGCCACGGATGGAGCGGCCCGCAGAGCTTCCAGTATGCCATGACGGAATGTTGCGCAGTGGCCGTGTCATTGTTTGGCGGATACTTCCTCTCCGCATGGCTTTTGGATAAGCTCCGTGTGCGCCTGCTTCGTGCATCGGCCGACCAACCGCTGATGTGGCAATTCGCCGGCTATGCGATGGTGGTGTTCTTCCTGCTGAAGATTGTGCTGGGCATCCTGCCCGAGTTTCAGATCATCGCACTGGTGGCGCAATTCTACACCCTCTACGTGGTGTGGGAGGGGAGCCGCGTGCTGCTCGAGGTGGATGACTCCCGGCGGCTGACGTTCACGCTGTTGTCCTTCGTGTTGCTGGTGGGATGCCCGATGCTGGTGGAGTGGATGTTCAACGAGCTGACCTTCCTGCTCAACTGAGAAAATAACTAATTGTCATTTGTCACAACTGTCACAACTGTAACGTAACGCCTATAACGGTCAATCCCAATGAAACAACCAGCCATCAATATCAAGAACAAGCGTGCCACGTTCGACTACGAGTTGCTGGACACCTATACGGCGGGCATCGTACTGACGGGCACTGAGATCAAATCCATCCGCCAGGGCAGGGCCAGCCTGGTGGATACCTTCTGCTACTTCGCCAACGGCGAGCTGTGGGTGAAGAACATGCACGTGGCCGAATACTTCTACGGCTCCTACAATAATCACTCCGCCCGGCGCGACCGTAAACTCCTCCTCCAGAAGAAAGAGTTGGAGAAGCTGCAGCGCACCTCGCGCGATCCTGGCTTCACCATCGTCCCCGTCCGCCTCTTCATCAACGAGAAGGGCTTGGCGAAGCTCGTGGTGGCTCTTGCGAAAGGTAAGAAGCAGTATGACAAACGCCAATCCCTGCGCGAGAAAGACGACAAGCGTGACATGGCCAGGGCGTTCAAACGATAATCACTATGCACACCCTCTCTGAATCCATCCGCCGGCGCCTCCTCATCCTGGACGGCGCCATGGGCACCATGATACAGCAGCGCGGCCTCTCGGAAGCCGACTTCCGCGGCACGCTCTTTGCGCAATCTCCCATACCCTTGAAGGGAAACAACGATCTCCTGTGCCTCACCCGCCCCGATGTGGTGGCGGACATCCACCGGCGTTACTTGGAGGCAGGGGCTGACATCATCGAAACCAATACCTTCAACGCCACGCGCATCAGCCAGGCGGATTATTACACGGAGGCTTGTGTGCGCGACATCAACCTGCAAGCCGCCCGTCTGGCGCGCTCGCTGGCTGACGAATATACCTGCCGCACGCCGGAGAAACCCCGCTACGTGGCCGGATCCGTGGGTCCCACCAACAAGACCCTCTCTCTGAGCCCGGACGTGAACAATCCCGCCCTGCGCGCGCTCACCTTCGACCAGCTGGCCGAGGCTTATGTGGAGCAGATGTGCGCCCTGCTGGAGGGCGGGGTGGATGCCCTGCTGGTGGAGACCATCTTCGACACGCTCAACGCCAAGGCTGCCCTCTATGCCGCCCGCGAGGCGATGGAGCAGACGGGCAGGGAAGTGCCTCTGATGCTCTCCGTCACTGTCTCCGAAGGCGGGCGTACGCTCTCCGGGCAGACGCTGGAGGCTTTCCTCGCCTCCGTGGAGCATGCGGGAGTCTTCTCCGTGGGATTGAACTGCTCTTTCGGCGCGCATCAGATGAAGCCCTATCTCGAGCAGCTCGCCGCCCATGCACCTTATTATGTCAGTGCCTATCCCAACGCCGGCCTGCCCAACAGCCTGGGGCTATACGATCAGACACCCGACGACATGGAGCGGGAAGTGCGTGCGTTTGTGGAAGAAGGATTGGTAAATATCCTTGGCGGATGCTGCGGCACCACCGATGAACACATCGCCCGATTCGCACACTTGGTGGAGGATGCCAAGCTGCACGTGCCTGTGCGGAAGCCGGCCAACCTGTGTCTGTCCGGATTGGATGTGCTGGAGGTGAAACCGGAGAATAATTTTGTCAACGTAGGCGAGCGCTGCAACGTGGCCGGTTCGCGCAAGTTCCTCCGCCTCATCAACGAGAAGAAATACGACGAAGCCCTCGGTATCGCCCGCAAGCAGGTGGAAGATGGGGCGCAAGTCATCGACATCAACATGGACGACGGCCTCCTGGATGCCCGCGCGGAGGTGGTCAATTTCCTCCACCTCATCGCCTCCGAGCCGGATATCGCCCGTGTCCCCGTGATGCTCGATTCGTCCGATTGGCGGGTCATCGAGGCGGGGTTGAAGTGCGTGCAAGGAAAGTGTATTGTCAACTCCATATCGTTGAAGGAAGGCGAGGAGAAATTCCTCCTGCACGCCCGCACCCTGCGCCGCTACGGTGCCGCCGTGGTAGTGATGGCCTTCGACGAACAGGGGCAGGCGGATACCTGCGAGCGTCGCATCGAGGTGTGCGCGCGTGCCTACCGCCTCCTGACGGAGCAGGCGGGCCTTCCTCCGCAGGACATCATCTTCGACCCCAACGTCTTGGCCATCGCCACGGGGATGCCCGAGCATGACAATTATGCCGTAGACTTCATCCGCGCCACCGCGTGGATCCGCCAAAATCTGCCCAGTGCGCACGTCAGCGGCGGGGTGAGCAATCTCTCCTTCTCCTTCCGCGGCAACAACTACCTGCGCGAGGCGATGCACGCCGTCTTCCTCTACCACGCCATCCGGGCGGGCATGGACATGGGCATTGTCAATCCTGCCTCGTCCGTGCTCTATACGGATCTCTCCGCCGAGGTGCTGGAGCGCATCGAGGATGTGGTGCTCAACCGTCGCCCCGATGCCGCCGAGCGTCTCCTGGAGGTGGCGCACACCTTGCAGCAGGTTTCCACGAAGGATACGGCGGGTGTTGCCGACTGGCGCGAGATGCCCGTGGACGAGCGTCTGCAGCAGGCGTTGGTGAAGGGCATAGGCGATTATCTGGAGGAAGATTTGGCGGAGGCGTTGAAGCAATATCCGCGTGCCGTGGACATCATCGAAGGTCCCCTGATGGCGGGCATGAACCGTGTGGGCGACCTCTTCGGCGCAGGCAAGATGTTCCTTCCGCAGGTGGTGAAGACGGCCCGCACGATGAAGAAGGCTGTGGCCATCCTCCAACCCGTCATCGAGGCGGAGAAAGTCGGAGGATCCGCTTCTGCCGGGCGTGTGCTGCTGGCCACGGTGAAGGGCGATGTGCACGACATCGGCAAGAACATTGTCGCCGTGGTCATGGCGTGCAACGGCTACGAGATTATTGACCTGGGCGTGATGGTGCCTGCCGAAGAGATTGTGCGCCGTGCCATCGCGGAGAAGGCGGATATCATCGGCCTGAGCGGCCTTATCACTCCCTCGCTGGAGGAGATGGTGCACGTGGCGCGCGAGCTGGAGAAGGCAGGGCTGGACATCCCGCTGCTCATCGGCGGTGCCACCACATCGGGGCTTCACACGGCCCTGCGCATTGCGCCTGTCTATCATGCGCCGGTGGTGCATCTGAGGGATGCTTCGCAAAACGCCGGGGTCGCTGCCCGCCTGATGAATCCCGTCCAACGCGAATCTTTCGCCTGCGAGCTGAATGAGGCGTATGCCCGCCTTCGTGCGGAGCAGGCGCAGAAGGAGTCGCCCATGGTGTCGCTGGAGGAGGCAAGGAAGCGGGGGCTGAAGCTGTTTTGACGGCCCCTCACTTCATATTTTAATCAAGTTCTGTCCTAGTGCAGCTGAAATTTTGGCCAATGTACCGATGGAGAAATTGTACGTCCCACTCAGCCAGCGTGAAATTTCACTCTGTGTTTCACCCACCAACCGGGCAAATTGGCTGGGTGAAATATCTAACTCTTTGAGCCTCGCAGCAATTTTGTCAGCGATGGCAAAAGACCAATCGACTTGCTTTGTCACATCTTGGGGGATGGAAGCAAGTGTTTCTCTGAATAAAAGGGTAGCATTGCTCATAAGTTGAAAATTTTATCGTCAATACCTTCTATGACACGTTCTTCAATGGTTATGTCACCTCTTTTGATACCTGCTTTTATAAGTTCATCCAACTTTTGAAGGCTGATGACATACCCTTGCAATTCTTCGCTCTCTTGATAAGTTTTGGTGTTTTTTTTGACCTCCATTTCCTACAATCATCACACTTTCTGAAAGCCGTAAGCAGTATAACCGCAATTTTCCGGACGTGATAGGGAGGGCGCAGACATTGTCTTTTATTTTTCCTTCAGGCCTGAAATATCTTTCGAGGAAGCCGCTTGTGCGGAGCATTCTTTGCAAAGCTGCAAGAATAATTTGTAAATCACGCTGAAGAAAAGCATCGTCCTTGAATTTAAGGATGAATTTCTCCAATTCGGATTCAGTGCAATTTTCAAAACAGATGGTAAACAAACCGGCTTTTTCTGTCTGTTCAACTGATATTATTTTCGCTTTGCTCATATTGCTCATTTAGTATGGTGCAAACTTAAGAAATAAATTTGATTTTTATATCAGTATCGCTTGTTTATTCTGAAAAAATCCGCATCTAAAGATTCTCTTCCTCATCACTCCCTGATCTTCTCCCGATACCTCTCATACCGCTCCGTAATCTCCCGCACGAACGCATACGTCTCTGTCCCGCGGAAGTATCCGAACTTGCACACCGGGTCGGTGAAATACTCCTCGTTGCTCTTCAGCAGGATATACTTCTCTACGTTGTCGCGCCACACGTGCGGATTCTTGCCATACTTCTCTGCCAGCGCCATCGCGTCCTGCACATGGCCGATGCCCGAGTTGTACGACGCCAGCACGAAGTTTGTGCGCTCCGGCTCGGGGATGTCCGTGAAACTCTTCGCGGTGATGCCCAGGTACTTCACCGCCGCGCGGACGCTTTCCTCCGCATTCTGCTCCCGTCCGGGCGGCACACCCATCGCCCGGGCCGTCGAAGGCATCAGCTGCATCAGCCCCTTGGCGCCTGCCCAGGACACGGCCGTGGTGTCGAAGTTCGATTCCTTGTACGCCAGCGAGGCCAGCAGGCGCCAATCCCAGCCTATCTGCGGCGCGTACTTCTTGAACAGCCCGTCGTAGTGCGAGATGATGCCCTGGCTCAGCGAGAGGATGGGCGTGTGGGGCATTGCCTTGCTCGTCTCGAAATATCGCTTGGTGCTGGCCGTGTAGGCGGGCGAGGAGGCATTCTCCTGCTGCCAGCGATTGGCGGCCTCGGCCAGCAGGGGACAGTCGCGCCGCACGGCCCACGAGGCGCGCTGGTCGAAGCTGATGGCCAGCCGCGTGTCCAGGTTGGGGTAGTAGGTGGCGTTGAGGCGCGCCACATCGTTGTCGGCCACCGTGTAGTCAATCTCCCCGCGTGCCACCAGCCCGATGAGGTCCTCCACCCCGATGCTGTCCGCCCGTACCTGGTGGATGAGGATGCCGCCGCCCACCTCCCGGTTGAGGTTCACCAGGCGTTCGTAGTATTTGCCGGGTGACACGTAGACCTTCTTGCCGATGAGCTGTGTCACGTCCGTCAGCGTCTCCCGACGCCCTCGGCGGCGTTGCACGATGACCTGGTGGGTGATGACCTCGTTGCCGCAGTACGTCACGCTGTCGCGTCCCTCCTTGGTGATGGGCAGGGTGTAGGCTATGAGGTCGCCTTCGCCCGCCAGCAGCCGCCGCTCCAGGTCGGTCGCGTTGCGTGCCACCTTCACCTCCAGCTCCAGGCCCAGGCTCTCGGCAAACTGGCGCGCCAGCTCGTACTGGAAGCCCATCTCCTGTCCGCGGTAGAGGAAGTAGGACGTCGAGCTGTAGAGCGTCAGCACCGTCAGGCGGCCGCTGTCCTGCAGCTGGGGCAGGTCGCGCGGGGCGGGCGCGGGAGCGGCTTTCCGTCCGCCCTGGCAGGAGGCGAGCAGGAAGGTCAGCAGCACGATGACCGTGCAGGGCAGGAGGGTGGCGGGGCGATATGTCGGGAGGTTCTGTCTCATGGGTGTCGGGGTTATCGGTTACGTCTGCAAAGATAGTAAAACGGAAGCAAACCGCCAAATTTTTAAGGCCGCTAAGGGGGTGAAAATCGGGGGGAAAAGACGCCTTTTTTTATCCTTCCTGATACAGATGGTAAAATCTTGGAAGATGAGCAATGGAGCAATGGGCGTTACAGCGTTACGTTACAGTTGTTACAGTTAGTAAAAATCGGAAATGATGGGCTGATTGGGCGATTTGAGTAGTAAAGTAGTTACTATAATATATATAATATATATTAAATTTATATCCATATTTTTTTAGGGCCGTTGAAAATCCATTTTTGATATCTGTAACAACTGTAACGTAACGCTGCAACGCAAGGATACGGGAGTTTTGGGTATTGCTCTATACAATATGCCTCCGTACGAACATCGTCAGGATGTCTATCGCCACCTGGTTGCTGCCGCCTTCGGGCACGATGAGGTCGGCGTGCCGCTTGCACGGCTCGATGAACTGCTCGTGCATGGGCTTGAGGACGCGGACATAGCGCTCCATTACCGCCTCGGCCGTGCGTCCCCGCTCCAGCATGTCGCGCTGGATGACGCGGATCAGCCGTTCGTCCGGGTCGGTGTCCACAAAGACCTTGAGGTCCATCATGGCGCGCAGGTCGGGGTCATAGAGGGCCATGATGCCTTCGATGATGACCACCTCGCGCGGCTCGATGTGCAGCGTGCCGGGCAGGCGCGAGCTGGTGATATAGTCGTACGTGGGCTGCTCGATGCTCTCGCCACGGCGCAGGGCGGCTACCTGGGTGCGCAGCAGGGGCCAGTCGAAGGCGTCGGGATGGTCGAAGTTGATGCTTTGCCGCCGCTCGGCGGGCACGTGGCTGCTGTCCTTGTAATACGAGTCCTGGGGCAGGAGGACGACCTCGCCCGCGGGCAGGCTTTCGATGATTTTGCGCACGACGGTGGTCTTGCCCGAACCTGTGCCGCCGGCGATTCCGATGATTAACATTTGGCGCTTGTATATGTGAAACAAAATGGGTACATTTGCAGCATCTAAGCGGATGCCGCATTTCCGCTGACAAATATAGGCATAAATTTATAAAAACAACAAAAAAGAATATGGTAAAACACATTGTATTGTTCAAGTTGAAAGACGAAGCCCCCGCCGAGCGCAAGATGCAGGCCGCCCATGCCTTCAAGGAAGCCATCGAGGCCCTGCCCGCCAAGATCCCCTTCATCCGCAAGGTCGAAGTGGGCCTCAACATCAATCCCGGCGAGACGTGGAGCATCGCCCTGTATAGTGAGTTTGACACGCTGGAGGATGTCAAGGCCTACGCCACGCATCCCGACCACGTGGCCGCCGGAGCACTCCTGGCCGAGGTGCGCGAGAGCCGCGCGTGTGTGGATTACGAGATACGCTAAATCATCATTTTAATGACAGACAGAATCGTGAAAAAAACAGTTTTCCCCCTATTCCTGTACATTTTCCCCCTATTGCTACAGGCACAGATATTGGAACCCGTCACCTTCAAGACCGAGTGGAAGCAGGTGTCGGACGAGAAAGCGGAAATCGTGTTCACGGGCAGCATCGACCCGGGGTGGCACGTCTACTCAACCGATTTGGGCGACGGAGGCCCCATCTCCGCCACCTTCAACGTGGATAAGATCCAAGGCGCGGAGCCGGTCGGCAAGCTGAAACCCGTGGGCAAGGAAGTGTCCGGCTTCGACCCGCTGTTCGAGATGCAGGTGCGCTATTTCGAGAAGACGGCACAGTTCGTGCAGGAGCTGAAGCTGACGGGCGATGCCTGGCGCGTGGAAGGCTACCTGGAGTACGGCGCCTGCAACGACGAGAATTGCCTGCCTCCCACGCTGGTGCCTTTCAGCTTCGGCGATGCGGCCGCAGGCGGCCAATCTTTGGCGGAGGCGGCCCCTGCGGAAGAGCGTGATGCGGCCAATGTATCGGCAAGCGCTCCTGCCGGCCAACCCGACTATTGGGCGCCCGTCGTCGACCAGCTCAATTCGTTTGGCGAGACCGTTGCCCGGCGCGACCTCTCCTGGCTCTACGTCTTCGGCATGGGCTTCGTGGGCGGCCTGCTGGCATTGTTCACCCCCTGCGTGTGGCCTATCATACCGATGACGGTCAGCTTCTTCCTGAAGCGCAGCAAGGACAAGAAGAAGGGCATCCGAGACGCCTGCACCTATGGTGCGGCCATCATCGTCATCTACGTGGCGTTGGGTTTGATTATCACCGCCTTGTTCGGTGCCAGTGCGTTGAACGCGCTTTCCACCAACGCCATCTTCAACATCTTCTTCTGCCTGCTGCTGGTGGTGTTTGCCGCCTCCTTCTACGGCGCGTTCGAGATTACGCTGCCCTCTAAATGGAGCAACGCGGTGGACAGCAAGGCGGAGCAGACGACGGGCCTCATCAGCATCTTCCTGATGGCCTTCACGCTCTCGCTGGTCAGCTTCTCGTGCACGGGTCCCATCATCGGCTTCCTGCTGGTGGAGGTATCTACTACGGGCAGCATCGTGGGGCCGGCCATCGGCATGTTCGGCTTCGCGCTGGCGTTGGCGCTTCCCTTCACGCTCTTTGCCCTCTTCCCCTCGTGGCTGAAGTCCATGCCCCGTTCGGGCGGCTGGATGAACGTCATCAAGGTGGTGCTGGGCTTCATCGAGCTGGCGTTTGCCTTGAAATTCCTCTCCGTGGCCGACCTGGCCTACGGCTGGCATATCCTCGACCGTGAGACTTTCCTCGCCCTGTGGATTGTGCTCTTTGCCTTGCTGGGCTTCTACCTGCTGGGCAAAATCAAGTTCCCCCACGACGACGAGAATACCAAAGTCAGCGTGCCGCGCTTCTTCCTGGCACTTGCCTCGCTGGCGTTTGCGGTGTATATGGTGCCCGGTCTCTGGGGTGCCCCGCTGAAGGCGGTGAGTGCCTTTGCACCGCCCCTCCAGACGCAGGATTTCAACCTCTATGCCGACGAGGTGCACGCCCAATACACCGACTTTGATGCGGGCATGGCCTATGCCCGTCAGCAGGGCAAGCCTGTGATGCTGGATTTCACCGGCTACGGTTGTGTCAACTGCCGCAAGATGGAGCTGGCCGTGTGGACGGACTCCAAAGTGAGCGACCTCATCAACAATGACTACGTGCTCATCACGCTCTACGTGGACGAGAAAACGCCGCTGCCCGCACCCATCAAGGTGACGGAGAACGGCCAGGAGCGCACCCTGCGCACGGTGGGCGACAAGTGGAGCTACTTGCAGCGTGTCAAGTTCGGCGCCAATGCGCAGCCTTTCTATGTCCTCATCGACAACGAGGGCAACCCGCTGAACAAGTCTTATTCCTATGACGAGGATATTGCCAAGTATGTGGATTTCCTCGAGACGGGATTGGACAATTATAAGGCGGGCAACTGACGGCGTGACGTGACAGTTGTGACAGATGACAATTAGTGAAAAATAGGAATTTAATTCTTTAGACGCGGATTTTGCGGATTAAGCGGATTTTATTTTTTTTCTTTAAATACGGACGACAAATCAGGGCGAAACCTTCTTTGAGATCCGCTCAATCCGCAAAATCCGCGTCTAAAAAATACCCTGATAAATTATCATTACCGATGCTGGCATACACTTACATCAGACAAGGCGAATTCCGTCTCCTGGACAAGCCGAAACCCGTGCTGAAGGATGAGCATGACGCCATTGTCCGCGTCACCCTGGGCAGCATCTGAACCAGCGACCTGCACATCAAGCATGGCAGTGTGCCGCGTGCCGTGCCCGGCATCACCGTCGGCCACGAGATGGTGGGCGTGGTGGAAGAAGTGGGGGCGGCAGTCACCCGCGTGCGCCCCGGAGACAGGGTTACGGTCAATGTGGAGACCTTCTGCGGTGAGTGCTTCTTCTGCAAGAAAGGCTATGTGAACAACTGCACCGACCCCGACGGCGGCTGGGCCTTGGGGTGCCGCATCGACGGCGGACAGGCGGAGTATGTGCGGGTGCCCCATGCCGACCAAGGCCTTGACCGCATCCCCGACGGAGTGACGGACGAGCAGGCCCTCTTTACGGGCGACATCCTTGCCACCGGCTTTTGGGCGGCGCGCATCTCGGACATCACGCCGGAGGACACTGTGCTCCTCATCGGTGCAGGGCCTACGGGCATCTGCACGCTGCTCTGTGCGATGCTGAAGCATCCGAAGCGGATTATCATTTGTGAGAAGTCGGCCGAACGCCGCGCCTTTGTGCAGGCGCATTATCCCGATGTCTTGCTGACGGAACCGGATACGTGCATCGACTTTGTACGCACGCACTCCGACCACGGCGGCGCTGATGTGGTGCTGGAAGTGGCGGGCGCGGACGACACCTTCTGCCTGGCGTGGCAGTGTGCGCGACCCAATGCCACGGTCACTGTCGTGGCGCTCTACGACCGTCCGCAGGTGCTCCCCCTGCCCGATATGTATGGCAAGAACCTCACCTTCAAGACAGGCGGTGTGGACGGCTGCGACTGCGCCGAAATCCTCCGCCTGATTGCTGAGGGGCGCATTGACACCACGCCGCTCATCACGCACCGCTATCCGCTGGACAAGATAGAGGAGGCCTACCGCCTCTTCGAAAGCAAGGCGGACGGAGTGATGAAGGTGGCCATTGAAGGCATTTCCCGTTAAAGAAAGAACAGCTTTACTCCCGCGCTCTTAATTCCCAAAACGCTACGGCTGATGCCGCCGCCACGTTGAGCGAATCCACGCCATGCGCCATGGGGATGCGCACCACGTAGTCGGCCTCGGCAATGGTTTCTTTAGGCAACCCGTCTCCCTCCGTGCCCATCACGAGAGCGAGGCGGGCTTCTTGCTTCAATGCGGGCGCATCCAGCGGGATGGATTGGTCGGTGAGCGCCATGGCTGCCGTGCGGAAGCCGAAGTCGTGGAGGCGCGTCAGGGGAGCGTCCAGCCACATCCACGGCACGAGGAACACCGAGCCCATGGATACGCGCACCGCCCGGCGGTTCAGCGGGTCGCAGGAGTTGCGCGTCAGCAGTACGCCGTCCATCCCCAAGGCCGCCGCCGAGCGGAAGATGGCGCCGATGTTAGTCGTGTCCACCACGCCGTTGATGACCACGAGGCGGCGTGCATTTCCACAAATATCCTCAAGACTTCGCTCCACAGGGCGGCGCAGGGCGCAGAGCACGCCGCGCGTCAGGGTGTAGCCGGTCAGTTGGGCCAGGAGTTCACGCTCGCCGGTGTAGACGGGGATGTCGCCGCAGTGGGTGATGATGTCCGCGGCATCGCCCGTGATGTGCCGCCGCTCGCAGAGGAGGGCCACGGGCGTATAATCCGCTTCCAACGCCACGCGGATGACCTTGGGGCTTTCGGCAATAAAAATGCCCTTGCCGGGCTCCAGCCGGTTGCGCAGCTGGGCTTCGGTAAGGGCACTGAATATGTCCACGCCGGGATGGGCGAGGGAAGTGATTTCAATGAGGGGCATACGTCTTGCTCAATCCAGTTTGTGAATGATTAATCCCGAGCGCAACTTCGGCTCGAACCACGTTGTCTTGGGTGGCATGATGTTGCCCGTGTCGGCAATGTCCATCAGCTGCTTCATGCTGACGGGGTAGAGGGCGAGAGCCATCGCCATCTCTCCGCTATCCACCCGCTGCTTCAGTTCGCCAAGGCCGCGGATGCCTCCCACGAAGTCGATGCGCTTGTCCGAGCGGAGGTCGTGGATGCCCAGTAGTTCGTCCAGGATGTAGCGCGAGGAGATGGTGACATCCAGCACGCCGATGGGGTCGTGGTCGTCATACGTGTCCGGGTGGGCGGTCAGCGAGTACCAATGTCCGTCCACGTAGAGCGAGAAGTTGTGCAGGCAGGTCGGGCGGTAAGGCTCGGCGGTGCCCTTGTCCTCCACGTCGAAGTGCTTCTTCAGGGCATCGAGCAGCTGCGCGGGTGTCATTCTGTTGAGGTCGCGCACCACGCGGTTGTAGTCGATGATGGTCAGCTGTCCGGCGGGGAAGCACACGGCCATGAAGTAGTTGTACTCCTCATCGCCGCGGTGTTGCGGGTTTTGCTTTGCCTTTTCTGCGCCTACAAGTGCCGCCGCCGCACTGCGGTGGTGTCCGTCGGCGATGTACAGTGCGGGCATCTTGGCGAACTCTTGCGTGATGGCGTCGATGTCCTGCTTGTCGTCTATCACCCAGAAGGTGTGGCCGAAGCCGTCGCCCGGCGCGATGAAGTCGTACACCGGCGGGCGGGACGTATAGCGGGCGATGATGGCACTCAGCGCGTCATTGTCCGGGTAGGCGAAGAACACCGGCTCGATGTTGGCGTTGCAGACGCGGACGTGCTTCATGCGGTCTTCCTCCTTGTCGCGGCGGGTCAGTTCGTGCTTCTTGATGACGCCGTTGAGGTAGTCGGGCACGTAGGCGCCCACCACAAGGCCGTATTGCGTTTTGCCGTTCATCGTCTGGGCATAGATATAATAATGCTCCTCCTTGTCTTGCACCAGCCAGCCGCGGTCCTGCCACGACCGGAAGTTCTCGGCGGCCTTCTGATACACGCGTTCATCGTGCTCGTCCGTGCCGACGGGGAAGTCAATCTCCGGGCGGATGATGTGGTAGAGGGACATGTCGTTGCCCTCGGCCTCGTGGCGTGCCTCGTCAGAGTTGAGCACGTCGTAGGGGCGGGAGGCCACCTTCTCCACCAAGTTCTGCGGGGGGCGCAGTCCTCTAAAGGGTTTGATTGTTGCCATAAGCGTCCGTTTTTACTTATTCACGCGGAAACGTTCGCATCCGTCCTTGAGGAAGCCTACAATCTGGCGTGCGGCGGCGATGCCGGCGTTGATATTGGCTTCGGCCGTCTGGGCACCCATCTTCTTCGGAGTGGAGAAGTAGCGGCCCGGTGCCGTCTGCTCAAACTCTGCGTTGCGGACGGGCATGATGTCGGTCAAATACTTCAAGTCAGCGCGTTCGGCCAGGAGTTTGAGCAAGCCTTCCTCGTCGATGACCTCCTTGCGCGCGGTGTTGATGAGGACGCCGCCTTTCGGCATACGGTTCACCAGGTCATAGCCGATGGAGCCTTTTGTCTCGGGTGTGGCGGGGATGTGCAGGGAGACGATGTTGGACTTCCGGTAGAGTTCTTCCGCGCTGTCCACGGGGGTGATGCCGTCGGCGCGCATGGCTTCCACAGCGGCAGGGAAGGCATCGTAGGCCAGGATGCTCATGCCGAAGCCCTTGGCGATGCGGGCGACGTTGCGCCCCACGTTGCCGTAGGCGTGGATGCCCAGCGTCTTGCCTTTCAGCTCCGAGCCGGACGTGCCGTTATAAAGGTTGCGCACGGCCATCACCATGAGGCCGAACGCCAACTCGGCCACGGCGTTGGAGTTTTGTCCCGGCGTGTTCATCACGCAGACACCGTGGGCAGTGGCGGCGGCCAGGTCGACGTTGTCATAGCCGGCCCCGGCACGCACCACGATTTTCAGCTGCTTGGCGGCGTCGAGCACCTCGGCGTCCACCACATCGCTGCGGATGATGAGGGCGTCGGCATCGGCCACTGCTTCCAACAACTTGGCCTTTTCACCATATTTCTCCAGCAGCGCCAGTTCATAGCCTGCTGCTTCTATCTCTTTGCGGATGCCGTCCACGGCAATCTTGGCGAACGGCTTATCGGTTGCGACTAATACTTTCATACGGATGATGAGGTTAAGGGGGTTAGTGTTTCTGCTCGAATTCCTTCATGCAGTCGACGAGGGCCTGCACGCTGCTGAGCGGCATGGCGTTGTAGCACGAGGCGCGGAAGCCGCCCACACTGCGGTGTCCCTTGATGCCCACCATGCCGTGCTCGGTGGCGAAGGCCAGGAATTCGGCTTCCAGCTCCTTGTATTCAGGCGCCATGACGAAGCAGATGTTCATGCGCGAGCGGTCTTCCTCGACGGCGGTGCCGCGGAAGAGCTTGTTGCGGTCGATTTCGCCGTAGAGCAGCTCTGCGCGTTCGTTGGCGCGGCGATCCATCTCCGCGATGCCTCCCTCGGCCTTGATCCAGCGGAGGGTCTGCAGGGCGGCGTAGATGGGCACGACGGGCGGCGTGTTGAACATGGTGCCGGCGTCGACGTGCGTCTTGTAGTTCAGCATCGTGGGTATCGGTCTGCTGACGCGGCCCAGGGCATCATCCTTGACGATGACGAAGGTCACGCCTGAGGGAGCCAGGTTCTTCTGCGCGCCGCCATAGATGCAGATGTACTTGGACACGTCCACGGGGCGGGAGAAGATGTCCGACGACATGTCGCCCACCAGGGGAACCGGTGCGTCGGGGTCGGCCTTCAGCTCGGTGCCGAAGATGGTGTTGTTGGTCGTGATGTGCAGGTAGTCCGCATCGGCGGGCACGGTGTAGTCTTTGGGGATGAAGGTATAATTGGCATCGGCCGACGAGGCTACTTCGACCACCTCGCCGAACAGCTTGGCTTCTTTCATCGCCTTCTTGGCCCAAGTGCCTGTGTTGAGGTAGGCGGCCTTGTGCTCCAGGAAGTTGTAGGGTACCATACAGAATTCAAGGCTGGCGCCGCCGCCCAGGAAGAGGACGCTGTATCCGTCCGGTATCTGGAGCAGCTCCTTGAAGAGGGCGCGTGCTTCGTCCACGACGGGCTGGAAGTCCTTGGCGCGGTGGCTGATTTCCATCAGTGAAAGGCCCGAGCCGTTGTAGTCAAGGATGGCTTGGGCTGTCTTCTCGATCACCTCGCGGGGCAGAATGGAGGGTCCCGCATTAAAGTTATGTTTCTGCATAGGTCAAATTGGTTTTAGTTCGACATTTCGTTTACTGGTTGATGTCTTACGACAGGGCGAAGTTACGGATTTATTTCGTCAAACCAAACATTTCCTGCTGTTTTTTCACCAAATGCGTGTATTTTCCTTTCGTTTTATTGGCGGATGGGCGGTTTTTGTTCCAAATTGTTATGCGGGGATGTCAACGCCCGGACGCCGGTTACAGTTTGTCTGTCAGGGCATTTGCCGGCGTCCGGACTGTTAGATTTCAGGCATAAAAACTGCATGTTTATTACTTTGCCTCCTCGATGCGGGTCTTGAGGCCCTTGATTTTCTCGCCTTGCACCAGGCGGAGCACCTGGCGGAGGCGGTCGGCGCGCACGGCGGCGAGGGCGAAGCGGGGCAGGACGTCCACGCGCCCCAGGTCGTCGGCCGACAGTCCGCCCTGCTTGCAGAGGAAGCCCACGATGTCGCCCCGGCTCAGTCGGTCGCGTTTCCCCTTACCTATATATATAGTGGCCCACTCGGGCCGGGGGATGGGCAGGGGCGCGTCGGGCAGGGGGAATGCCGGGATCTCCTCCGCGACGTAGGCGGGCAGCGGCTCGTCCGGGCCGAGCAGGAGGTAGGCCGTGCCCGTGGCCGTCCAGCGGGCGGTGCGTCCGTTGCGGTGGGTGAAGGCGTCGGCCTGCGGCGGCAGGTGGTAGTGGACGACGGCGCCCACGCCTTCTATGTCCAATCCGCGGGCGGCGAGGTCGGTGCAGACGAGCGCCGGGGCCGAGCCGTTGCGGAAGCGGTAGAGGGCGCGCTCGCGCTCGTCCTGCTCCATCCCGCCGTGGAAGGCGGCGCAGGGGAACCGCCGGTCGCGCAGGAAGCGGGCGATGCGCTCGACGCTCTCGCGGTGGTTGACGAAGACGAGCGCGGGGCGGGTGCCCGGCATACAGAGCAGCCGCAGCAGGGTTTCGAGCTTGTCCCGCTGCGGGGACTGCACCCGGCGCAGTTGCAGCCGCCCGTCGTCCGCGCCCGTGCCGAGGAAGTCCAGGCGGAGGGCGGCGGCGGGGCCGGCGCTCAGCGGGAGGAAGTCGGGGATTTCCCGGGCATCCGTGGCGGAGAGCAGCACGCGGCGGCGTACACCTTGCAGGGCGGCGGTGAGTTCCTCCAGCTCGTCGCGGAAGCCCAGCTCGAGGCATTTGTCGAATTCGTCGATGACGAGCGTGCGGACGGCGGCGGGGTCGAAGTTGTGCTTCCGCAGGTGGTCGCACAGGCGTCCGGGCGTGGCGATGAGCAGTGCGGGGCGTACCTGGCGCAGTCGTCGGTGCTCGTCCATGGTGGGCCGTCCGCCGTGCAGGCAGAGGGCGGCGGCGGGGGTGCGGAGCGTGCGGTAGACCTCGGCGGTCTGCTGCGCCAGTTCGCGCGTGGGGGTGACGACGACGGCCTGCACCTCCGGGCGGCCGGCGTCCAGCTCCGCGGCCAGGGGCAGCAGGTAGGCCAGCGTCTTGCCCGTGCCGGTGGGCGAGAGGAGGACCAGGTCGCGGCCGTCCGTCCAGGCGCGGCGGGCGGCTTCTTGCATGGGGGTGAGCGCGTCGAGGCCGAGGCGCGCCAGGGTTTGCTGAATGTCCATATATAATAAGGTGTAAAAATCTTATAGACTATTTTCAATTTCTTCTATGGTGGGTAACTGGCTTTGTAGTTCTGTAGGGATTAACTTTGTCAGCTCGTAAGATGAAATGCCAATGGGTTGACTGGTACTTTCTAATGCGTATTGTGCAATTACGTCATTTTTTGTTTTGCAGATGAGTAGTCCTACGGTAGGATTGTCTTCTTTTCTCTTTTTCAGATGATTTACCGCACTGACATATAGACCTAATTGCCCTAAATATTCTCCTTTGAACTTAGAGGTCTTCAATTCTACCACTATGTAACAGCGCAGTTCAAGATGGTAGAACAATAGGTCGGCAAAAAGAGTTTCATCTCCCACTTCAAGAGGAATCTGGCGTCCAATATAGGCAAAACCTTGTCCCAATTCAAGTAGGAAACGTGTGATGTTTGTTGTGAGTGCGTTTTCCAATTCTTGTTCGCGAAAGTCTTCCGTTAGTGTAAGGAAGTCAAAGTTATATGGATCCTTCAAGGTTTGTTGCGCTAATTCACTTTGAGGCTGTGGTAATAGACGTGTGAAATTGTTAAGAGCCTTTCCTTGACGTTCATAGAGGTCGGTATCTAAAAAATTAAGCAACATAGATCGGCTCCATCCATTTTCCAATGTTTTTTGTAGAAAGAACATGGCTTTATCGGGATCTTTGCATCGTGAAATGATGTAAAGGTGATGTCCCCATGGTACAGAGAAGAATGCTTCGCCTAATTTGGCAACAACTTGTTGCCAAATTGCTTCTTTGTAGTAGAGGTTGAACCATTGGCGAATATATCGGAGATTGCGATAGGAAAATCCTTTCATATCTGGAAATTCCATCAGCAATTCATGGCTCATTTCTTTCAGCCATCCATTTCCCCATTGGGCTTGTCCTTGTTTGGATGCAATTTCTTTGCCCAAATGCCAATAAAGGTGCAATAACTCCGAATTGACTCTAACGGCAGCTTTGAGTTGCGCCTGTCTGATGTCTTTCTTCAATGAAGAAATCCAAGTAAGGAAGTTGTCATCTATCTGAAATCCTTTCTGTGCCATATCTATACCATTTAGATGATTGTCAGATTGGGTTTCGCCACGCGCACCAGCGTCCAGCGCCGGTCCGACCGCTGGTGGACGAACGTCAGGCCCAGCCTTTCTGCCTCGGCGCGGATCAGGGGGACGTCCTCTTCGTAGAATCCGCTCATCAGCAGCGTCGCGCCCGGCGCCATCCGTGCCACGTAGTGCCGCATGTCGCTGAGGAGGATGTTGCGGTTGATATTGGCCAGGATGACGTCATACGGCCCCATTTCCGCCAGGGTCGAGGCGTCGCCCTGCCGTACCGTGATGCGGTCCATGCCGTTCAGGGCGATGTTTTCCTGCGAATTGTTGACGCACCACTCGTCGATGTCCACGGCGTCCACGGCGTCCGCGCCGCGCATTCGGGCCAGGATGGCGAGGATGGATGTGCCGCAGCCCATGTCCAGCACGCGGCGGCCCGCCAGGTCCATGTCCAGCAGCTCGGCCATGACCAGCCCTGTGGTCTCGTGATGCCCCGTGCCGAAGGCCATGCGGGGGTTGATGACGATGTCGTACTCGGCCGTCGGCACGTCGCGGTGGAACGTGCTGTGGACGACGCACCGCCCTGCGATGACGATGGGCCGGAAGAAGTTCCGCTCCCACTCCTCGTTCCAGTTGCGGTCTTCGGCCTCCTGCCAGGTGTAGGACAGGCGGGTGTCCGGCAGGGGGAAGGCGTCGAGCGCGGCGCGGAGGGCGGTCTCGTCGTAGGTGTTCGCGCGGATGTAGGCGTCCAGCAGGCCGTCTTCCTGTTCCTGGAAGCTCTCGAAGCCGGCGTCGGCCAGCACGGCGCACAGCAGGTCCGTGGCGGTCTGCGAGCGCGGGGTGGGGATGAAGGTGAATTGCAAGTACTTCATAACTGTCTGATTCTCGTTGTTTATATGAATTTCTGCGATAGTTTGTTAAATAACGGACGCCCCTTGTGCGGGGTGAACATTATTATGTGTACCTTTGTTCAAGCTCCTGCAAAGGTAGCCATTTGTTTAATCACTAAAGACAGAAGGATATGAAAAAGATTGTTTTTTTATCGCTTGTGGCCTTGTGCCTCCCGTGGGGACTGTTGGCGCAGGGCGTGGTGGACGACCTTTATTACGTGCCTTCCAAGAAAAATCAGGTCAGGGAACAGAAAAATACCCGCGAGACCGTCGTCGTGACCGATGCGGACCAGGTGGTGGTGAAGTCCCGTTCGCCGCAGACCGTCCGCGCCACGGCCGGGGGAACCACCGTCGTCGTCCGCGACACGGACGGGCGGACGATGGACGTGGATGCCTACAATCGCCGCTACGATTCGTCGGACTATGACTTCACGGCGCAGAACGACACCCTCTACATCGACCGTCAGGAGGACGACGGGCTGGAGGGCGAGTGGGTCGGCGGCTTCGATGGCTCGGCGGATGACTACGAGTATGCCACGCGCATCATCCGCTTCCGCAATCCGCGCTACGCCATCCCCGTCAGCAGTCCGCTCTACTTCGACGTGGTCTACGGGCTGAACACGTGGGATTGGAACGTCTATTATGACGGCTTCTACGCCTATGCCTTCCCCACGTTCACCAACCGTTTGTGGTGGGACTGGCGTTTCAACAGCGTCGGCTGGTGGGGTTATCCCTACTACGGCTGGGGTTGGGGCTGGCATGGCTGGTACGACCCGTGGTATTATGGCGGGTGGGCTTGGCATCATCCGCACTGGCACGGTCCGCATTGGCACGGTCCGTGGCATCCGGGACCGGGGCGTTGGGGCACGTATTCGCACCGCCGGCTTTACGGTTCGCGCGGAGCTTCCGTGCCGGGACGTCCGGCTTCCGTCATCAACGGGGGCAACTCCTTGCGGGGAAATAGCGTTCGGCGTGGCACGACTTCGGGTACTTCGCGCAGAGTTGTAGGTACTCGCTCGGCCACTTCGCGTCGGAACACTTCGGCCGGCACGCGGTCTACGGGCATCAACTCTTCCACCCGCCGCGCGGGGACTTATACTCGTCCCACGGGTACTTCGTCGGTGAATCGTACCGGTACCGCCCGCCGCACAGGCAGAACCTACGGCACGGGCACCTCGACCCGCACGTACAACCGCGGCTCCAGCACCACGCGGCGGCGCACGTACCAATATAACAATGAGGGCAACTCCTCGCGTACCCGTTCTTACAGCACGCCGCAGCGGTCCGGCTCTTCCCGTTCCACCTTCTCTACAGGCGGAGGCGGTTCGGTCCGTTCGTCGGGCGGTATGCGCAGTGGTGGCGGTTCGCGTTCGGGCGGAGGAAGCCGCCGGCGCTGACAGACGGCTCTTTCTTATTTCTTTTTTAATGTATAATGATAATGAAGACAAGAATCCTGACACTGGCTTGCGCCCTCCTGATGGGAGCCGGCGCGGCCGCACAAACCATATATGATGCCGCAACCATCGCCCAAAAGGACTTGAACGGCACGGCCCGCTTCGTGGGTATGGGCGGGGCGATGGGCGCCTTGGGCGGGGACATCTCCACCATGGGGACTAATCCTGCCGGTATCGGTATCTACCGCAGCAATGATGTGATGGCCACGTTCGGCTATTCGCTGGCCAGCACCGAGATAAACAATGCGGGGACAACCCTGTCTGCCGACAAGGCCCGCTGGAACTTCGACAACATCGGGGTCGTCATCTCCACCAAAATCGGCAATGTGACTCCCTTGCGCTACGTGAATTTCGGTTTCAACTACCACAAGGCCAAGTCCTTCTATCGCACTCGCAGTGCGGCAGGTGACCTGGGCGGCTACACGCAACTGGACGTCATTGCCGCACAGGCCGACGGGCTGACGCCGGATTATTGGGGTAGCGGCAACATATTCGACCACAACGATATCGGCTGGCTCTCCGCTCTGGGTTGGGAAGGTTACTTAATTAGTCCCACGCTGACCGACCAACCCACGGACTGGCGCGCCCAGGATGATCAGGGCAATCCCCTGTTCTTCGACGGCAATGGCGGGCTGACCTCTTCGCCCATCGGCGCGGACGGACGGCCCAATGCTCCGGCGTATGACGATTATGGCTTCTATGGCAATGTGGCAGGAGCGTACCCTTACCTCCGCGAGTTCCGTTCTTACGAACGTGGCGGCGTGGATCAGTATGACCTCAACGTCTCCTTTAATGTCAATGACCGCGTCTACTTGGGACTGACTGTAGGCATCTACGATGTGGACTATTCCAAGTATTCCCTATACAATGAAGACAGTGAGGGCGAAGGTGGCAATGGCTATGCGTTGGAGAGCCATAACAATATCAGCGGCTCGGGCGTGGACGTGAAGTTTGGCGTTATTCTGCGCCCGTTCGAGTACTCTCCCTTGCGTGTCGGCTTGGCAGTCCATACGCCTGTATTCTATAAGTTGACATACAGCACCTCTGCTATTCTTACATCGAACTACACGGACAACATTATAGACACCTATAACTATGTGGATGGCGACATGTGGTATGACTTCCGTCTGCAGACACCGTGGGTATTCAATGCCAGCCTGGGTTACACGGTTGGTTCATCCTTGGCTTTAGGCGCAGAGTACGAATATGCGGACTATTCCGGTATGGATTTCAGTTATCCGGAAGGAGGCTCAATGGATTGGGAGAACAACGAGGCCGGACTTTGCCTGCAAGGGGTACACACTTTGCGTTTGGGGGCTGAATTTAAGCCCGCTCCGGCCTTCTCGTTGCGTGCCGGGTATAATTTCACTACCTCTGCTTACAAAGAAGATGCCTTCAAGGCATTAGCGGTGAATTCTCTGACAACCGATACGGATTTTGCCAATCTTAAGTCTGCCCATACAGTTACGCTGGGGTTGGGATATCACACCGGTTCCTTCTATGCCGACCTGGCTTATAAGTATGACACCTATAAATCGGATTTCTATCCCTTCATGGCCGAGGGCATCATGCCGATGAAAGAGACGGATACCCGTAGTAAGGTTCTCCTGACTTTGGGTTATCGTTTTTGAAGATTCACCAGTTAATGGTAATTAATGACTAAAAAAAGGCTCCTCATCGGAGCCTTTCCTTTTGTGTAGAAACTAAGGCATAAAAAAGGATGCGCATAGGGACGCATCCTTTTTAATAGTCTTTGTAAAGGGCTTGATTACTTCTTGAAGTAGCGGTTGTACAAGCCTTCGAAGCCCTTGCCGTGACGAGCCTCGTCCTTGGCCATTTCGTGAACCGTGTCGTGGATGGCATCCAGGTTCAGGGCCTTGGCACGCGTAGCGATACGCTTCTTGTCTTCGCAAGCGCCACACTCGGCAGCCATGCGTTTCTCCAGGTTGGTCTTCGTATCCCAAACCACATCGCCCAGCAACTCTGCGAACTTGGCAGCATGCTCAGCCTCTTCCCAAGCATAACGCTTGTAAGCTTCGGCGATTTCGGGATAACCTTCGCGGTCAGCCTGACGGCTCATGGCCAGGTACATGCCGACTTCAGTGCATTCGCCCATGAAGTGGTTGTTCAGGTCTTTGATCATTTCATCGTCGCAACCCTTGGCTACGCCGATAACATGCTCGTCGGCAAATACCAGGGGACCATCCGTGGTCTGCTCTTCAACTTCCACGAACTTGCTGGCCGGAGCCTTGCAGAGGGGGCACTTCTCGGGAGCGGCATCACCTTCGTAGATGTAACCGCAAACTGTACATCTGAATTTCTTCATTTTCTTTTCTCCTTTAATGAATTAGTTAGTTAGTAAATCAGTTATTTATAATATCAAAACGCTTTTCCTGCATGCAATGTTTACAGATACCCTTATAATAATGGTGTATTTCCTGTATCTGATGCCCGTCCCGTTCCATTTCGCCCGGATGCGAATCGCTTTCCGTGGGCGTAAGGTCGTATATCCGTCCGCAACACTTACAGAAGAAGTGTGCATGGGGGGGGGTCACGGCATCATAGCATGTGTTCCGTCCGTCTATGGTCAAGGTCTGTATCGCTCCGTTCTCGCTCAGCAGTCTTAAGGTATTGTACACCGTAGTCTTGGAGAGCGTGGGGATGGAAGGCGAAAGAGCTACATAGATTTCGTCCACCGTGGGATGCGTGCGATGCGCCATCAGGTATTCCATAATGGCTATCCGCTGCACGGATGGCTTGATGTGGTGGCTTTGCAATCGTTCTATAACATCCATTGGTTACGGGTTTGTAATCATTACATTTTTAATTCCGTTGCAAAGTAAAGCATTTCCTGCTTAACAACCAAATATTTTGGGGAGAAAAAAAGCGGATTGCCTGAATTTATGTGAAAGGCATCCGCTTATCTATTATATTTATTAAGGTGTGGCTATTGATGCGCTTGTATATATTGTGCGGGCGTCATTCCACATTCCTTGAGAAACGCCCGGTAGAAGGTGGCCCGGCTTCTGAAGCCAGCTTCCTCGCCGATGGCCATGATGGAGTAGTGGGGCTTCTCCTTCATCAGCTTCAAGGCATGCCGCACGCGCAGCCGGTTCAGGTAATCACTGACATTCTCTGCGTGGGCATATTCCCGCAGAAGGTGGGGCAGGTCGTTCTTGTTGACATGGGTGATGGCCAGCAAGTCGTCGCGGCCGAAATCGGGCCGGAGGAACAGCTGTTGTTCAGTCAGTAGCTGCTCCATGCGCAGGAAGTGGGTATATTCCGTGGAGTCCTCCCGGAGGGGAGTGGAGGCTGCATCCGCGTCTTCTGCACCGGTGGCCTTGTCCTCGGCGACGGTTTCCCCGGAGGTGGAGGGGATGTGTGCGAGGGTCTTGTACAGTTCTTCCCGTTGGGCTTGCAGCTCGTCCAGTTGTTTGACAAGCAGCTTGTTGCGCCGCCTGGATTGCCGCAGGTCCCGTCCGATGATGATCAGCAGGGCCAGCAGCAGGACGAATGACAGTCCCGATGCGCCCAGCAGGAGGGTGCGCCGTTGCATGTCCGCACGGGTCTGCTCCAATTGCCTTTCTTTCTCGTTCAGGCGGAAGGCCGTGGCCAGCTCCTGGGCTTGCTCCCTCCGTTCGCGTTGGTGGATGCTGTCCTGCAGGGTCGTGAACCGACGTTGCCAGGCATAGGCCGCCTGGTATTGGTGCAGTCCCCGGAAAGCCTCTGCCTGTCGGTCCAGCAGAATCAGGTAGTTATAATTGACCGTGTCGTTGCTAAAGTTTCGGGCATGCTGGGCAAGGTCTTCTTCATTCAACTTCAGCGCTTCGGAATACCGGTGGGCGGCCAGCAGGTAGGGGATGATTTCGCCCCGGTAGTTGGGTTGCTTGGAGAAGTCAGTCTCTTGGAAGCGGCGGTAATAGTCGGCCGCTTCTTCTGTCTGTCCGTTGTCTTGCAGTAGAAAGGCCATCTTGGAGTAGACATAGCCGTATTGCTGGTCGATGTAGCCGTTGGGCGGGCCGGGCATGCCGCTCATTTTCTTTATCAAGGCCTCGCGTTTGCGTCCGGTCGCTATGGCTTCGTCCGGCCGGCCGTTGTCCATCAGCAGGGTCATCAGTTGGCCATATGCCGTGGAGAGATGCGCCATGGCCAGTACTCCTTTTTCACTTTCCAGGCACTTCTGTCCCTCTTGGTAGGCAGCCAAGGCCTGGTCAAAAAGCTGCATCTTGGCATAGATGCCGCCCATGACGTAGTGTATGGAGCCTTCGGTCATCCGGCTGTCCTGTTGCCGGGCCAGTCCGATGGCCTCTTGACATAGCCGGATGGCTTCCTCGTATTGCAGTTGTGCGTTCAGCGCGTCTATCAGGTCGCGCATTGCTTCCAGCTTCCGTCGGGGGGATGCCTGCACCGAGTCGTTGGCAAGCGCCCGTCTGGCATATTTCTCCATCAGGTAGTATTCGCCGGCCATCTCGTGGCAGCGTGTGCGGAGTATGTCTATCCGGTAGGGCGGTAGGCCCGGTGCGTGTCGTTGTTCTGCCGTGTCCAGCAGTGCCAGTGCGCGGTGGGGGTCGTGGAGCAGAATATCTTGGATACTATCCGGGCATAACAGTTCGTCCGGGATGGGCCGAGCCTGTAGCGGCATTAGGGAGATGAATAGCCATCCCATTATCCGGGATGCGAGGTTGCAGGTATGTTTGATGCGCATGGGCTTTTGTTTGTGTTATTTGCGGGCAAAGGTAGTGAAAACTTTGGAAGATAGCCGTTGCCCACAGATAAAGTTGGCTAGGTATCTACTAAAAACGCCCAATCCCTCTGAAAAACTGTATTTCTAGGCTGGAAATGTGCATTTCTAGGTTGAAAATGTACATTTCTAGGTTGGAAATACACATTTCCAGGCTGGAAATGAAGAATTCCTGAGCATTCGGTAAGTTTTTCTATGGCTTAGACATCTTTTGTAGAGACGTTGGGAAAAATGTTACGTCTGTATGTGTGTGTGAATCATCTGTTTTGGATAAAATGAGCTATGCGGTATGACAAATTGAAACTCTGGGATGTCGGGCCGGCTTATCTGTTTTCGGGAGAATTGGTTATCTTTGTGCCGGGAAGTCAGACGAGGTTTCTCTTCTCCCTAGTTATTATTCATTAAAAAACAAACGATAGAAATGAAAGAATCAATCAAAGGATGGCGCACTTGGTGCGCAGTGCGGCTGTTGGTGGCCGTGGCTCTTATGGGAACTGTATTCATGGCTTGTTCGGATGATGACGAGCCTGTCAATGTGGTATATACAGCAAGCTTTGAGAGTTTCCACGGATCGGGTGAGAATTTTATGGCCGAATTGGCATTGGTAGAGCAGGCTTATATGAAGGCTTTGAATATCTCCGAGTCTCCTTTTATGTTGAACGGCATCATGGCGGAATGCGATGCGCTGGTCAAGGCTGCTTGTGAAAGAGCTGAGGCAGAAGTGGAGGCCATGGGACTGATGGACATCTCTTTCACCTATGTGGTGAAGAACAACAATACAGGACAGCATGTCTATTCCTATACATACGGTAATTGATGCTTTCCTGGCCAAGGATGAAAAGTTGATGTTTCTATTTATCGGATAAAAGGAATGAAGACAAGACGATTCGTGAATTATATGGGCGGCCTGTTGTGCGCCCTGCCCCTGTTGTCCGCCTGCGACAATGACGACTGGAAGGACGAAGTGGATGCCCTCAAAGACCCCGTACCGCAAGGCATCGTGTGGCTGATGGACGATGTGACCACGGTGAACGGCGGCGAGTTTGAAATACGTTTCCGCGTGAATCCTTCGGGAGCCACCCTCACGGCAGAGAACTTCCAGCTGGACGTGGCGGATGAAACCGTTTACCGCTTGCAGACAGAGGAAACTGCCGCACAGACCAAGGCTTCGTATGTGACTACGCCGGCACATTACCAACTGCTATCCGTGACGCCGGATGTGAATGCTGATGGCGAGACGCTGGACGGCCAGTGGCTGGCCACCATCGGTGTGCAGGCCGATGCGGACGTGTGGCTGGAGACCAAGCTGACGCTGGTGGCCAGCTATACGGATGTTGCCGGAAACACGGAGCTGGTGTCGTCCGACGTATTGGATGTGGAGATGCTGCCGCGTGCCACGGACGGGCTGAACATCTGGCATCCCTTGGCGCAGACCTATCGCGGCCATTCGACAGGCAATGTGCTGGATAATTATGTATTCCTGGATATGCAGTCGTTCGTGGCCGAGGACGGAAGGGTGAAGCAATACACGGCAGAAACCTGCCTGGCCGGCACTCCCCTCATGGTGATGGACGAGGCAACGGCGCAGCGCATTCAGACGGAGAATGTAATCGCAGACAATTCCTACATAAAGCTGACTCCCGCCGGGACGGATTGGACGGACTTCGAAGCGGAAGAAGATGCCACGTATGATTTCCGTGCCACGCTGAATCTGACCGACATCACCGGGACGGATTATGAGGTGCCTGTGGAGTACACCATTTACCGGCGCAACGAACTTGTGCTGTCTTTGCCGGTGAATACCACCGACCGGAATTACTCGTTTGATGTGGCCGATGAATTGGCTTCACTGGGTTACTCGTCGGAGAACTTCAACGCGCTGCGCCGCAAGGTATTCTCGCCCACGACTTATCATGGCAAGGATGTGCCTGTGGCAGGTGTCAAATTGTCGGATGACATGCAACTGAGTTTTAGTGTCTTTGGAACCTTGCAATCGGGTACGACGACCGTAGCGGATAATTTCCGGATATCCCTCCGACTGAACGTGCCGGAGGTGGTGTCGGACAACGTTTCTTCTTTTGTCGTGCAGGATGTAATGCTGAAGGTGCAGCTGGTGGTGGAATAATACGGTTAGGAACAGATGAAATCAATCAGATTGTTAATGTTGCTGGTGCTTGCCACGTTGTGCGTTCTGCCCGTGGCAGCCCAGTGGCGTGTCGGCTTTCAGGCCGGTTATACGCACAATTCGCTGAGCACGGAGTCCGGTTATTTCTACGACCGTCGTTACGTGGCCTTGGGAGGCTTCACGGCCGGTGTACCCGTGCAGTATGCTTTCAATGACTGGCTGGCTGTGCAGGCCGAAGTGTCCTATGCACAGAAGAATTACGGTATGCGCCGTTCGGGTTTCTACGATGCGTTGCGCGAGGACAGGACCAACCATTACCTCTCCGTGCCTTTGTTTGCCCGGTTCTCCTTTGGCGGGACGAAATTGCGCGGTTTCCTGGATGCGGGCTTCTATGCCGGTGGCTGGTTGGCCGGCCGGCGTGAGGGGACCACGTTCTCTGTTTACGCAGAAAACGTCGAAGAGGACAATCCCTCCGGCATTGGCAATATAAAGGATTTATATACGTATGACGAGAAGTATGCGTTCGACTCGCGTCGCGACAACCGCTTCGAAGGAGGCGCGTTGGTGGGTGTAGGTCTGGAGTATCGTCTTACTCCCGTATGGGCTGTCCTGGCCGAGTGCCGCTACCATCATAGCCTCACTGACATGCAGAAAGATTACATGCGGGGCCGTGTGCCGCGTTACCTTAACACCTTCCTTTTCCAGGTGGGGGTTCTGTTTACTTTCGGGGGCAATCAGTCAAACAATTGAAACAATGAAAACAATGAGCGTTAGAATACATAAACTTGTGGGATTGGCCTTTGCCGTGTTAATCTTGGCTGCCTGCCGTGACGATATGCCCGACATGCAAAATCCGCGCACGGATATTAACATCAATAATTGGTCGCAGCTGTTCGACTGCTATTGGACAGGCATGAATTATAATTATGTGTTTTGGGACATCGACCCGACGGACTGGGATGCCGTGTATGACGAGTACAAGCCCCGGTTTGATGCCTTGGCGGACAAGGGTTTCAGTGACAGGGCGGTGAACGATGAGGCGTTCGGCCTGTTGAAGGAATTGTCCTCCGGGCTGATTGACGGACATTTCAGTTTGTCCGTGACTTGTAGTCCGGATACCACCTATTCTTTTTCTCCGTCGGCTGCCCGGAAGCAGCAGCTCCCCAATTATCATCCTAATGATGTTCAGACGCTGGTGGATTACGCGAATATGGTGTTGGCCTTGCGCAATGCAGGCAGGCTCTCCAACGGACACATGGTGTTAAGCCAAGAGTCCGGCAATCAGCTTTATGCCAGTGGAATCTTGGATGGGGATATCGTTTATTTCCGGTTTTCTTCGTTCATGCTAAGTGAGCATACGGAAACAGGGGATGCTGTAGACCAGATCATCGCGAACTATCATGACCTGCTGGACAACTATCCCACGGTGAACGGTGTCATCATTGATGTGCGCCATAATGGGGGCGGCTATCTGGCGGACATGCCGCTGGTGCTGGGAAAATTTGTGGACGAGGAGACCGTTATGTGTTATACCCGCCAAAAGAGTGGCATCGGCCGCCTGGATTACACACCTTGGGTGCCGGAGACGCTGAAGCCAACGGAACGGGTGCGCGAACTGGATGTGCCCATCGTGGTGCTGGCCGACATGAACTCCGTCAGCATGGCAGAAATGACCACCCGCACCGTGCAAATCTTGCCGAATGGATGCTTCATCGGCGAGCAGACTCATGGCGGACAGGGAACGATCGTGAACAGCAATGACGGTTTCGATATCTATTATAGTGGTTATTTCAAGAACAATGTGATGGAGGTATATACCACCATGACCATGACCAAGAGCATCGACGGCGTCATTGCCGAGGGAAAGGGGCAGGTTCCTGACATAGAGGCGCCTTTTGACGGGGAGAATTTGAGCAAAGGAATTGATACCCAGTTGGATCGGGCCGTACAGTATATCCGTACCGGAGAATAAAGCCTGATTCTTCTCTCCAAGCGATGCCATAGGAAAGGCACGCAGATGACAGGATGTGATGTCATCGGCGTGCCTTTCTTTTTTCGGGTCTATGCCGGCGGGCTTCCGTCAGCGTTCTTCTTCCTCTTCTTCCTCGATGAAGTCCGCATCATCCGGATGCGGAGGGAGTACCGGTTCCGGCTGTCTGGGTGGGGCAGCCTTTTTGTTTTTCTTGCCATACTTGCGTTCCCACTCCCAGGCTGCCTTCTTCGCCTGATAGTCTTCGTACTGCTTTTCAAGGTAGTTGTCTGCCATAGTTTCCAGTGTTTAAAGGATTATACAAAAGGATGTTTTATCTCTGTGTGGGCAGGCTGAATTCCTGCCCGTCATATTGTTGTCCGAAGTTGTCGGCCACGGCCACGCGCAACACAATCTCGCCTGTCTTGATCCGTTTGCCGGCTGTGAGGGTGGCGGTGTATTTGATGCCGTTGTGCGGGCCGATGCTCTCTACCATCACCGAGGGCGACAGGTAGATGCGCTTCATACCCGTCAGTTCCTCCACCACGGGGACGACGTTGAATACCGGCCGGTTGCTTTCATTGACGATGTCGAAGATAACCTTGCTGCTTTCGTCCGAACGGAGGATGTGGTCCCGGTCATCGTCGATGAAGCGGATGTTACGGATGCGCAGGTTCTCAATGCCGGTGGACGAAGAATGGATGGGCTCCACCCGGGTCGGCTCCGCCTGTTCTATCACGTAGACCTCCTCTTGTTCGGCCCGGCTGCGCGAGACGGCATTTCCGATGGCGGCTCCCGCCAGTGTCCCTACAATGGCACCGATGGCCGAGCCGCGATAGCTGCCATGCCAACCGTGGCGGTTCTCTCCAATCAGTCCTCCCATCGCACTGCCCACGTTGCCGCCGATGGCGGCTCCTGCCAAGGTGGCGCCGGGGTCACCGCCTGTGCCCGTGCGGCTGGTGTAACATCCGCTGCACAGCAGGAAAGCGGCCATAAGCAGGATATAGGAAGATTTCGGTCGTCTCATAGTCGTACTGGTTTAGAGTTCATTTCGCGCAAAGGCGATGGCGCGGTTGACATATTCAATGAACGGGTAGGTCGAGCGAAACAACTCCACCGTCCGCTCCAGCAGATGGTCGGCCAAGGCAAAGGTCTTGCCGGGCGAACATGCTAAGCAATAGGTCCGATATTTCAGATATTCCGAGCAGGCGGCGTCTTTGGGAAATCCGTTGGGCACGCGCTTCAGCTTGCCTTCCTCCTCCAGCCGGAAGTCCGGAGCTTGGCGAAGCGTCTGTTCAAAGTCTCCGTCGCCGTTGCAGATATCCTCGCGCAAGGTGCGCAGAGCCTGTGGCTCCATGCAATAGTGTCCGGCGGCCAGCATGGTGCCGGCTTCATAACCTTCCTCCTCCGGTCCTACCTGGAAGTAGTAGCCCGCATAGCCCGATTTTTTTCCTCCCGGGCAGACGAAAGCGCCGATATGTGTCTTGTAAGGCCGCTTGTCCGACGAGAAACGGGTGTCGCGGTAGATGCGGTAGGTGCAGTCCTTGGCTGTCAGGTTTTGAATGCTATGGTCGAAAGAGGCGATACCCGCAATGAGTTGTCCGGCAAAGTCATCGAACCTGGCCTGTGCCGCACGGTATTCATCCTTGTGTGTGTTGAACCATTCGCGGTTGTTGTTCTTTTCCAACTCTTCGAGGAATCCGATTATTTCTTTCATATCTCAAGCATTTAGGTTGACACTTGCAAATGTAGGAAATATTTTCGGGACTTGGGCAAATACTCTTCGTGTTTTTTCTTGTATGCGGATTTAAAATCAGTCAAAAGGAAGCCGTGGGAAAGTCAGTTATACTTCGTGGGGCGATGCAGTATATCTTACTTGCCGGTTACAGTATATATTAAAATAGGTGGGGAAGTATATCAACCGTTTGTTTCGTACTCCCATCAACATCAATTTTGCAATAATTGATTGTGGATGGTAGTCTGCTTTAAGAAAATCATTAAATTTGCATCCAAAGCAATAAGTTGAAATATGGTGGGAGATTTGAAGCTGTTAAGATAACAGGGCTTGGCAGCCTGCAATTCAATAACATCAAGGAATAAAAATCATGGCAAACGAAATACAATTTCTGCTTTACAATATGCCCGAAGCAGAGGGCAAAGTGCAGGTCGTCATCAAAGATGATACGATTTGGTGCACACAAAAGGCAATGGCTCGACTTTTTGGGGTTGGAGTCCCAGCAATCAGCAAACACCTGAAAAATATTTTTGAGGAAGGAGAACTTCAGATGGATTTAGTTATTTCCAAAATGGAAATAACTGCCGCAGACAACAAGAATTACTCAACAACCTTTTATTCGCTTGATGCCATTATTGCAGTTGGATACCGTGTCAATTCGCTGAAAGCCACCCGTTTTCGTCAATGGGCGACAAAGATACTGAATGAGTATATTCGTAAAGGTTTCGTATTGGACGATAACAGGTTGAAGCAAGGAACGGCTGTGTTCGGCAAGGATTATTTCCGCGAGTTGCTTGAAAGAGTACGCTCCATTCGTGCGAGTGAACGGCGCATCTGGCAACAGATTACGGATATTTATGCCGAATGCAGTACAGACTATGACCGCAACTCCCCGACAACGAAAGAGTTTTACGCAATGGTGCAAAACCGCTTCCACTATGCGATTACCGGACAGACAGCAGCTGAAATCATTTACACCAAGGCAGACCATACCAAAGAACACATGGGATTGACCGCGTGGAAGAACTCTCCCAAAGGACGAATACTCAAATCCGATGTATCAATAGCGAAGAATTATTTGGATGAGAAACAAATCCGACAACTGGAGCGCACGGTAACTTCTTATTTTGACTATATAGAAAATCAAATTGAGCGTCAAAATCCTTTCACCATGGAGCAATTCGCTGCCAGCGTAGACAAGTTTTTGACATTCAATGATTATAAAATCTTGCCCGACAAAGGGCGTATATCAGCTGCACAAGCCAAGGCAAAGGCTGAAAGTGAGTACGACATATTCAATCGTACGCAGCACATCGATTCCGACTTTGACAAGGAGGTTAATAATATGCTGGGGAAATAACAAACAACCAACGTCCGCTCCAAACCGGTAATTGCAATTACCGATTTTGAATACCCCCGAAAGAGGATGGATCAGTTGCTTGGTTATTAGCGAAATCTGTCCTATTTTTGTAGTTGCGAAACCGCTGTTTCGGAAATGGCGGTTTCGCAACTGATAAAATAAAAAAAGAGGATGACGATGCCACCCTCTTTTAGTTGACCGATAAAGTCTGTTTCAGCAATTATTCACCGGCGCCATTGCAAGTGATATCAGATTCCATCGTGATGTAGTTCAGTACAGATGTACCGTCTACCAATGCATTCTCAGTTTCAGCAGTTTCTGTGGTCAGACACATGCCCTTGCCGGAGATAAGAGCGTTGTAGAGAGAAACTTCCGTACCGGCACGGAGACGTACACCTTGGCTGTCGCTGCCATTGCCAATGAGGGTCAGGTTGGCCAACGTCGGATGTGCTACAGGCTCTGCGCCGAAGTTGTCGCCGTTGTTGTCGCACTCCATCAGGCAGTCGCAGTTATAACCCAGTGTGGATTCAGCTTCCTGGTAGGCAACGAGGAACTGGCCGTAACCATTCCATCCTTCTGTCCAGTCGAAGGAGTCGTCGCTGCAGCTTACTACTACCATATTCCGGATGTTTACGCTGCCACCGAAGAATTCGAAACCGTCGTCAGAGCCTTTGTATGCCTGGCAGTATTCAACCGTTGTGCCATTGCCTACGCCATAGAACGAGATGCCGTTGGCTTCGTGTTCTTCATCGAAAGCGTAGCCGGTATATTCCAGACGTACATAACGGAGCGTGCCGGAGTTGTCTGCATCATCGTTGCCGCCGTAGTTGGCGCCGCCGATTTCAGACATACCGCTGCCACCGTTTACGTTCGTGTGAGCGTAACCACAGATGTGGATGCCGCCCCAAGCGCCGGCTTCGGTGCGCGTGGCTGTCATTACGATGGGATTGCTGGCAGTGCCTTCTGCTTCAATCTTGGCTCCCTGCTGAATCAGGATAAAGTCTACTGCGTCGTCGTCAGCGTTGGCAACGATAGTCACTCCTTCTTCAATCGTCAGGGTGGCTCCTGTTTCTACGATGTATTGGCCGCTCAGCATATATTTTTGGTTGGCTGCCAGCGTCTTGTCTTCGCTCAGCGTGCCCGTCAGGGTTTCTACGGCTTCTTGGTCAGCTTTGTTGTCGCCGCCTGCTTCGTCAGTCAACACCCAACCTTCCGTCCAGTTGTTATCAGCAGGTATTGCACCGCGATAAGCGGCAGCAGTGAAGAAACTATTCACGCTCGGCATATTGGCACCGCCGTCAATGGTGCCGGCAAACGTGTTGCTGAACGTGCTGCTGAAATCGTAGTCGATCACGTTGTTGTTTTCTGCAGCCGTGAACAAAGCGGAAGAATAAATTTCTCCGGTAGGGGGAGGCGTAGGTGTCGGATCATTGTCGTCACTACATGCAGTGAATACAGTCATGGCTGCGATGGCTGCCATAGACAAAAATTTCAAGTTCGTTGTTTTCATAACTGTTGTTTTAATGAATAAATTAGAAGAATTTTATAGTCTATATTTACGTTGAGCAATCAATTTACAAGTTGTAGGTGAAGCCGATTTCGATAGCTGTGCCACGTTCGTAGCGCTCCACTTCCAGTTTCTCCCCCTGGCTTGTTTCTTGTTTGAACACGATGTCCTGGTTCAGGAGGTCTGTCACTTGGAGTTTCAGGCTGAAATTGTCATTTATCTTGTAGTTGGCCACGAAGTCCAGCGTATGGACGGCATCCTGCTTTTCATCGCCTAAACCGTTGATACCGACGGCGTGGATGCGGGGACCCTGTACGTTATAGAGCAAGCTGGCAATGAGCTGCGTCTGGTTCTTGAACGTGGGTGAATAGCTGAGGTCAGCGTTGATCAGATAGGGCGAGGCACCCTGCAGCGAACGTTGCGAGTTGGTATAGGCTCCGCCATCTTCGGGCAGTTTCACGTTCGTGTACATATAAGAGCCATTGACACCCATCCGAAGGTTGCGGAACAACTCTCTGCGGAATTCTATTTCAATGCCGGCGGCTATGCCCGTATTGGCATTTTGAAACGAGTGAACTGCGGCACCGCCCGAAGCATCTTGGGTACGTTCAATGGGGCTGTCCAGTATTTTTCCATAACCGGTGATAGAAAACATATTGTTGGGATTGTCAGCTTCGAAACGTTCATAACGCAAGTCTATATTGTAGTTATAACCGTTTTCCAGTTCTTCATTACCGATTATCTGTGCGCCGCCGTAAGATTCCTGGTAGAGGAAAGGAGCCATTTCGATGAATGACGGGCGGGTGACTGTGCGCGAGAAGGCGAAGCGTACGCTGTTCTCATCATTGACGGTGTATTTCAAGTTCAATGCAGGGAATAGGTCGTTGTTATTCAATACATTGCGCTGCGCTTGCCCGCCATAAGTCGCGTAGTTGACCCATTGCTTGCTGTGCTCGTATCGCAACCCGAGGCTTACCAGGAAATTGTTCATGGGGTAATACTCCAGCTCGGCGAAACCTGCATAGATGGATTGCCCGGCATCATACTGGTCTTTGGGTTGTTTGTCACGGGTGATTCTGAATTCGCCGTTTTGGAGGTTCTCGTAATTCATGAAATTGCCGGTGATATAGGAGTCCGTGATGTCCGGGTAAAAACCTTGCAGGTTATAATAGAAGCGCGTGGATCTGAACTCACGTTGCTTGTCTTTGTAGGTGGCGCCGAACTTCACCTTGTTCTTTGAGCCAAAACTATAAGTGCTGCGCAGGTCGCCTACCCATTCGTCTTCATTCAGGTCGCCGAAGTAGCGCATGGTCTCTTGTCTGTTCAGCTTGAAGAGCTCCAGGCTGCCGTCTCTGTTCTTTTCGAACATCAGTTGGCGGCGGTCGGGTTCGCTGCTTTCCGTCTTGCTGTAGGAGCCGCTCCAGTTGAAGTCCCACCGGCTGCCAAACTCATGGTGTCCGTTGAGCTGGTGGTTTTGCAGCGTATAGATGTGCGTTATATTATGGTTGCCGAGGAGGTTATGTCCTTCTTCGTCAGTGCCTTCACGGCGCAGGTAGGTGTCGGAGGCATTGCGTGCATAGAAGAACGTGTAGCCGATGCGGTCGTTCTGTCGCAATGTGTATGCCAGATTGCCCAGGCCCGCCATTTTCAGTTCGTTCTTATAACTGTCATAATTGAAATGATCCAGGGTATGTCCTCCGGCCTCCAACGTGCGGTAGAGCGCATTTTGTATGGTTGCCAGGTCGTTGCTGATGCTCATGGCAGCCAGCAGGCTCAAGGTTTGTCCGCCCACTTGCCAGTCTTTGGCTCCGGCCATGCTGCCGCCAAATTCGGGCAGGGCGCTTTTCTTCTTCACGTCGAAGTTGGTCTTGAACGGATTCTCTTGGAGGATGGCCGATTCAAATTCCGTCCGCTCCATGTCGATGAATTTTTGGTCGATGCCCGGGTTGCGAAACAACGAATGGGCACGATCCATGGAATAAAAGTCTTTGAACAGCGTGTTGAACTGTCCGCCCACATTGAAGCTGACATTGAAGAAATCAATGCCCGTATTCTCTTTGGTACTGATGTCGATGTGTGCTCCCGAATAATCCGCAAACGCCCCGGCCTCATACACCTTGCTCACGGTGATATTCTGCACCGTCGCGGCGGGAAATATATCCAGCGGTATCAGCTTGTTGTCCGGGTTGGGCGAGGCGATGGGCAGCCCGTTCAGCGTGGTGGTGCTGTAGCGGTCGCCCAGGCCGCGTACGATGAGCTGTCCGGCGGAGGCGATGGAGATGCCGGTGATTTTCTTCACGCCTTCCTGCACGTTGCTGATGCCCTTCAGGCTCATCTCCTTGGCGCCCATGTTTTCGATGGCGAGGGTGGCCTTCTGACGCTCCATCTGCAGGGCGCGCTCGCTTTCCAGGTTCTTGCGGGCGGTGACGGTCACTTCGCCCAATACCTCCGTGTCGGTGACCAGTTCGAAGTTCATCTCCCGGTCGGCCCCGCCGATGGTCAGATTTTCCACGGTTTCAGTCTTGTAGCCGATGTAAGAAACCTGCAGCGTGTAGGTGCCGGGCTTCAGGTTCAGCCGGTAGTTGCCGTCCATGTCGGCCACGGCGCCCAGCGTAGTGCCCACGACTTGCACGGTAGCGCCTGTCAGCGGCTCGCGCGTTGACTTGTCGATGATAGTACCCTTCAGGTTTCCTGCCATGACAGCCATGCAGGAGAGCAAGAGAAATAAAATAAGGAAGAGCATCCTTCCCAAATCCAGTCTTGTAGTCATCTTTTAGAGTTGTTTCTTTTTCCGCTGCAAAGATGAGGCTTTCGTGTGACGTGGATGTTTCGCGGTTGGTACGTCTGTCTTGCAGATAAGTTACAATGGGGTGACAGATGTTGCAGAAATGTTACGAAGTTGGCGGAAAAAAGTCGCCTGTGCCGCTTGGAAAGTTGTCGAAGTAAGGAGAAAACTCTATTTCCAGCCTAGAAATGTATATTTCCAACCTAGAAATGTATATTTCCAGCCTAAAAATGTGTATTTCCAGCCTGGAAATAGAGTTTTCTCCTTACCCCGGCAGGTTTTCTCCTTGCTTCGGAAAGTTTTTCCGGTGGGTTTGAGGGATTGTTGGGAGGGATAGAGGAGCCCGATTTCCCTTCTCCCGGTATTTTTTTTGTACCTTTGCGCGTTGTGAGTATTATAATTGATAAGGTATGCCCATGGATGGAATATTCAGGAAGCTCAAGGTATGGGACATCTTCTGCCTGGCAGGGATATCCTACCTGCTCTACACCGCGCTGTGGATTATCGTCGACAGGGAGGTGTGGTTCATGGGTGTCTCCGTGCCTTTCGCCTATTTGCTGGTGGATTTTGGGATAGCCTGCCTCTTCACGGGCTGCTCCTTGTGTCTGTGCCTGCTGACATTCAGCATCCTGCCTTCCAAGACCTCCTATCTGTGGACAGCCTTGCGGGTGGGCATCCTGTTCTTGCTGAACAACCTCATCGCTTATCTGACGACCTTGGTCAGCTACCGGATTTTTCCGGAGATTGATACGGAGCTCTTTTCCATCGAGGGCATCTACATCTACGGGATGGTGGCCACCTTCGTGTCTTGCATCTATGCGTTGCAAAGTTATATCCAGCTGCGCAATGAGCGGCAACGCCTTGAAATGGATTTGATGAAGGAGAAGGAAGCCGCGTTGCAGGTACAACTTCAGTCGCTGAAGCTGCAGATCAATCCGCACTTTATGTTCAACAACTTCAGCATCTTGTCCGAACTGATTGAGGAAGACAAGGAGTTGGCGGAAACTTTCCTCGCCCATCTGTCCAAAGTCTATCGGTATGTCCTCAGCCATCTGGACAAAGATTTGGTGCCGCTTGCCGAGGAAATCTGCTTTCTGCAGTCTTATCTATACCTGATTAAGCTGCGCTATCAAGACTCTATTCTTGCGAATATAGACGTTTCGAATGCCGAAGTCGGGCAATGCCTGATTCCTCCGATGTCCTTGCAATTCTTGGTGGAGAACGCCGTCAAGCACAACAGCTTCTCCAAGGCATCCCCCTTGCGCATTGACATCTTGGTATCGGACGGCTATGTCATCGTGCGCAACAACAAGTCTCCCTTGCTCTCTCCGCCGGAAAACTCCACCCATGTCGGGCAGAAGAACATCCGGGAGCGTTATGCGCTATTGTGCGACAAAGAAGTGAAGATTGCAGATTGTAAAGAGTCGTATACAGTCAGTTTACCCCTAATACATAAGCCCTATGGACATCCTGATCTTGGAAGATGAAGCGCGCAATGCCAACCGCCTGATGCGCCAGCTGAAGACGATAGATCCCACGTTTTGCCTGCACGGCCCGTTGGAGAGCATACGTGACGCGGTGGATTTTTTCCGCCAAGGCAACGCCGTGGATTTGATCCTGGCCGACATCCGATTGGCGGACGGATTGAGCTTTGAAGCTCTCAAAGAAGCTCCGCCCGCAGTGCCCGTCATCTTCACCACCGCTTACGATGAATATGCCATCCGCGCTTTCAAGTTCAACAGCTATGACTACCTGCTGAAGCCTGTGGAGCCGGACGAACTGAAGGAAGCCCTCGACAAGGTGAAGCGGCGCGGCACGATGTATGCCCCTGCCGAGGTGTCCCGCCTGCTGGACGTGTTGGAGCAAAGCAACTGTAGCTACCGCGAGCGTTTCTTGTTTCCTTACCGGGACGGTTACAAGGTGGTGAACGTCTCGGAGGTCAGTCATTTCTCGACCGAGAGCCGTGTGGTCACGATACATCTGAACAACGGGACGTCCGGGAAGCTGGTCATCCCCCTGGAGGAGCTGGAAAAACAGCTTGACCCCAAAGTGTTCTTTCGCGCCAACAGGCAGTACATCATTCATATAGACAGCCTGTCGTTCGTGAGCAACTACTTTGGGGGCAAGCTCAAGATTCACCTGAAAGGATATGCGGATACCGAGATTGTCGTGAGCAAGGAGAAGGCGCCGATGTTCAAGGATTGGGTCAATCAATGACGCTTGCTCCTCAGCCGCTTGATCCACAGATAGTAGCCGGTCAGGGGAAGGGAGGCTCCCAACAGGGCGGCGATGAAGCTCAGAATTTGGGTGACCCATCCGCCCCAGTTGCCTACGTGGATGGAGTACGTCCAACCCCATACCTTGGTTTCCTGATCCGTGTCTTCATAGGGTATGACACGGGTGATGTCTCCTTCTGCCGTATCAAACAAGTAGGTGTCTGCCGCCAGACGGTTGCCCCATCTGCCCGGATAGAGTTGCGCCATACCGTCGTAGAGGGTGATTTTCTTGAACGTAGGATTGGCGTTCGCCACTTGCTCGTACACCGACTGCCAATGCGGGTAGGAAGCTGGCAGGGTGGGTTGCTCTTCTGTCTCGTGTCCACCGTGCCCGCCACTTTGCTGGCTTACTACGCCGAACGTGCGGTAATACAGCCGGCTATACCAATCGAACGACCAAGTCAGGCCTGTCAATGCCAACACCAGCAACAGGAGGAAGGAGTAGAGGCTGCCGGCGATGTGGCAATCATACCAAAACCTCCTCCAGCCTTTTCCCCACACAATCCGAAAGCTGCTGCGCAACCGCCGGGCATTGCGCGGAAACCAAATCACCACCCCCGTCAGCAGGATAATCAACAATGCCAGCGTACTGATGCCCACCACCATCTTCCCACCGTAAAACTCATCATCCAACAACCACCGATGCAAGTTCTCCATCACCCGGAAGAAGCCGGATGTGGGTTCGGCACCCGCCACCTTTCCGCTGTAGGGATCGATATAAACCATCGCCTTGTGGGGGAAGGAAAGATACACCCCATAGTTGCGGCGGGTGTCGGCGGGGATGGTCAGGCCGGTCACTTGCACCGAGTCGGGCAGGGTAGAGGCCACCTCCTCCAGCAAGGTAGGGATGGGCAACGGAGTGCCCTCTGCCGGATGCGCGGCATAGTAACGCTCCGGATGCACGAGGTGCTTCACGTCTTCTTCGAACACCAGCATGGCTCCCGAAAAACAGACGAGCGTAATGACGATCCCGAAAGGTATCGAGAGCCACAGATGCAACTGGTGAAAAATCTTCCGCATCATTCTGTCAGCATGATTTTACCGACCGTCATCACTTCGTCCGCCTCTACGACCAAACCTTTCGTGGCCGTAGCGTTGCGGGGGTCAATCTTGTAGAAGGTGGGTTTGGCATCTTCGTCGGTGGTCATCACCGTGACGTAGGCATAGCCGTTCTCCAGGTAAGGCGTGTCGCCGAAGTAGGAGATGCTGCTTGTGGCGGGCAATCCCTCGATGGGTATCAGTCTTTTCTCCGAAGCCTTGAAGAGAAGCAGCTCGTTGGTGGGCAACATATCGCTTACGGCCAGCTCTTCGATGGTGCAGCCGTAGAAGTTCAGCAGGAAATAGTCGCCGCCCACGTGCCAGCAGCGGAAGAGCGGATGGCCGCTTGCTCCTTCCATCGTCTCCAGGTTGCAGTAGTAATCGTCAAAGTCATCGGAGCCTTGGGGGATGCGCACCACGCCCGATGGCAGCGTACCCTTGGCACGCTTCAATCCGGTGGATTCATCGTCCGTCGCCGTGCGCCCGTAGCCGCCGGAGAAGACGTAGATGTTTCCCTCGTCATCGCTCCAGATAGTTTGGTAATACTGCGAGCGCATCCTTCCGCAGGCATAGCCAATCTTGCCGGTGCGCGCAATGACGGGCGTGTCATCGAAGCTGTCGCCGCTGTAGATGGCCACGAAGGCGGAGTCGGGTATCTGCGTGTCGGGTATCTCGCCGGGCGTATAGGTGCCTGCGCCGAGGCCGCCCTGCCCCTTGGCTACATAGTCGGGGTTGAGCACCCGTTCGGGCCAGGTGTTCACGCCGTAGTGGCTCATGCCCATGGGGATGATCGAGGTATAGAGGCGATTGTTGGCCTCCACAAAGCCGGACATGGTGACCCGCTCGCCATTGCCCAGGAAGTTTTCCGCCAGGATGTCCTGCGTGTTGGAGGCCGACGTGCCGTCGTGTACGTTGAGGTAGTTGAACAGGAAGCCTTGCGCGGCATTGCCCTGTGCGTCCTCGATGCGGGTGTCGCCCGTGGACACGGTGATGATGTTGTCTCCCCATTTCCCATACGAGCTGAATCGCTGGAAGTTGTAGCCGAAGCGCTTGCGCGGCACGTTGTCCTTGTCCAGGTAGTAGCAGCCGCCGGTGCCGTTGCCGCCATAGTTGTAGGTGAGACCGAAGAAGTAGTGCGGGTCGTAGAAGATCCAGTAGGTGATGTCTTCCTCAAACTCCTTGCCGCTTCCGATGGCAGAGATTTCGCCGCTGTCCAGCGTCTCGGCGGTCAGCAGATAAGTCGTCCGGTTGTCCCAGCCGCCCGAAGTGGCAGGGATGACGTAGTTGCCGCTGAACGAGCCTCCGCCGCCGGGCGTAGGATTGTCGTTGCTCTCACACGATGCAAGGAGGCCCGCCATACAGGCTGCAAGAGCCCATCCTTGAATGAAATTCGTTTTGTTCATTGCTTTTTTCTTTTATATATATGAATAGGTTAGATGATTATTTCGCTAATCTCCCAGGCATATCCGGATTTTCCCATAGAAGGCCCGCCCCGCCTTCTGCAAGCTGTAGTTGTCATACAGCTTGGTATCCGCCAGGTTGCGTCACTCGAAGGAGAGGTTGTAGCGTCTGTTCTTGAAGCTGTAGCCGATGGACAGGTTGTGCGAGAACTGCTCGGGCACCTTGATTTTCGTGGAGGGGTCGCCCAGGTTTTCCCAGTAGAGGGGAAACTCGTGCAGGTAGAAGCTGTCCCACCCGATGGTCAGGGTGTTGCCCCTGGCAAAGAGGTCGCGCCAATAGAGGTTGATGTCGAAGTTGGCATACATATACGGCTGGTTGGGGATGCGCTGCTTGTAGGTCAGCGAGTTTTGTCCGCTTCCCTCGGCGCGCTTGCGCTCCTTGTCGCGGGCATCCAGTCGGTTGAAGGTGCCTCCCAGGCTCAGCCAGCGGTCGTAGGTGTAGCGCAGGGAGAGGTTGAATCCCTTCGTCTCCACCCGTCCGTGGTTCTCATAGTAGCCATAGCTGGCTCCGCTTCCGCCTACGTTGGAGAGGCCGCGCATGATGTAGTCGTCCGTATTGCGGTAGATCAGGGTGGCTTCGGCCAGCATCGAGTGTTTCCTCCACCGGTGGCTGTAGCTGATGTTGAGGTTCACATTGTCGCTTCGCTCGGGCTTCAAGTCGCCTTGTCCTCTCTCCAGGTCGCCGTCGCCAAACAACTCCAGGGGTGTGGGGAGGCGCAAGGCCTTCTCGTAGGAGAGCTTCAGTTGCAGGTCGCCCCAGAGGATGTAGGTGCCTGCCGCCCCGTAGCCCACCGCGTGAATGTGGCTGCTGACGGGATAGACCTTCTTGTCGCTGCTCGACTGGATGGCTCCTTTGTTGTACGTGGCGTAATGTTTGGCAAAGGCGGTGATATTCCATTGCTCAGCCGGCATGAATCTATAAGATAGCCCCGTGATGTTCTTCCGGGTGCGCATGGGGATGTCGAAGTTGTTCAGCTTAGAGTTCGTCTCTATCAGGCTTCGGCCGGTGCGCTCGTAGAGACTGAACACGTGGTTGGCCGTGAGCAGGTGAGCCGTGCCGATGCGGTAGGTGGCGGTCAGCGTGCCGTCCCAGTTGCCGCCTTTCTGCTCGTTGTAGAGGTGCGACTGTTCGCCGGGCGAGCGCAACGGGAGGCGGTCGCCCAACCAGTTGTATCGGTAGGTGGCCGTATCCACGTTGTGGGTTAGGTTGTGATGATAGACAAGGTTGGCGTTCACGTCCAGCCCCTTGAGGAGGAAGTCGCGCTTCTGATACTCCAGCGAGGGCGACAGCGAATGCCCGTGCCGGTGCTTCTGTCCGAACACCACGCGCTGGTAGACGCCCGTCTGTATCTCCTTGTAGAAGTGGGAGTAGGCGAAGCCCAGCATGAAGCGGTCGGCCCAAGACACTCCCTGAAAGCCCCATTTGCCCGTCACCGCTTCGTTGTGATACGTGTCGTGGAAGCGTCTCAGGCGCAGTATTTTTGACTCGTCCTGCACGGAGGTGTTGTTTTCGTGGTTGAATTCCTCCACCCAGTTGTCTATGTGATAGTCGTTGTCCGAATAGTTTTGGAAGGCGTTGATTTCATAGGCCATCCCGTTGCGCAGCGTCTGCCCGAAGTTGACGTAGGACTTGTGGGTGTTGAAGGAGCCATACGAGTAGGAAGCGTCCAGATACCAGTCGCGGCGGTTCTTGTTGGTCACCACGTTGATGACTCCGCCGATGGCGTCCGAGCCGAATCCCACGGGTACCACGCCTTTATACACCTCGATGCGCTCGGCAAAGTTGGCGAGGATATTGTTCAGGTCGAACGATTCGCTTCCGCCCTCCAACGGCACGCCGTCGATGAACACCTTGACGTGCTTGCCGCTGAATCCGTCGAGCATCACCTGCATGTCCGAGCCTACTCCGCCCGCCTCACGCAGTTTCATGCCGGGCAGCTTGTCAAGCACATCGCTGAGGTTCTTCGTGGAGTTTTGGAAATCCTTCGTGTCCAGCGCCACGACATTATAGGCCGAACGCTTGACGCGCCCCACGCCGCCGGCCATCACCGTCACTTCCTCCAGTTGCAGGCTGTGGGGAGACAGCCTCACGTCCACCCGGGTGATTTCTCCTTCCTTCAGTACGACGGTTTGCTCCACGGTGTCATACCCCAGCAGAGCGACGGCCAGCGTGTATGTGCCCGGTGGCGCGGCAAACCGATAGGAGCCGTCTTCGGCGGTGGCGCAACCGTAGGAGGTGCCCCTCAGGTAAACCGTGGCGAAGGCTATCGGAGCGTCTTTCCCTTCTTCCCACACCTTCCCTTGGACGATACTGTTGGTGGAAGGATGGTTGCGATGCGACTCTGCCTGCTGCGCACGGATGGGTGCGAGGAGGTTCAATAGCGTGAGTAGTAAAAGTAGCTTTTTATTCATCTTTTGATTGCTTGATGTTTTCGGGGTGCAAAGTTAGATGTTTTTGATAAATCGATGCAATACCTAAAAGTAGGTATATTTGTGTATAACTTATTGTAAATAAATATATTACATACATAATAATCTCTTCCGGCAACTATGTTTGTCTTGTGTAATTGTCAGTAAAAATGATATTCCCTTATATAAATAGGAGAACACGTCTTACTCCCCATTCGTGCGGCAAAGTTAAAAGAGGCCTGATGGGTTTCCTAACCGGATTGACACGAAGCGGCGGAAAGCATACACGAAGCGGAAATATCCGCCCGCGAAGCAGACAGAGGCGTGTCTCTGCCGCCGAGGTGGAGAGGGAGCCGCATGAGATTTTTTGTCACAATGTTAGGGGAAGCAAGAAGAAATGTATTACCTTTGCCTCCACATTTTATTACATAGTATATAGAAATAAGAAAGCCGTATGAACTGGATTATTCTGATTGTTGCCGGATTCTTTGAGTCCGGCTTTGCTTTTTGTTTGGGGAAGATGAAGGAAGTGTCGGGCACCGAGTGGTATCTGTGGGGTGCCGGATTCCTGGTCAGCCTGGCGCTGAGCATGATCTTGCTGGCCAAGGCGGTGCAGACGTTGCCCATCGGCACGGCCTATCCCGTGTGGACAGGCATCGGCGCCGTGGGGACGGTGCTGATGGGCATCGTGTTCTTCCACGAGCCGGCCTCCTTCCTGCGCCTGTTCTTCATCACCACGCTCATAGCCTCCATCATCGGGCTGAAGCTGGTGTCTCATTGATCATTTATAATTTTGGGAAATATGGAAATAGAGAAAAACAGTGCGTTGCTGGTGATTGACATCCAGCAGGAAGATTTCCTGCTCAAGGGCCTGAAGGTGGACACGCTCTACCTGATAGGCGGGCTGACGGATGTCTGCATCCACTACACGGCCGTCGATGCCCACCAACACGACTACCACCTGCGCGTGGTGACCGATGCCGTGGCCGGCTCGAGCGAGGAGGCCCACCGCTATGCGCTTAAAGCGATTCAGTATCTGCAGCGGGATGCGCTCATCACGGTGAAGGACGTGGAGGACGAGTGAGGCGCCGCTTTTCGGGAAGGCGTGCTAATCGAAAATTATGTCAGTGAATGACAGTTTTTTCGATTAGGATTTGGTGATATGACTGAAAGCGACTACTTTTGTAGTCGAAAACTCCGTCAGTAGCTGACATGAATTTCGATTAGCATGGCACATATAGAAAGAAAAAAATATCTGGACGAACTCATATCCTTGCGGCACAATGGCATGATCAAGATCATCACCGGCATGCGCAGATGTGGCAAGTCCTATCTCCTCTTCGAGATATTCGCATCCTGGCTCGAAAAGGGCGGCATCGCTCCGGATCATATCATAAAGGTGAATCTGGAAGACTATAAGAATCGGGAAATGAGAAATCCTGATAATCTGTGCGCATTTGTGGAGAGCCGGATTGCGGATGACTCCATGCATTATCTTTTGCTGGACGAGGTACAGATGCTCGGCCACTTCGAGGACGTGCTGAACGGTTTTTTGCGGATGAGCAACGTGGACGTGTATGTGACCGGCAGCAATGCAAGATTCCTCTCCAAAGATATCGCCACGGAGTTTCGCGGACGCGGTTTTGAGGTGAAAATGTATCCTTTGAGTTTCGGCGAGTACATATCGTCCTACCCCGGTACCGTCCAGGCCGCCTTTAATGAATACATGTTGTATGGTGGCCTTCCACAGATACTGTCGTACAACACGGACGAGCAGAAAGCGAAGTTCCTGAAGTCATTGTTCGACGAAACCTATATCAAGGACATCAAGGACCGCTACGAGATACGCAAGGACGGCGATTTGGAGGAACTTGTCGACCTCCTGGCTTCTGGGATTGGTGCACTCACCAACCCAAACAAGCTGGCCAATACATTCCGGAGCGAGAAGAAGTCCTCCATATCCTACGATACGGTCAAGGAATACATCGACTACCTGTGCGATTCGTTCCTAGTCGAGAAGTCCACGCGCTATGACATCAAGGGGAAGCGGTATATCAATTCTCCCTACAAGTATTACTTTATGGACTTGGGATTGCGTAACGCCCGCATCAATTTCCGTCAGTCAGAAAGAAGTCATCTGATGGAGAATATGGTTTACAACGAATTGCGGATACGGGGGTTCAATGTGGATGTTGGTGTCGTTCCTACGGTGCTGACCGGTGAAAACGGCCGGCAGCAGCGTGCCAGCCTCGAAGTCGATTTCGTCTGCAATCTGGGGAGCAGGAGATATTACATACAGTCGGCCTACCGGATGGAGTCTGACGAGAAGATCAGGCAGGAGCGTGCTTCCCTGTTGAAAGTGGACGACTCGTTCAAGAAGATTATCGTCATCGGAGAAGAAAGTCCTGTCATGCGGGACGGAGCGGGCATTACAACCCTCGGTATTTACGACTTCCTGCTGCAGGACAATTCGCTTGAATTGTAATGGATACTGCTTAAGTAGGTGTTCTGACTTCAATCACGCCATTATAGAAAAGCCGGAGACGCTCACGCGCCACCGGCTTCTTTGGGTTCGCCCAGCATGAACATTCTCTAATCGGTGCAAGTCCGTAACACGCCCGATAGCGGGAAGTGTATAGCCAAGGGCAAGGGTGTCCAACGCGAGTTGGAATCTGAAGGAAGCTGGCGGCAAACATCTG
>DXBX01000027.1 GCA_019116285.1 Candidatus Bacteroides merdigallinarum
GCGGCGTTCATCAGCTCGATGGCGAGGATGTGGTCCAGGTTGTCCATGATGCGGAACAGCTTGGTGGCGGCGTTGGCGCCCATGCTGACGTGGTCCTCCTGGCCGTTGCTGGAGACGATGGAGTCGGACGAGGCGGCATGGCAGTACATCTTGTTCTGGCTGACCATGGACGCGGCGGCGTATTGCGGAATCATGAAGCCCGAGTTCAGTCCCGGATTGGCCACGAGGAATTCGGGCAGTCCGCGCAGGCCCATGATGAGTTGCGCCACGCGCCGCTCGGAGATGTTGCCCAGTTCGGCCAGGGCGATGCCCAGGTAGTCGTAGACCAGTGCGAGGGGTTGGCCGTGGAAGTTGCCGCCGGAGATGATGAGGTCCTCATCGGGGAAGATGGTGGGGTTGTCCGTCACCGAGTTGATTTCCGTCAGCAGCACCGAGGCCGTGTGGCGGATGGCATCCTTCGTCGCCCCGTGTACTTGCGGCACACAACGGAAGGAGTAGGGATCCTGCACGTGCTGCTTGGGGCGGGAGATGAGTTCGCTACCTTCCAGCAGACGGCGGAAGTTGTCGCCCGTCTCTATCTGTCCCTGGTGCGGGCGGATCTGCTGGATGCAGTCCATGAAGGGGTCGATGCGTCCGTCGAAGGCTTCGAGCGACAGGGCGGCAATGAGGTCGGCCCGGCGCGACAGGCGTTGGGCCTTGAGGATGGCAAAGACGCCGTTGGCCGACATGAACTGCGTGCCGTTCAGCAGGGCCAGTCCTTCCTTGCTCATCAGGCGGACGGGCTCCCAGCCAAATTCGTCGAGCACGCTGATGGCCTCGCGCTTCTTTCCCTTGTAGTACACGTCGCCCACGCCGATGAGGGGCAGGAAGAGGTTGGCTAGCGGGGCAAGGTCGCCCGATGCGCCCAGCGAGCCACGGTCGTAGACGATGGGCAGGACGTCGTTGTTGAAGAAGTCCAGGATGCGCTGCACGGTGATGACCTGCACGCCACTGTGTCCCAGCGACAGGGCGTGGGCCTTGAGCAGCATCATCAGCTTGACGATGACGGGGCGTATCTCCTCGCCCACGCTGCACGCATGGCTCTTGATGAGGTTCTCTTGCAGGGTGCCCAGCTCGTCGGCAGAGATGTTCTTGTTGCACAGCGAGCCGAAGCCCGTGGTGATGCCATAGAGGGGGACGTCGGACTCGGCAATCTTCCGGTCCAGATAGTCGCGGCATCGCTGGATGCGTTCCTTGGCTTCCGGGGCCAGCTCTAGTTTCAGGTTCTCGGTCAGGATGCGTTCGATGAGTTCGAAGGACAGGTCGCCGGAACCGATTTGGTATACGTTGTTCATACGCGTAGTTCTTGGTTAATCTGTTGCAGTAGTTCTTGTTCGTGGGCGATGGCTTGTTGCTCCAGCTCGTCGGCTTCGGCTTGCAGGCGTGCCACCAGTTCCTGGTCCTTCAGCGAGGAGAGGTTGATGCGCACGTTCAGCAGGGCGGCGAGGACGGCGTTGCGGGCAGAGAGCATGGCCACGCAGGCATCGGTCACGGCATTCTGGTTGCCCCGTCGGGCCACTTCGGCGATGCGGGGCATCAGGGCGTAGGCGCGGCGGGCTACTTCCAAGGGCACCTCCGCGGCGTACTTCGTGGCCTCCTGGATGGCGGCGGAGCGGGCAGCTTTCTCCTCGTCCGTCTCCTTGGGCATCTTGAAGCAGGCGAAGACGCGGTTGTAGGCTTCGCTGTCGCGGTCTACGTCGGCGATGAAGTCGGCCATCAGACTCTCGGCCTCTTGGGCAACGGCTTGCATCAGGTCTTGCACTTCGGCATATTTCTTCTTGCCGATGGTCAGGTTGGCAACCATGGCGGCCAAGGCTGAGGCCAGGGCACCGTTCAGGGCGGCGATGCTTCCTCCGCCGGGGACGGGGTCGCTGCCTGCCACTTTATTCAGGAAATCTTTTACGGTCAGTTCGGTAAGCATAGTATTCAAATTGAGAATTAAGAATGAAGAATTAAGGATGAAGAATTGGGGTGCGCAGGCAATTCTTCATTTTGCTGCGCAGTAGCGATTCTTCATTTAAGTAGGGTAAATCACCCCTCCCTTGATGGTCGTATAGACGCAGTTCATACCTATATAATATGTAAGGAAGTGATGATTGTCCGTGTTCAGCACCACCAGGTCGCCCTGCTTACCCACCTCAATGCTGCCGATGCGGTCGGCGCGTCCCAGGGCGGCGGCCCCGTTGAGGGTGAGGGCGGTGATGGCCTCCTCGATGCTGAGGTGCATGTAGATGCAGGCCAAGGCGAAGGTCAGAGGGATGGAGCCGGAGAAGCAACTGCCGGGGTTGAGGTCGGTGGCGAGGGCCACGGCACATCCGGCATCTATCATCTCCCGTCCCCGGGCGTAGGGCTCGCGCAGGGCGAAGGCGGTCAAGGGCAGGAGGGTGGCTACTGTCTCTTGTTCGGCCAAGGCGCGAATGCCGGCGTCCGAGGCGTGCAGCAGGTGGTCAGCGGACACGGCGCCCAGTTCGGCGGCCAGTTCGGCACCGCCGAGGGGGACAATCTCGTCGGCGTGCAGCTTCAGGCCGAAGCCCATGTCGCGGGCGGCGGTCAGCAGTCGACGCGACTGTTCGATGGAGAAGACTCCTTCTTCGCAGAACACGTCGCAGAATTCGGCCAGATGTTGTTTCCGCACTTGGGGCATTACTTCGCGGATGAGGAAGTCCACATAGTCGTCCGTGTGTCCCCGGTATTCTTCGGGCACGGCGTGTGCGCCGAGGAAGGTGGGGATGATGTCCACACGGCGGTGCTCGTCGTTGTGCAGGCAGCGCATCACGCGGAGCATCTCCAGTTCCGTGTCCTTGTCCAGGCCATAGCCGCTCTTGCCCTCCACAGTGGTGACGCCCATCTGCGACATGCGCTTCAGCAAGGTTTCGGCACGGTTGCGCAGTTGGATATGGTTGCAGGCGCGGGTAGCCTTCACGGTGCTGACAATGCCCCCGCCACGGCGCATGATGTCCATGTAGCTGTCTCCCCGCAGGCGCCAGCCGAACTCCTCGGCCCGTTCGCCGCCGAAGACGAAGTGCGTGTGCGAGTCCACGAAGCCGGGCAGCACGCAGCGGCCACGGGCGTTGTAGTGCCAATAGTGCTGGTAGTAGCCGTCGCGCTCCTCACCGCGGTTGGGACCGACGTAGGTGATGAGTCCGTCGGTCACTTCCACGGTGGCGTTGTCCAGCACCAGCAGTTCGCCCATCTCCCGGCCTTTCCGGGCGGAAAAGCCTTGCGGGGTGACGAGGCGTGCGTTGAATATTATCAGGTTTTCGGTCATAAGCTCTTATTCCTCCAATAGTCTTGCCTCCAGCACTTGCCGCATGGAGAAGTTCTCCAGTCCCAGGTAGTACGAAGCGGTGTCTATCAACGCCTCCATAGGCACGAGGCCGATGATTTCGCTGCCCACGATGCTGACCCCGTAGCGGCGTGCCTCGATGCGCACCAGCTCGAAGGCGCGGTAGAGGGCCGTGCGGGTGTAGTCCGTCATGTTGATGGATACCTGCGTGATGCCGCGGTCCTTCAGTTCCACGCCCATGGCCTTGCAATAACGCAGGCCGCCGCCGATGAAGCGGATCTTCTTGGCAATGTCGTGGGCAATCTCCAGGCTGGGCGTCGAGAGATTGATGTTGTAGGCCACGAGCGGCATGCGTGCCCCGATGGCTACGGTGCCGGCGGTGGGGTGGCGTTCGGCAGGACCGAAGTCGGGTTTCCATTCGGGCAGATGTATCTTCTCGGCCATGCCTTCGAACTCGCCCTTGCGGATGGCGGCCAGGTTCTCGCGGTGAGGCGCGGTGGCCGATTTCTCATAAAGGAAGACTGGCACGCCGTAGCGGTCGGCCACGGCCTGGCCTACTTCCTTGGACAGGTCAATGGCATCGTCCATCGTCACGCCACGGATGGGGATGAACGGCACCACGTCTACGGCACCCATGCGGGGATGTTGTCCGGTGTGGTGGTTGAGGTCGATGAGGCGGACGGCCACGCCAATGGCTTCCAATACGGCATCGCGCAACGGTTCGGGTTCGCCCACTACCGTTACGACCAATCGGTTATGGTCTTCATCGTTGCTGTAGTCCAGCAGTTTCACGCCCGGCTTTGCGCGGAAGGGGGCAACGATTTGGTCTATCTTCTGCAAGTCGCGTCCCTCGCTGAAGTTGGGGACGCATTCCATGATTCGGTTCATAAGTCAATGGTTAATGATTAATGGTTAATGCTAAATAATGAAGGCTGAAAGGTGGTTTCTGGTAAACGTGTGGAATGTAAAGTGCATGAGGGCGTATTAACCATTTATCATTTACCATTAACTATTCTCTCAATCAACGCATCGTCCGCCACATACGGCATCGTGATGGCATAGCCGTCGGCGTGCGTGTGGTTGAACTCATTGGCGGTCTCCATGGCGTGCGGATTGCGGGCCCACGAGCGGCGGGCCACGCCACCCATCACATCCCACAGCATCGCCGAGCGGAGGATGCGGTCTACCCGCTCCGAGCCGTCGCACACCATGCCGAAGCCGCCGTTGATGGCCTTGCCGATGCCCACACCACCGCCGTTGTGCAGGGCAACGAGACTCATGCCGCGGGCACAGTTGCCGGCAAAGCATTGCACCGCCATGTCGGCCATCATGTTGCTGCCGTCCTTGATGTTGGCCGTCTCGCGGAAAGGAGAGTCCGTGCCACTCACATCGTGGTGGTCGCGTCCCAGCATGATGGGGCCAACCTCGCCACGGCGCACCATTTCGTTGAATTTCAGTGCGATGCGTAGGCGTCCTTCGGCGTCCTGGTAGAGTATGCGTGCCTGGGTACCGACCACGAGGTTGTTCTTCTCCGCATCGCGTATCCAGTTGTAGTTGTCGCGGTCCTGTCCGCGGCGGTTGGGGTCGATGCAGGACATGGCTGCTTGGTCGGTCTTCACCAGGTCTTCGTGCTTGCCGCTGAGGCATACCCACCGGAAGGGCCCGTAGCCGTAGTCGAAGAGCTCCGGCCCCATGATGTCCTCCACATAGCTGGGGAAGATGAAGCCGTTCTTGGGGTCGCCGTCACGGGCAATGTCCGGATTGCCGGCATCATAAACCGCCTTCATGAACGAATTGCCGTAGTCGAAGAAGTACGTGCCGCGCTCCACCAGGGTGCGGACGGCGTGGAAGTGGCGTTGCAGGCTCTCGTCCACCAGCGTGCGGAAGTGGTGTGAGTCTTGGTGCAGCATGGCGGTGCGTTGCTCGAAGCTGAGCCCGGCGGGGCAATAGCCGCCGTCATACACCGCATGGCACGAGGTCTGGTCGGACAGCAGGTCGATGGGGATGTTCTCCTTGACGGCGTACTCCAGCAGGTCCACGATGTTTCCGTGGTAGGCAATGGAAATAGCTCTGCCTTCGCGCATGGCTTCGTGGGCTTGGTGGAAGGCTTCGTCCATGTGGTCTGTCACGCTGCCCACCCAGCCTTGGCGGAGGCGGGTCTCGATACGCGAACTGTCCACCTCGGCGATGATGGCCGCCGCGCCTGCCATTTCGGCCGCCTTGGGTTGGGCACCGCTCATACCGCCCAGACCGGAGGAGACGAACAGCCGCCCTTGCAGGTTGCCGTCCTGCGGGATGCCCAGCTTGAGGCGTCCGGCATTGAGCAGGGTGTTGAACGTGCCGTGCACGATGCCTTGCGGGCCTATGTACATCCAGCCGCCGGCAGTCATCTGTCCGTAGTTGGCCACGCCCAGCTGCATGGCCGTGTGCCAATCCTGCTGGTTGTCATAGAGACCCACCATCAGGGCGTTGGTGATGATGACGCGCGGGGCTTCGGGATGGGATTGGAATAGTCCCAGCGGATGGCCGCTCTCCACGACCAGGGTCTGGTCCTGTGTCAGTTCCTCCAGGTACATTTTGAGGAGGCGATACTGCATCCAGTTCTGGCAGACTTGTCCCGTCTCGCCGTAGGTCACCAGCTCGTAGGGATAGAGGGCGACGTCGAAAGCCAGGTTGTTGTCTATCATCACTTGGAAGGCTTTTCCCTCGATGCACTTGCCTTTGTACTGGTCGATGGGTTTCGCCTTGAGGTCTCCTTCCGGGCGGAAGCGGTAGCCGTAGATGCGGCCCCGGGTGCGGAGTTCCTCAAGGAATTCGGGTGCCAGCTGTTCGTGCAGTTCGTTGGGGATGTAGCGCAGGGCGTTCTTTAGGGCCGTGGCAGTCTGCGCGGGATTGAGGGTGTAGCCACGGTCGGGAGCCCGCCGGATGCCTTCGACGAAGGCCGGGTAGGGGGGCAGTTGGTTGTTAAGGTTCATTTTCATGGGCTTGGTTACATTTTGTCATAAAGACGTTGGTAATTGAGCCGCAAGATATGAAATAATCCCGATATCTGCAATAGATACCGGGATTATTTAGCAAATAGTCACGTTGCGGCTATTTCAGTTGCCGCAGGTATTTCCCTATCACTTCTGCCGATTCGCTGGTCTCTTTTTCAAACTCCTTCAACAGTTCCGGTTGTCCGGCCAGTAATTCGCTCATCCGTTCCTTGTCCACGAAGTAAGAACGCCCCGTCTCCAGATTCAGTTCATAATAGACGCGTTGGTTTACCAAGCTGGAAGCCTGGATGGCGTCGCCCACTTCGCCGGGCAGTTTCTGGGCATCGTCCGGAGTCAGAGTCTCGGTGGCGGCCTGGCCCACGGGTTGGGCTGCGTAGAAGATGTGTCCGTTTATCTCCATGGCGGAGGCATACCATCCTCCCAAGCGATAACGCTTGTAGCGCATCTTGCGGCAGTTGACGTAGAGGGTCGTGTCAATGCGTACGGCATAGCAACGCTTGCGCAGGTAGCGGCTCAGGCTTTGATTGGCGGACGACTCGATGCGGTAGTCCGCTCCGCCCATCAGGTAGAGCTGGTTCAGGGTACGTCGCTCCACGCGCAGGGTGGTTACGGTGTCCCCCCGGCCTTCGGCCAGTGCTCTGGCGTTGCTATACACTATTTGCTGGGCTGCGGCTGGCAAAGCATACGACCACAGCAATCCGATGCAACATCCTATCAGAAGTCTCTTTTTCATGAGTTTTATTCTTCCGTTGAAAAGTGGTGGTTATATGATTTCTTCTTGGATTTCGGATACAAATGTAGTGAAAATCCACAGAATCGCTACTATTTTTCCGACAGATTCGCATAGAGGGCTTGGGGAATACCTTTATGCAGAGGGTTACTTGTTGGTTTGCATGAATCGCTATTCTTTTTGAAGTGAATATTTATCTTTGTATGGAGGCGCATATCATTAACTTTTGGGAATCTGTGATGAGGTCCGCACGGAGCGTGTCAGCAGGCTGGAGAGGGAAGAGTATTTTGCCAGGTGAGTGCCTTTCAAGGGTATCTGATACTGTTGACGAAGGGTATCAGATACTGTTGACGAAGGGTATCAGATACTGTTGACAAAGGGTATCAGATACTGTTGGCGACGAGTATCTGATACCCTTGACGATGAGTTACCGGAAGGTCAAATCGTGCGTTGCACTTCGTGTCCCTCTACATAGATGGCACTGAACGGACGCGCCGGACAGAGGTTCTCGCAGGCGCCGCAACCGATGCAGCGTTCTATGTTGATGGCCGGAATCAGGGGTTGCTTCTCCGGCTCGTTGCCTTCTTCTTCGCGTCCGCCCCGGTGGCGGTGACGATGATGCCCTTGCAGGGGAATCATCTGTATGGCTCCCGTCGGACAGTGGCGGGCACAGTTGCCGCACTCCACGCCGTCGGTCAGCACCACGCAGTTCTGCTTGATCCATACGGCATGGCCTATCTGGGTGGCAGACTTCTCGGCCAGGTCTGTCAGGCGGATGGCGTCCGTGGGACAAACTTCGGCACAGCGTGCGCACTCCGGACGGCAATAGCCGCGCTCGTAGGAGGCTTCGGGCTGCATCAGCTTCGTCAGGTCCGTGCTGGGACGGAGCACGCCGTTGGGGCAGGCCGACACGCAGAGCTGGCAGCCTGTGCAGTGCTGGGCGAAGTGGCGGGCACTCCGTGCACCCGGTGGCAGGATGGGTGTCAGACGGTTGGGGATTTTCTTATCCTCGATGGTGGCCAGTCCGCCGTCCACCTTCTTCTCCTGGGCTTTCACCAAGGCGGTAGTGGCCACCAGGGCGGTGGCGGTCAGGAAGCTGCGGCGGGTGGCACTTTTCGCTCCCTTCTCCGGAGCCGGGGCAGAGGGGGACTGTGCCGGTTCTTTGGGAAGTTTGGTCACCAACCGATAGTGGATGGCATCGTGCGTACAGGTGTCGATGCAATCCATGCACGCCACGCAGCGGCTATAGTCCACTTGGTGCGTCTTGCCGTCTATGCAGGCCGCCTTGCACCGGCGCGAGCAGAGGCCGCAGGCGTTGCATTTGTCCTTGTCTATCGTGATGCGGAACAGGGCAAACCGTGACAGGAAACCCAGCACCGTGCCTACCGGACAGATGGTGTTGCAGTAGGTACGTCCGTTGCGCCATGCCAGGACCACTATGACTATCAGAGTGACCAGTGCGATGAGGAACGTGGGCAGGCTTTTCAGCCACACGTCCGTCTCGTAGAAGGCATAGCTGTCTGCACGCTCGGCCAGATAGGCCAGCAGATTGTTGCCCCAGCGGTAGACAGGGGCGAAGAAGTTGGAGGCGATGCGCCCGTAGGAGCTGTAGGGAGCCAGCAGGGCGGCCAGCGAACCGATGCCTGCCACCAGGGCGACGATGAACACGCCCAGCATCGTATAGCGCAGCCACGACAGGGCAGGCGAATAGGAGAAGCGATACTTCAGTCTCTTCTTGCGGCGGCTGTTCAGCCACGACACGATGTCCTGCAGTACGCCCAGCGGGCAGATGACGGAACAATATACGCGTCCCAGCACCAGGGTCAGCACCACCAGCAGGGCGACGATGCCCAGGTTGAGGGCCAGCACGGCCGGCAGGAATTGGATTTTCGCCATCCAGCCGAACCACAGGTGGATGCTCCCCGTGAAGTCCAGGAAGAGCAGCGTGATGCAGACGAAGAACAGGATGGCCAGCGTCAGTCTTATTTTACGTAACATAAGTAGAATGAAGTTAGTGCTTAATAATCGCCTGCAAAGGTAGGAAAGATTTGTCAGTCATGGATAACCAGCCGGACAGATATTCCTACCAATTTTACCTAAAAACGCTTGGAGACATAAAAAAGGTGGGGAAGCCTGCCGTCATTTCCGGCATCTTCCCCACCTTGTTGGTCAGTCAATCTGCGGCGTTTAGTCCACAGCTATCTCGTCGATGAACAGGAACGGGGCCTTGCCTGCACCCGAGTGTCCTTTCGGCAGTGCCTTGAAGCGCTTGACAGTTACTTTGACATAGCGGGCTTCTACGGGCTCGAAGCTTTCTTCATAGCTTTCGATAGCCTTCTGGTCTACTTTCGTTTCGGGATAATCCTTGTTCAAGACTTCGCGGAAGTCCTTGTTGTCATCGGACACGGCAACCGAGAGACCGGCGCAGCCCATAATCCAGGAGTTCATGTCCACATTGGCGTGCGTGGCCACTTTGCTGATGGAGGTCTTCTCGCCCAAGTCAATCACTGCCACGGCATCGTCCGTGTAGAATCCCAGCCATTCACCGCTGCCATAGAGGTCGCCGCCCTTCAAGCCGTCAGTCAGCGTGACGCCGCCTTTGTACGTATATTGCTTGGCGGGTTGCGTCAGCAGCGTGGTGGGGCGGAGCGTTGCCTTGTTGAAGGCGATGCTCTTGGCGACAACCTTGCTCTTGATGTCCGGGCGGATGGCCGTGGCGCGGAACTCGGCGGATTGGTCAATGCGGATAGGAGCTTCGTATTTCGTGGAGGCTTCTGTCGGTTCGGTGCCGTCCGTCGTGTAATAAATCGGTGCATTGTCCGGTGTGCTCAGTTCAATCTGCATGGCACCTTTCGTTTCGCCTTCTGCCGGCTGGGGGGTATACTGTGCACGGATGTCAAACATGGCCTTCGAGTAATTCCAGCCCTTTGCATCGTAAATCTTGAGCAGGCGGAGCAGGCGTTGCGTGAAGGCGTCATAGTCTTTCTTGTCGGGTTGTACCCACTGGACTTCACTCAAGGCGGCCATACGCGGCAGGGCCATGTATTCCACATGCTTGCCGTCCAGTATGTATTCCGTCCAGAGGTTGGCCTGGGCGCCGATGATGTGCTCTTTCTCTTCAGCAGTCAGTTCGTCCGGAGTGGGGTTGAGGCTGTACACCTTCTCCACAGGCACGTAACCGCCGATGGCCAGCGGCTCTCCGTCGCGGTTGTCTGTCTGGTAGTAGTCGAAGTAAGCATAAGTGGTGGGCACCATGATGACGTCATGCTTCAGGCGGGCAGCTTCGATGCCGTTCTCAATGCCGCGCCAGGACATCACCGTGGCGTTGGGAGCTACTTCACCTTCCAGGATTTCGTCCCAGCCGATAATCTGGCGGCCCTTGGCATTCAGATACTTCTCGATGCGGGCCATGCAGTAGCTTTGCAGGCGGTCTTCGGCCGTGTGCTCCTTGTCATCTCTCAAGCCCAGCTGGCGAATGCGTGCCTGGCACTTGGGGCACTTCTCCCAACGTGTGCGGGGCACTTCGTCGCCGCCGATGTGGATATAGCGTGCGGGGAAGATGTCTACGATTTCGTCCAGCACGCCTTCCAGGAATTCGAATGTTTTCTCATTGCCCAGGCAGAGCACGTCCTCGAAGACGCCCCAGTTGGGACATACTTCATACGGGCCGCCCGTGCAACCCAATTCGGGATAAGCAGCCAGTGCGGCCAGCATGTGTCCCGGCAGGTCTACTTCGGGGATGACGGTGATGTAGCGCTCTTGGGCATACTTCACGATATCCCGCGCCTCATCCTGCGTGTAGAAGCCTCCGTAGGGGGTATTGTCATATTCGGGCGTGTTGCGTCCGATGACTGTGCGGTTGCGTTTCGAGCCGATAGTGGTCAGTTCGGGATATTTCTTGATTTCGATGCGCCAGCCTTGGTCGTCCGTGATGTGCCAGTGGAACGTGTTGATGTTGTGCAGGGCCAGGATGTCGATGAAGTTCTTGACAAACTCCACGGGGAAGAAGTGGCGCGAGCAGTCCAGCATGAAGCCGCGGTAGCCGAAGCGGGGTGCGTCCTTCACCTCGCCGGCGGGCAGGAGGATATCCGTGGCATCGGTGCCTGCAGGGATGGATTTGCGCAGCGTCTGCACGCCGTAGAATACGCCGTTGGGCGTCTGTCCTTCAATCTCCACGCGGTCGGCGTTGACGTCCAGCTTGTAGCCTTCGGGATTTTCGATGTCATCGTCAATGTTCAGCACGATGCTTTTCGCGTCGGGCTCGTTCCCTGCGGCAAAGGCTTTTACCTCGGGGGAGAATCCGGCGGACAGGCCGATGTATTCGGAGAGGAACTCCGCATTGCGTTGCAACAGGTTGTTGCCTTCGGGATAGGCAATAATCGTGTGCTTGTTCAGGCGGAAAGGCGCCTCTTGTGTCAGACTCACCTCTTGGGGAAGAGGTACTACCTCATACGTGGCTTCGGCTTCCTTGCTGCAAGCAGCGCAGGCGGCGAGGATGGTGCCGGCCAATAGAATTTGATTAATTTTCTTCATCTTATTGGATGGGTTAATAAATAAGTAGAATAATGGAACAAAGGTACGCATAAATAATCAAACGACACAGATGTTTTACAGCATATCTTTCGGGAAATGTCTTTTTTGTATGTCCGAAAACTCTGTCATTGTGCCTCAAAAAGCTGTTGAAAGAGGCCGGAAAAGTTTCCGATGCCTCAGATAAAGTGTATTTCCAGCCTAGAAATGTGTATTTCCAGCCTAGAAATGTACATTTTCAACCTGGAAATGTGTATTTCCAGCCTGGAAATATAGAATAGTCAAGGCCTCGGAAACTTTTTGAGCACAGATGGGGGAAGATTCCGGCCACATCAGCGGGAAGTTCCGGCGGCCTGCCTCTTGTAATCTGAAGGCAGGTAGCCGAATTCCTCCTTGAAGAACTTGGCGAATTGTTTGGGCGACATGCCCACTTGGTAGGCTATCTGCGAGATACTGTCCCCGCTCTTCTCCAGCAATGCTTTTCCCCGCTTGAGCCGCAGGGTGCGCATGAATTCCAGGGGGCTCTTGCCGGTGATTTGCATCAGTTTCTTGTATAAGCCGCTACGGCTGAGGCCCAGGCGGTTGCTGAATTCCTCCACGGAGAAGTCGGCATTGTCCATTTCCTGCTCCATGAGCCGGATGGCCTTGCCAATCAGTTCTTCGTCGAGGGTGCTGACGGTGATGTCGGCGGGGGATACGTCCATTGTCTGAAATTTGCGGTGGTTCTCTTGGGTCCAGGCCAGCAGCTTCTGGATGCGCAGCAGCAGGATATCCAGGTTGAACGGCTTGGTGAGGTAGTCGTCTGCTCCTTCTTTCAGTCCGCCCAGGATGTGTTCTTCGGCCGTCCGCGCCGTCAGCAGGATGATGGGGATGTGCGAGAAGCGGATGTCGTGCTTGATGCGGCGGCAGAGCTCCATGCCGTCCATCACGGGCATCATGACGTCGCTGATAATCAGGTTCACCGTCTGTCGGTCCAGTATTTCGAGCGCCTTTTGGCCGTTTTCGGCTGCCACCACCTGGTATTTGTCCTTCAGGCAGCTGACCAGGAAATTCCGGAAATCGTCGTTGTCTTCCACGATGAGGAGGCAATCGTTGTTGCCAGTTTCCTCGATGGATTCAGCTTGTCCGGTATCGTTGTCTTCCGACGGGGTGTCTGCCGGTTGTCGGGCGGGCAGGCTTTTGTCGATGGGCAGCAGGACAGAAAAGATGGTGCCGGCCGGGTGATTGTCCTCGACCGTGATGCTTCCGTGGTGCAGTTCGACGTATTCCTTGACGATGTGCAGTCCGATTCCGTTGCCCATGTAGGGAGTATCCGTATGCGTTTCTTGGAAGAATCGCTCGAAGATTCGCTCTTTGTTTTCGTCTTTGATGCCGATGCCTGTGTCTGCCACGCGGATACGTGCCGTTTCGTGGCCGTCTGTTTGTATTTCATCCACGTTGACCGTGATGCTTCCGCCTGTATGGTTGTATTTGAGGGCGTTGCTCAGCAGGTTGTATAGGATACGCTCCATTTTGTTGCGGTCGAAGTTCATTTCCAGGGAAGGATGGGCGGTGACGAGTTCCAGGGTAATCTTGCTCTTTTGCGCCAAGGGCCTGAATACATCGCAGATGCCGGCCACAAAGGCGGACAGATTACCGTAGGAGGGCGCGTATTGTGCTTTGTGCTGGTCCAGTTTGCGGAAGTCCAGCAGTTGGTTCACCTCGTTCATCAGGGTCGAGGCGTTGCGCCGCATCAGTTCCAGTTCCTCCTTTGCCTACGGAGCCTTATCGGATTTGAGCAGTTGCTCCAGCGGCGTGATAATCAGTGACAAGGGCGTGCGCAGGTCATGGCTGATATTGGTGAAGAAGCGCAGCTTGGCTTCATCCATCTCGTGTTGCTGGGCGGCTTCCATCTCCTTCTTCTGTTGCAGGAGGGTGCGACGGTGCTTCTTGTGCGACCAATGGGCGTACAAGACCACCAGTCCCAGGCAAATCAGGATGTACAGACCGTATGCCGGGCCGGACAACCAGAACGGCGGACGGATGCGGATGGTCAGCTCGGAGACGGGGTTGTTCTCTCCGTTGGGTTCGTCCACTTTCACTTGGAGGTGGTAGGTGCCGGGTGCCAGCCGGTTGAAATTGATTCGGTTGCCGGTAGCTTGTACCCACCTCTCGCCGGGATTGGTGCGATAGGCAAACTTGAGTTTGTGTTGCGACAGATAGTCCATGGAGGAAACCTCGATGGCGAAGTTCACGTCCGAATGGTCCAAGGTAATGGCGTCCAACTGTTGTATGTTCTGTTTCAGCAGGATGCGGCCGTTTACATCCGCTTCTCCTACGTTGATCGGTTGGTTGGCGACGTATAGTCCGGTGAAGCTCGCTTGGTGTCTTGTCGGCTGATACCGGCAGATGTCCGGGTGTATCTTTATATATTGTCCGTTGCCGCCCGCCAGTATTTCTCCCTTGCGTGTGCAGTAGATGGAGTAGGCATTGAAGGTGATATTGCCAATGCCGTCTTCTGCATAGTAGGGGTAGCACCTGAGTTGCAAGTCTTGCCGGTTCGGGTCGTCCACCACGACTATGTGGGTGATTCCTTTGTCGGTGGTGACCCACAGGTTGCCGTCGTGGTCTTCGGCCATGCCACGGATGCGCGGGTGCGAAAGGCCGTTGTGTGTGGTAAGGTGGGCGAGGGATTGTGTGGTTCTGTCATAAATCAGCATGCCATTTGGAGTGCCTATCCACAATAAGCCTCGTTTGTCCAGGCACAAACAGTGGATATGGATAATTCCCAAGGATTGTCCGTCCCGAGTCTTTGCGGAGACAGGTGCTAAGTGCTTTCGAGCCGTATCCAGTTTGTAAAGTCCGGTACTTGTTCCCACGTATAGTGTATCCTCTTCCGGCAGATGAGCCAAGGCCGTAATCGTATGGGTGCGGAGGCAGGAGTTCTCCCTGGTAAACGCACTGAAATTTCCTTGGGAATCCATGCAATAGAGTCCATGGTTGAAAGTGCCAATCCATAGGTTTCCTCTGTTATCTTCGGTCAAATGGCGGACAAACTTGATAGGGGAATCTTCTCCGGCTCGGGTCGGATAAGTCACAGGCACAAAACGCCCGTTTTCCCGAAAGAACAATCCGTTTCCATAGCTTCCGAACCAGATTCTGCCTTTTGAGTCTGTATATGCGCCGATAATGAGGTCGGACGACAGATTGCCTTGGGTTGTATTATATAGGGTATTCCGTCCATTTCGGGGGCTATGACATAACAAGCCTTTTCCGTCGAAGCCTATCCAGATGTTTCCTTCCCGGTCTTCTAGGAAGCAGCTGATATCTTCGTGAACGGGCGTGCGGCAAATCTCGAACGGCGTGTTTTGCAGGTGTGCGAAGGCCGCACCCTGTTTGCTGGTGCCGACCCAAATCGTGTTCTTGTCATCTTTGTAGAAACAACTGATATGGTTGCTGGGCAATGCAAAGGGATGCCCCGGATGACTGTGTAAGTGGTTGAAATGTTTTAGATCCTTATCTATTACGAATATGCCCTGGCTGTTGGTGCCTATCCATATATTGCCTTCACCGTCATCGGCAATAGAGTTGATGAGCTCCGTTTTTAGTATCTCTTGGCACGAAAAGCGGAGGGAACGATAAGTGTGGGTGTCGAAGCAGATGGCACCTTGCCTGTTCTTGTCATGACACCATAATCGGTCCTGCGTATCCAGATAAATACGGATGCTGGCGGCTTGTCGGATGCGGAAGGCGCTTTGCAGGCGTCCGTTGCCCATATTTGCCTTGGCTATTTCTCCGTCTTCAAATAACAAGTAACATTCTCCTTTACGTGAGGTATAGTTTATGACTTTTTTCTTGGGGAGCTGCAGTATGTAGAGTTTGCGTTCCTTATATACATATCTATATAATATATCCTCGCTGATGCACCACAGGTTCTTGTCTTCATCGGTTTGCAGCTGCCGGATATTGCTAGGTATGTGGAGAGGGGCCACTACTTTCTCTATGACAGAATCAAGCCGGTCTTTTCCCCGGTCATAGATAAAAAGTCGCCCCGGCGTCTGTATCCAGATGTTTCCGGCCGCATCTTCCAAGACTTGCGAGATGGAGTTGTTATAAGTACCGAATGGAGTAGTCTGATAGGTCTTGCAATGATAACCGTCATAGCGGTTCAACCCGTTGAGGGTTCCAAACCATATGAATCCATACCGGTCGCGCAGGATGGATTGCACGTAATTGTCGGACATACCCGATTTGACATCGAAGGTATGGAAAGTGTATTGGGCCCTACCGGTCCATCCTATCAGTAGAAAGAGCAGGAACAAGAGGTGTCTCATGATAATAGTCGTTAATGTTGGGTGCAAAAGTACACAAATCTTCCATTCCGACCTATAGTGTACCCTTCCCATTTGGGTAAAAACCCTTCCCTTTTGTGTAATTCATCAAAAGACCCCCTCCTGTAACCATTCGGGAAAGCCTTTCTGACAGAGGTTGCTTACTTTTGTCAACGGAAAAGGCCAGGTCCGTTTCCTGTTTTTCTTAGATTAAGGTAGATAAAGAGTCAGAGGGGTTCAGCCCCTCGACTTTATCTTCTGATTATGTCGGAAATTAGATAATGAACTAAATAAAATTAGTAGTTATGAAAAACATGATGAATGTAAATTTTAAGAAGGCAGCGCTGTTGATTTGCGCTTGCATGGTGGGTGGTATCTATGCACCACCCCGTTTGTATGCGGCTTCTGTTGTAGAGGCCGATGTGGTACAACAGAAAAAGACTGTTACCGGAACCGTAACCGATGCGGCAGGTCCGGTTATAGGAGCCAGTGTGTTCGTGAAAGGCACTTCAAAAGGAGTCATCACGGATATAGACGGAAATTTCTCTTTGGAGGTAGAGCCGGGAGCTACTTTGGTATTCTCTTATATCGGCTATACGTCTAAAGAAGTGGTGGTGGGCAATCAGTCTGTCATCAATGTCCGGTTGAGTGAAGATACGGAATTGCTGGACGAAGTAGTTGTTGTAGGTTACGGCTATGTGAAGAAGAGTGACCTTACGGGTTCGGTAGGACAAGTCAAGAGTGAAGATTTGCTCAAGAACTCTCCGGTTAGTTTGGAACATGGATTGCAGGGACGCCTTGCCGGTGTGAACGTAGTATCTAATGATGGTGCGCCTGGTGGTGGCATCAGTATTCAGATTCGTGGTACAAACTCTTTCCAAGGCTCTACAGAACCTTTATATGTCATCGACGGAGTGCCTGTTTCGGATAGCAATGACGATACCATCAATTTTGATTCGAGTGCACCTTCTTATAATAATGCTTTGTCTTCACTCAATCCTAATGACATTGCATCTATTGAAATTTTGAAAGACGCCTCTTCTACCGCTATTTATGGTTCGCGTGGTGCCAATGGTGTTGTTCTTATCACCACCAAAAGCGGCAGTGGGTTGAAAGAAAAGGATCAAGTCTCCTTTTCGTATAAAACAACCTTCAGTAATCCTACGAAGAAGATAAAAGTCTTGGGAGCGAGAGATTATGCGCGATATAGAAACTTGTCTTATATCAATACGCAAGAAGTTTCAGATTTCGAATGGGAGCAGATTAATTTGCCATTCCCTGGCATGGAAAATTCTGAAGGTGAATATTTGGAAGGTCCGGATGATTTTGATAATGACCCGTATTATTGGCAGGATCAGATATTCCGTACAGGAGTTATGCATGATTTGAATCTTAATATCTCGGGACAGGCCAAGGGATATGATTATTCTGTCAGTGGTGGTTATTTGACACAAAAAGGTATTGTGACAGGTTCGGATTATACGCGTTATACGATAAAAGCCAGTCTGAACCGCCAAGTGAAGAATTGGTTGAAATTCGGTTCTTCCATATCGGGTACATTTGCGAACTCAAGCATTGTTAAAACAGCTACCAACAATCAGAATAATGGTACTGAAGGTATCATTCGTTCGGCTATCACCTATCCTGCTACTCAGACCCAAGAAGATTTGGATAATGAATATAGCATGGTGGGAGTTCCTACCCGGTATGCTGATGCGTTGAATGAAAATCGAAATATTGCATTCCGAACGTCCAATTATCTGAATATAACCTTGATGAAAGGACTTATTTTCCGAACTGTATTAGGATTTAACTATACACATAATGATGCCAATAAATATTGGCCAAGGACGATGGCCGAGGGTAAATCAGTGAATGGAAAATCTTATGCAGGTGATAATTGGCGCTCTTCATTGCTGTTTGATAACTTGTTGATGTACAATCAGACATGGGGCGATCACAACGTAAGTGCAACAGTAGGTACCTCTTGGGAATCGTCTAGTTATTATAATAAAATTGTGACAGTACAAGGTTTTGGTACAGATTCAACAGATGGTTGGCTTTTGCAGGATGCCAGCGAAATGTTGTCAGCCACATCAGGCAAGGGAGAATCTCGTCTATTCTCCGTCATCGGGCGTTTGGCTTATAATTATGCAGGAAAATATTATTTGACATTTACTGCTCGTGAGGATATGTCCAGCAAATTTGCGAAAGGGAAACGTGCTTCTTTCTTCCCGTCAGTGGGCGTTTCTTATAGACTTTCGGAAGAAAAGTTCATGAAGCCGCTATCAAAAGTGATAGATAATGTGAAGATCCGTTATAGCTATGGCGCATCAGGTAATCAAGCCATAAGTTCTTATCAGACATTTGCTATTATGGCCGCTGCAAACTATCCGTTTGGTTCTACTGTGCAAAATGGTTATGCCACCAATACATATAATCCGGGCAATAAGGATTTGACCAGGGAAACGACATGGCAGCATGACATTGGTCTGGAACTAGGATTCTTTAATCGAGTTTCATTGGAGTTGGATTTTTATCATAAGAAGACTACAGATTTGTTGCAGTATAAGCAAGTTCCTCCCAGTACAGGTATTATGCAGATACTTTCCAACAGTGGAGCTGTTATAAACCGTGGATTTGAAGCGGCATTGAATGTCCGTGCTGTGCAAAGTCGGGATTTTACATTATCTTTGGGAGCAAATATCTCGTTCAATGAAAATGAGGTTTGCGATTTCGGAGATGAACCCATGTTCCCGAACTCCATATACAATAGCTTGCGTCCTTATGCAATAGCCAATGGACATTCAATAGGCTCGTTTTATGGATATGTAGGAGACGGCATTTGGAACAGTCGTGAGGAAGTCATCAATAGTAAACAATTCAAGGCGCAATATCCTGAATACACGATTAATAGTTCGGATGCTGCTACCGAGGAAATCATTCGAAGAGATTGGATTGGAGAATTAAGATACAAAGATCTGGATGATGATGGATTTATTACAGATCAAGACCAAACTTGGATAGGCGATGCCAACCCGGATTTCTTTTATGGTTTTAATATCAATATGACCTGGAAGGATTTTGATTGCAGCCTTTTGTTTCAGGGAGTTAAGGGTAATGATATCTTTAATATGAATGCACTGCGTTATTATGATTTAGGAACGACCCGGAATGTCCCATATTACGTGTATGAACAGTCTTGGAGTGTCAATCCGGAAGGTGCAACTGCTCCTAAGATCTTCTACTATACAGGTCGTGATTTGCGCTTCTCTCGTTTATATTTGGAAGATGGCTCTTATTTGAAATTGCGTAATATTACCATTGGTTACACCTTGAAGAAGCCTTTCCCGTTTGTAGAAAATATTCGGATAAGTGCATCGGCTAATAATCTGTTTACGATAACGGATTACAGAGGTTATGACCCGGAAGTGAATTCATTTGGTTCCACTCCTTCTTTACGAGGTATAGATTCGGGAGCATATCCCCAGCAAAGAAGTTTTACGTTAGGTTTGAATGTCGTATTTTAACGTGAGTTCGATGAATTATAAGTACTTGTAAAATTGGTGATTAGCGAAAATTGTTGTATCTTTATAGTGCTGAATTACAAAGATTTACAAACAATAGTCGCTATGATCACCGAAAGCAAAGTT